>JACZSJ010000051.1 GCA_022574295.1 Pseudomonadota bacterium
TGGAAACCGAAATAAAAAAAGATAAAAATAAGTAGGGCTATCAGGCAGATTAATATGATCTTGAATTTCATATTATCAATAGTTGTGTTTTATGGTCCATAGCACGGATGGACTGTAATGTAGTTGAGTAGTTCCCTGAATGTTTTTTTTCAAAAAACGCTTATAAAAATATATTAAGGAACCTCTGATTAAGTATGCACTTCGTCATGCTGGTGAATACCAGCATCCAGTAAGTTATTGTTTTGACTAGATTCTGGCATGCGCCAGAATGACAACTTAATGTATTTTGTGACTTGATCAGAGATTCCTTAAATCAGTTTGATAATTCTCGTTTCAACTCGCTTGCTTCATCTACCTCATCAGGGGTCAATTTTTCTTTGAGAGCATCGCGTCTGTGAATATCCATCACGTTACCACCATCGGCAAGAATATCGTACCAGGCCAGGGCAAGCGGCTTGTTCTGTTCGACGCCATCTCCACCCATATAGAGCGTGCCCAATGTCCTTTGAGCCAGGGCGTAACCCTGCATGGCTGATTTTTGATACCACTCAGCAGCTGCTGCAGGATCTTTTTCAGTGCCCTGTCCATAAGCATAGGCAAGTCCCATTTTGTATTGAGCTGGTGCATAGTTTTGTTCGGCTGATTTTTTAAAATATTCAAAGGCGGTACTATAACTTTGCGTGACACCTTCACCAAATTCATAGGCAAGTCCTTTTTCATAAATGTTTTTAGCCGAATCAAGGGTATTATTCGAGTTATCAACTGATATCTGATCATTGCTACGTTCGGTTTCCTCTACATCTTCATCAGTAACAATTGATTCATCTTCTCCATCATCATCTTTTCCGAAAAATTTACTGAAAAACCCTTTTTTATCCTCAGGTTTTTCTTCAAGACCCTCTTTATCCTGTTCTGGTAATAGATTATTTTTTTGATCATAATCAGGCTCTGGTCCTGCTATCGCAATGCGCTGCAGACTTTCGAGATTATGCTGCGCACCTTCATGACCTTGTTCTGCAGCTTTTTCGTACCATTGTCTTGCCTGATAATCGTCCTGTTTAATCCCCTCGCCCATCAAATACATATTTCCGAGACTATATTGCGCATCTGCATGACCCTGTTGTGCTGCACGGCGATACCAGAGGAATGCTTGCGTATAATCTTGCTGCACACCCTTGCCCTGGTAAAAAATGGCACCGAGTTGATACTGCGCATTTGAATCTCCCCGTACTGCCAGCGGCTGTAAATCTGATACGCTACCGATGTCCTCCAGATCAGGTTCGATATCAATGCTGTCGATGAATGCTTCTTCAGATTCACGCTGCCTGATCTCATCCAGGCCAGGTTTCTCCAGATCGGGCTCTTCTAGTTTTGCAATGACGATAGCTTCGTCTGATTCATCAATCTCAACGATCTCCGCAGAGTCAGTTTTGTTGTCTGAGTCATCGGCACTAAATAATCTGGAGAAAAATCCTTTCTTTGGTGCGTCACTTCCTGAGAGTTCTTCTATCGTTGTTTCAATTTCTTCTTCATCAGCTGAATCTAGTTCGGGCAAAGTCGACCTTTTTGAAGGGCTCCTTTCTGATGAAATATCTGTGGGTAACTGTGTTATCGCGATATCAGATTCACTCTGACTATCTGCAATTTCATTTTCTAATGAGGTATCAAGTTGCTGTCCAATAGGCGCAGAATCAGCTGCATAGGTAATTACTTTTGGCGTTTCATCGAGAGATTCTTCGACGACTTCAGCTGCTTCCTCAGGAGCATCTTTTTTACCAAACAGTCTGGAAAAGAAACCTCTTTTTGGTTTTTCCTCTGTCGCAGCCTCTGCAACAGCCATTTCTTTGTCGGATGCCACCGCTGACACCTGTTCTTCTGCTGCGACTATTGCAAAATCCGTCGTGTCAGGTTCACTGGAAACAGGTTCGGGAGAGACAATCTCTTTTGTTTCTTCAATCTCAGTATCTGGCACATCGGGCACAGGAACATAAGTACTTTCAGCAGCAGCGATTTCTTCAGGCGTGGCATAGACGACGCCACTTTGATCTGGCGTTGAACCTGATGCATCTTTTTTACCAAACAGTCTGGAAAAGAAACCCCTTTTTGGTTTTTCTTCTGTCGCAGCCTCTGCAACAGTTGCCTGTTCAACGGCTTCCTCCGTAGAGGGCAGTTCCTCTACAACTGCTATTGCAGTATCAGCCGTGGCAGACTCAATTGATGCGGGTTCAGATTTTGACAGTGTTGGAATAGAACCGGTTGTTTCTTCAACACTTTTTGTTTCTATTTCGGGAACAACCACTGGCGTAGGCCTGTTTGCACCAGCGATCGCTCTTTCCATACTGGCCAGCTCGTTTTGTGCTGCGGCATACCCCTGGTCTGCGGACAGACGAAACCATCTTACCGCCTGGTTATAATCCTGCTTCACACCTTGGCCGGCACGATACAAGGTGCCAAGATTATATTGTGCTGCGGAATTACCTCTGTCTGCTGCCTTGCGATACCAGAACGCTGCCTTCTTATAATCTTTTTCAACCCCATCTCCCGTGTGGTAAAGACTACCGAGTAATATCTGGGCACGCTCATAACCCTGTTCTGCTGATTTCGTGAACCATTCTGCAGCCAATTCCGGGTTTTGGGCGATGCCTTCGCCATAAGCATAGGAGATGCCAATACTATATTGCGCTACGATATGGTTTTGTTCTGCAGCACGCCTGTACCAATGGAACGCTTCTTTATAGTCCTGTTTAGCGCCTTCACCAAATGCGTAGGCAACGGCAAGATTATATTGAGAATCCTTATCACCAAGAATTGCCGCTTTCTTGTACCACTTGACGGCCTGGACATAATCTTGCTCAACGCCTTCACCAACGTAATACATGTAGCCCAAATGGGCCTGTGCCTTTTTATCTCCCTGCTCAGCGAGCTTCTGAAACTCGGCAGCGGCAGTGGCATGATCACCGCGAGCCAGTGCATCGTTGGCTGCGTTCATGTCTGCGAAAGAAGGCTGGATAGTTAAAAATAAGACTGTAAAGCAGAGGAGATAAATCTTCTTCAATGTGACTGCTCCCGTATCAGTGACAAATCTGATACAAATGGTAGTGTTAAGCCCAGACAAATATACTATATATCGTGGAAAACCGTAAGATCATTCATATCGACATGGACGCCTACTTTGCCTCTGTCGAGCAGCGGGATCACCCCGAATATCAGGGCAAGCCCGTGATTGTAGGTGGCTTACCAGATAAACGCGGTGTTGTGGCCGCATGTAGCTATGAAGCCCGACAATTTGGTATTCACTCAGCGATGTCGAGTTCGAGGGCATATAGCTTATGCCCCTCGGCAATTTTTATACGGCCCCGAATCGATATATACAGGGAAGTTTCCACCGAAATACAGTCTATTTTTAAACGTTACACTGATCTGGTTGAGCCACTTTCTCTGGATGAAGCCTATCTGGATGTGACTGAGTGTACGGAATTTCAGGGATCGGCCACGCTCATTGCACGGTCAATTAAAAAGACAATTAAAGAAGAGACAGAACTCACGGCATCTGCTGGCGTTTCCTACAACAAATTTCTGGCAAAGATTGCTTCAGATATGGATAAGCCAGATGGTTGTTATCTGATTACACCAGAACAGGGTGAAAAATTTGTTGAATTACTTGAGGTCAGAAAATTTCATGGTGTTGGTAAGGCAACAGAAGCGAAAATGAAATCACTGGGGATCAATACTGGTGCAGATTTAAAGCAGTGGTCGGAAAATGCACTTGTAAAAAACTTTGGTAAAGCAGGACGGCATTATTTTCAAATTTCTCGTGGGATAGACCATCGACCGGTAAGAAATGATCGAATCCGAAAATCAATTGGTTGTGAAACGACCTTTCAGGAAGATATATCTGATGTGGAAGTTATGCTAAATAAGCTGGATTATTTGTCCGAAAAAGTGTTTTTGAAATTAAATGAAAAGGGATTTTCTGCAAAAACTGTCACACTAAAAGTCAAATATGATAATTTTGATTTGATCACACGGTGTGTGACCAGCGAAAATTCAATAAAGGGTGCTGACGAGATGATGGGTATACTGGGTGAGTTGCTTCAAAAAACAGAAGCGGGCGCACGTAAAGTACGATTGTTAGGTGTGAGTGTCTCCAAACTTGATCCGATGCATCAAGTAAGCACTGGCCAATCATCAGGAGATGAGCAGCTCAAGCTTCTGTGATTTTTGAAATCATTCTGCCGCCAGGGTTTAGGCCATCAAACCACCGATCAGGGCGCCGATTAAAAGGGGAGGTATATAAAAGACATAAAGGAGTAATCCACCTCCGGCAATCACTGCGCCCACAACTGGCAGTGCGGTGAGCACGGTTCCACCAACAAATAGAGCTACGGCAAGTAATATCCCCGGGAGAAGTGCAGCAAGCATACCTGAACCGACCCCCCCTGCGACCTTGCCGCCAACAATACCGGCAATCAGTGGACCAAATGCGGGTAACCAGAAGAGTAACAGTGAAATGACAAACATCCATATCATCCCCATTATCATACTGCCGTTTTTTGACTCTGCCATTTGTATTCCCCTTTAACTTTGATGTTGGTTTATTATAGGGATTCTCAGCGAAAATAACTAAGGGGTAGTTTTATGAAGCTTTATCACTTTCCACCTTCACCGAATTCTCGTCGTGTCCTGGCGGTTGCCTATCATTTGGGTCTGGATCCCGAGCTGATTGATATTTCAATTCCTGAAGGAGAGCAAATGAATCCTGATTTTATTGCCCTGAATCCAAACCATAAGATCCCGACGTTTATCGATGATGATGGTTTCACCTTGTGGGAATCTACTGCGATCATGCAGTATTTGGCGAAGCGGGAATCGGGTCATACGCTTTATTCAAATGACATCAAGGTACAGGCAGATATCAACAAATGGTTAGCCTGGAATATTTCACACTGGAGCCCTGCCTGTGGTGTTTATGTTTTTGAATATCTGGTCAAGAATTTTCTCAATCTAGGTGATCCAGATCTTGATGCACTTAAAAAGGGTGATGAGTTATTTTTGCGTTTTGGAGAAGTGTTAGATGATCACCTTAATAATCGAAAGTGGCTGGTGGGTGACAATGTCACGTTAGCAGATTACGCTGTTGCTTCCTTTCTGGATCATGCAGAGACCGCGCATATGCCCATTGGTAAATTCAAACAGATACAACGTTGGTATGCTGATATCGAGACATTAGATGGATGGAAAAAATCAGCACCTGCTAATTTCATGTAAAAACCAAAAACTGAATCAACTTGAGTCGTAGGGAGGACTTAATGTCGCAACAGAAAAACATGGCAAAGAAAACCGTGGCTCAGAAGACTATGCCCAGACAATTTCGAGAGTTAATGGGAAAGCCCGGCATTATTAGCACTCTCGGGGTACATGACGTTTTGTCTGCTGTGTTGGCGGAACAAGCTGGCTTTGATACGGTATTTATCGGAGGATTCGGTACCAGTGCCAGCCTGTTTGGATTACCGGATATCAATTTTGTAGGCATGTCTGAAATGGCAGACGCGACCAGACGGATGGCTCATCGCTTAACCATTCCTGTCGTGGCAGATGCTGATACAGGTCATGGTGATCTGCATAATGTTATGCGTTGTGTGCAAGAATTTGAAGGGGCAGGGGCCGCCGGCATTATTCTGGAAGATCAGGTGTTTCCCAAGCGATGTGGGCATTTCGGTAATAAACATGTGATCCCTGCAGACGAAATGGTGCTCAAGTTCAAAGCAGCAGTTGAGGCGAGGAAAGATCCTGATTTCTTCTTTATCGCAAGAACTGACTCAAGAGAAACTGATGGATTAGATGATGCAATAGTCCGAGTTAATCGCTATTGCGATGCGGGTGCAGATATCGCTTTTATTGAAGCACCATTGTCCGTGGATGAACTGGAAGAAATTTGCAAACGAGTTGAGCATCCAAAATTTGTCAATATGCTGACCTTTGGTAAAACACCTATCCTGTCAGCGGCAGAACTTGAAGAAATGGGATTTAAGATCGTGGTGAATCCCATTGATTCCATATTATTAACCGCAAAGGCCATGCAGGAATTGGCAGAAGTTTTTAAAAGAGACGGTCACACGCAATCGCTGACTGAGAAGATGGTTGATTTTGATGAGATAAAAGAAATATTGGGATTGAAGAAATACTTATCATTGAAAGAAGATCTTGAAAAATAAACTGGGTATATACCGTGTGGCACATTTAAAAGTTATAAGTTAAGAACAGCTCAAGATAATCATCACGACTGATGGCAAAAGCAGGGTCAGAAGAGGACTGATTAAATAGGAGCCGGGTCTCCATTTCCAGTAGCCAATCATTTCCTATCCGTCTACTGGCCTCGATATTTAAAAATTTACCCCCCGTATTTCTATCCCAGATAAGCCCCATTAATATTTCGCTTGATTGTGCATCATTAAATGCAAAGCGCATCCCGGTGGCTAAATCATCTTCAAATATGGTTGCTGCGCTTTCGCCACGGTCATCATAGTGATACTCCCCAAGAACCCCAAGGTCGATTGCACTATCGAATATCCCGACAAAGGTATATTCAAAACCGCCTGCCACAGCATTATACGTTTCACCCTGACCACTGCGGTGTAGCGCTTCAAGTTTCCAGAGCATATTGCCTTTGGTTGCCTGTAGATCAATCGACGTTTGATTGATGATGTCATAAAAGGGTGCCAGGATCAGCGCACCAGAACGATTCACCGTGGGTAATAATCTTGGATCACGGCTGGTGCCATAGAAGTGTGCAACACCAATATCCCAATCTCCAAAGTAATGAGAGTAACGAATGGCAAGATCAATATGCTTTTCTTCTGCTGAAGATTCGTATTTTGATAAATCCGTATCGACCACAGGCTGGTTTCTAGGGCGACCTTCTATGCCGGGGAATGTGCGTTCTCTGAAGTAGGGCATGATGAATAAGTCGACGGTTCCCCAGTCATTGATCAAGGCAAGGTTGATCATCGGTTGACCTAGCTTGTCTTCGGTATCAATATTTTCAACCAGATCTGTCTGGTTAATGATGTCAACCAGATGTTGAAATTCAATGACGCCCCAGAAGACCTTGCGAAGCCCCACTCTTAATTCCCAGTTTTCTGCTACTTTTAGCCAGGTCAGTTCTCGTATATCAAAATGGGTACGTTCATTATCGTGTTGGTCCAGGCGGAAAAAGGGGACAAAGGCCAGGCTTTGGGTCCCCTTGTCCCATTCATGATAATACTCGGGCTCAAACACCAGGGAGAGATTCTCATCATGTTGTCCTGGATCTCGTGGATCTTGTGTGAAATATCGAAATTCAGTCCCCAGATAACCGCTCCATTCATTTGCAGGAGTATTTGTGGATATAAGAATGGCAAACAGAAAAATGAATATTTTATACTTCATTGAGAATATATATAGGTGAAAGGTTAAAGGTGAAGAGTGAAACGTATCATATTACTTTTCACACTTCACACTTCACGTTTTACTTCCTTATCTGGCTCGTTTCAGGGTATTACGGTCAAAATCACGGTCACCCAGGCCATTTTTAAATTGATAGTCTTTCCAAATCAAGTCTGTTTTTTTTCCTGTCTGGTGATTTACCATTTCCATTTTTCCTGGCCGCCAGTATTGATCGAGATATTGTTCATAATCAGAGGAAACCAGTGTTTTTAGCAAGGTATTTTTGCGATCATAAAATTCGACTTTACGCGGCTGATACATTTCTTTATCCATCCAGGAAATTTGTCTTGTATAACCCGAATTCTTGTATTGAGGAAAACGTTCTATGACAAATACGTCATGACCATCAATCGTCTCGTCACGTAACCATTTGTATGTATATTTTTCCACTTCCTGAGAGGACAAATCTTCATAGGCAAATTCACTGCCGACAAATGGACCTGATTTATTTGCAGAAGATATACGTTTGATTCTTTTCAAGGCTGGGAGATAAAGCCATTGATCATCCGGTTTTAGTGCATGGGTGTGACTTAAAAAGGCGGTGCCTTTAATATCTCTCGGCTTATCAAATATTGTCAGACTTTTATCGCCGTCGCCATCGACCTCAAGCGACTTGAGTTTCATGGTTCGTCGGCTGCTTTCGCCGTGCTTGTTCGTGAGTATCATTTCAAGATCGGCTGTTTGATCAACCCAGCCCGTGTCACGTTTATCAGCTTCTACTGCTATCGCGAGTCCTTTTTCTTCCGCTGTTTCCGCAAACGCATTATGTAGCGGTAGAATCAGCAGCAGTATTGGCAGAAAGCAATTTTTTCGCATCGAATTTTTCCTCCATTTTTATCAACAGTGGTGGCAGGAACAGGAAATCTGCCAATAATGCCAGAATGATGACGATGGCTGTGAGTAAGCCCATGCCTGAGTTCAACTGAAAAGCGGATGTTGCAAGTATCAGGAACCCTGCCACCAGGACAATAGAGGTAATCAATAGTGCACGACCCACTGTCGCAAAGGCATATCTGACTGCATCTTCAGGATTCAAATGCTTTTCTCGACGAGCACGGAGATATTTACTTAAGAAATGGACCGTATCATCTACCACGATCCCGAGTGTCATTGTCGACACCACCGAAAGTGACAAGCCTATTTCACCTACCAAATAACCCCATAAGCCAAACCCCATTGCGGCAGGCACCAGATTAGGTATTAGACTAACGAGGCCTATCTTGAATGAACGTAATGCAATAATGAGTACCAATGAAATTAATATCAGCGCCAGGGTCGTACCATAAAGCATACTTATAATATTTCTCTTGCCGATGTGTGCAAACATGAGCGATGTTCCAGTACCATGGCCAGATTTGATATGAGGCGCGTTATTAATCAGCCAGGCCTCAGCACGTTCTTCGATTGATATCAACTCATTCGAAGACAAGGTTTTGAGTGTGGTTGTGAACCGTATAGCAGATTTATCAACGTTGATCTGGTTATTCAAATCGAGCCCGTATGGCAATGACATTTCGTAGAGCAGAAGATATTGTGCAGATAGATTTCTTTCTTGCGGTATTTTATACATGGCAGGATCATCACCATGCATATTTTTATTTAAGCGTTTGATGATATCCGTATAAGTATTCACATGCAGGATTTCCGGCTGTTGTCGGGACCAGTTTGCAAACGCTTCAACATCTTTTAAGTATTCAGGATTGCTGATACCTCCAGGTTCGCCAGAGTCCAGTGAATATTCAATATTGTAAATCCCCGTCAGATTGTCTGTCGTGAAATCAGAATCGACCCTGAAATCGATTGTTTCGTCAAAATAGTGAACAAATACGTCATTCAATTGATTACGGGGTAGTCCTGTGAGCAATACAAGAATCAGGCCACACATGCCCCAGAAAAGAATGGAACGTCTGCGTACGACAAAGTCGCCTAGTTTTTCCATCAGCCTGTCCCGGTCATCCTTTTTTTTCGTCACCTTAACAGGCAGGAGTGAAATCAATGCCGGTAAAAATGTGACAGACATAATAAAAGAAACGACGACACCGATGGCAACAAAATTACCCAGATGTCTGAAAGGAGGGACGTCCGAAAAGTTCATCATTAGAAAGCCAATTGCGGTGGTTAAACTGGCCAGAAATACCGGTTGTAAATTGATCCTCAAGCTTTCAATCAGCGCTTTATGTTTTGACATACCCTGTCGCATATCATGTAGGAAAGTGGCTAATATATGTACACAATTAGCAATTGCGATAGTTAAAATAATTGTTGGGAATGTTGCGGACGGAGGTGAGATAGGAAAGCCAATATAACCTCCGATACCCATTGCCACCAGGATTGAGGAAGCAATGACCAGCAAGGTGCAAAAAGTACCGGTTATCCCGCCAACCAGTACCGCTAACAAGAGAAGCATCACTGCAAAACTTATTGGAACCAGGTTGGCTATATCATTTTTTGCTGATTCTGAAAATGCATTGTTCATCATCACCATTCCGGTGAGACGAACCTTGATGTTCGGATATGCAATTTCGAACTCCCTGGCCAGTTCTCTTGAAAATTGAACCACTTCCGGGGTTTCAATATCTTCGTTGATTCTTGGTAATTGAACATTAACGTTAATGCCTGTGACATGTGCCTTATCTGAAATTAATCGATTGTGCAGCAAGGGCTCATTCAGTGTGGTTTCCCTGAGCTGCCCAAGTTGTTTTTGATTTAATGAGAATGCATCCTCGACTAAATCTCTGACAATCAGATCGTCTTCCATCGCTTCTGTGTATTGAAAATTCGTGATGGAATCAACCCGGTTTGAAAAAGGAATTTGCCATGCACGTTCGGTTAAATATGCAACAGCCGAAAGCGTTTCTTGTGTGAAAACATTTCCATCAGCGGGTTCCAGAACAAAAAACACATTGTCATTCTGAACATAGGTATTTTCGAGCGCTTCAAATTCAAGCAGTTGCGGATTATCTTCACTGAAAAACACGCGATAATTGGTTGTGAAGTAAATATTTTTGCCGCCGGTTGCCGCCATGGCAACAAATAAAAGGCTTAAAATAATAATGGGCCAACGATAGCGTAGTACCCATTCCCCAAAAGCCTTTTCGAATCTTTTCATGATTACATTCCTTATAAATGTATGAATATTTTGTCGAATATTTACATATTGTGATAACTATTAATGACGTTTTACCAGACCGTTGACAAGTAATTCCACCATTGAAGTAGCCTTCTCCTTAAATTCCTCAAGCGAATACAGGCTCATGAAAATAGGAACATTGAAAGCAACAAGGCTTGTGTGGATTGTGTCTGCTGTTGCATTAATATCGTTAATATCAAATTCACCTGTTTCGTTGCCGTAGGATAAAATTTCTGCTATCAGCGAATTTTCAGCCTCGATTTTTCTATAAATCATATCGGCACGTTCCTGGGTGATGGTATTAACCAGTTCACTGATTTTTTTGTCGCTTTCTGCCATTTCATGGCTCATGTTTAAGTCAGTTAGAACATAGGATTTAAGTCGTTCAATGGCATTTAACTCAGGCTTTCTAATTGCTGTCCTCAGGCGATCAATACGCTCACACATGCATCTGTTGGCACATTCAGCGATAATATCTCGCTTGCTATTGAAATAACGGTATAGGTTGGCTGCAGACATACCGGTATCTGCAGCAATCTCGGCCATGGTTGTTTTACTGTAACCATAATGTCTGAAACGAATATGTGCTGCATCCACAATCCTGGCGTGGATATCCAGTTCGAGCTTGTCTTGACTTGTACTCATCGCGGTCTATATATACCAACCAAATTGTGAATATTCAATAAATTATTCACAATTCACCCAGGCATTATATGTATATTTACAATATCGTGCTGGTGAATAGCTGATTTGATGTATGTATGATGAAGTCTGTAATAACTAGCAGAATAAAAAATGCAAAATCTAAAGGATCTTGAATTACTACTTGAGTCTTCAGTGCCAATTATTGTTATCGAGTCACGTGAAGAGGCTCGATTGATAGAGTTATTCAAGAGAATAATCAAGAACATAGCGAAACCTTTATTTCTTTGGACGGTCACCGAAGGTTTGAAAAGGCTGGATGTTGATATGCCTGCGCAGAGGCATAACCGTAAACCTGTTGAATTACTCACCCAGATAAAAATTACCAGGCATGAAGGTATTTACCTTTTGCTTGATTTTCACCCATTTTTAGAAGATCCGCTTCATATACGCCTGATGAAAGATATCGCCCTGAGGCAGGGCAATAGTTGTCAGCATATTGTTCTGATCTCTCACGATATTGAATTACCGGAAGAACTGGAGAGATTTAGCGCACGTTTTGAATTGTCTATGCCTGATCGAAGCCAGATCGAAATGATGGTTCGGAGTGAAGCGAAAAGATGGTCAAAAAGAAATGCTGATTTACGCATTGTTGTTGACAAAAAATTCTTGAATCAGATGGTTGAAAGTCTTATTGGTCTACCAATCGATGATGCTCGTAGATTAATTAAGGGCGCTATTGAAGATGATGGTGCACTGAATGAATCTGATTTAAGCAACATCATGCAAGCGAAATTTAAATTGCTTGATCAAGGTGGCGTTCTCTCATTTGAATATGATACTGCAAAGTTCGCTGACGTTGGCGGCCTGGGAAGCCTGAAAAAATGGTTACAAATTCGCAAGGGAATTTTTAGTGGTGAAATTCAGAATCCGGGTCTGGATGCCCCAAAAGGGATCATGTTATTGGGTGTACAAGGTTGCGGAAAGAGCTTGGCGGCCAGGGCGGTTGCTGGCACCTGGGGTGTGCCATTACTGAGACTTGATTTTGGCTCGCTGTATAGCAAGTATTATGGAGAATCAGAAAAAAATCTGCGAGAGTCTTTAAAGATGGCAGAATTAATGTCGCCATGCGTTTTGTGGATAGATGAAATTGAAAAAGGTATCAGTGTTGGCGAAAATGATGGCGGAACATCCCGCAGAATGCTGGGGACAATTTTGACATGGATGGCTGAAAACAAAGAAAAGGTATTTATCGTTGCAACCGCGAATGATATTGGGGCACTACCTCCAGAATTAATACGTAAAGGTCGCCTTGATGAAATATTTTTTGTTGATTTACCTGACAGTGAAACGCGGAAAATAATTTTCAGGATCCATCTTGGTAAACGAAAGCTAAATCCAGATGATTTTAATGTTGAATTACTTGCTGAAAAGAGTCCTGGATTTTCCGGCTCTGAAATTGAACAAGCGGTTGTCTCGTCGCTATATTCTTCTTTAGCCAAAAAAACAGCATTAAACGAGTTGCATTTACTTGATGAACTAGCTAAAACGCGTCCACTATCTGTCGTGATGGAAGAAAAAATAGAGTCTCTCCGATCCTGGGCAAAGAACAGGACGGTCAGTGCACATTAATTGGGTGTGAAATAGTTTTTGAAGAATATTCCAATTTACGGAGGCAGTATGCCAGTGACGATATCAATAACGCGGGCAGGTTGCACAGGTTTCGTGATCCATGCCTCGGTAGAAATGGAGGCAGTGCCTTCAAGTTTGAATTGTTCAGTTTCTGTCGTGAGCATGCAGATAGGCGTTGATGCATAATCTGCCAGTTTTTTGATCTCCTGAATAAATGTGACACCATCCATATTCGGCATATTGAGATCTGTAATAATCATATCAACCTGCTCACCACCTGTGAGGACATCAAGCCCCTCTTGTCCATCAGAAGCCTGGATAACGTTATACCCTGCGACCTTCAACGTAGTCCCTATCACAGCAAGGACAGATCTCGAATCGTCAACAACCAATATTGTTTTTGGCATCTATTTCCCTCAAATAGGCTTTGCAACTCCTGACTAAATATGCGTAATTGATTACTATATTTTCAGAAGCAGTTCTTAAAATGAAGCACCGTGCAGACCCAGCATAAATTTGTTTAACATGAAATTCAAACTAATTAACACGATAATGCTATAGATTGTGATAAAAATCACAGTTTATCGACTAGTTGTATGTTAGAGGAATCCTGTTTTTTGGTTATACTTGGCCGGGGTATGGGGAAAGCAGCTTGTGCGAATGGCGGACTTTGTCTGTTTTATCATGAATTAGCATCAATGATTTGGCGTTAGCCAAGGGGATAGCAGGTACTATTATGGCGGTCATATTACTAGTAGATGATTCGGTGTCCATGCGGGAGATGGTTACGTTTACGCTCACTGACGCTGGGCATGAAGTTAAGGAAGCGGAAGATGGTGTTGAGGCATTACAGTTTGCGAAGGGGGAGTCGGTAGATCTAGTGATCACGGATGTCAATATGCCGAATATGGACGGCATTACCCTGACCAGGGAATTACGTGCACTAGAGAACTATAAATTTACTCCAATACTTATTCTAACGACAGAAACAGGATCAGATAAAAAACATCAAGGGAAAGTAGCTGGGGCGACAGGTTGGATTGAAAAACCATTCGATCCTGACAGTCTATTGTCAACCATCAATCGAGTATTATAGAGAAATATGCTTGACTACAAGTCGTTTGTTTAAATTCCATGGTTGTCCGACGTTTTATTTTGATCAGCAATAAACACGAAGGGATCTTTTGATGGCGCAAGATATAGATTTATCTCAATTTCATGCGATCTTCTTTGAAGAGTGTTCAGAGGGTATTGAGGCGATGGAGTCGGGACTTCTTAATCTGGAAGACGGCCAGTCAGATGCTGAAACAATCAACACTATTTTTCGTGCCGCACATTCTATTAAAGGTGGTGCGGGAACCTTTGGGTTTAATGATCTTGCAGAATTCACCCATGGCATGGAATCCATGCTCGATGAGATGCGCGAAGGCCGACGCCCCATCACAAGAGATGCAGTGTCACTATTACTTGAGAGTGTTGATTGCCTTAGAGAATTGGTTCTTTGCTGTAAAGACAATCAAGAAATTGATAGTGATGCTATTGCAAATCTGAAACAACGACTCGTGTCGTTGCCAGCAGAAGAGTCCGAATCTGATAATAAGTCGACCTCTAGCATAGAGGCAGAAAGCCAGACATCTACTGCAGGTTGGTGTGTTTCATTTCACCCATATAAAAACCTGTTCTACAGTGGTAATGACCCCCTGAGATTGTTAAGAGAATTGCATGGTCTTGGTGAGCTTGAGGTGAAGGTTGATGTATCCGGGCTGCCGGATTTTGCTGAACTGGATCCGGAAAAAAGTTATCTCGGTTGGGAAATACTGCTAAAAGGAGATGCCAGCAAAGAACAAGTGAGCGAAGTATTCGCCTGGGTAGAAGGCGATTGCAAATTGGAGATAAAGGCAAGAACCAACAGGCGGACTCAGTGGGGGAGAAGAGCAGATGATAATGCAACGCTTAAATACGGGCGTCGCCAGTCAGATAAGGAGGCACTGATTGGGCAGGAAGTAACAACCATTCGAGTAGGCATCGACAGG
>JACZSJ010000121.1 GCA_022574295.1 Pseudomonadota bacterium
TCAGACACATGAATAAATACCCAACTGTCTGAACATGCCTTCCATGCCAAAGGTGCGTGCCTCATCAGGAACAATCGGTACAATATTTTTGCCTATATTTTTGTCCTTGAGCAAGGTATTAAGGATGCGAACAAACGCCATGGTGGTAGAAATTTCTCTTTCACCCGTGCCATCCAGTAATTTCTGATGAATATCTATGCCCGGTATTTCAAGTGGGGGAGGTGGCTCCCGTTTGGCAAAGAAATAACCGCCTAATGCCTCTCGATGTTCCCTGAGATATTTGAGCTCTTCACTATCTTCCGCAGGACGATAATAGGGAGCGTCGGCAATATCTTCATCAGACACAGGAATATTAAAACGATCGCGAAATTGCTTAAGTGCTTTTTCGCCCATTTTTTTCTGCTGATGACTGATGTTCTGACCTTCCCCCGCCTCACCCATACCATAACCTTTGACAGTTTTTGCGAGAATTACTGTCGGCTGGCCAGTGTGTTTAATTGCTGCGGCATAGGCTGCGTAGACCTTATGTGGGTCGTGTCCGCCACGATTTAATCGCCAGATATCGTCATCAGTCATGTTGGCAACCATGGCTTTTAGTTCAGGATATTTACCAAAAAAGTGTTCTCT
Organism: Pseudomonadota bacterium; assembly: GCA_022574295.1. Taxonomy (GTDB): domain Bacteria; phylum Pseudomonadota; class Gammaproteobacteria; order Eutrophobiales; family Eutrophobiaceae; genus SMWN01. The sequence goes on from JACZSJ010000121.1 coordinate 628, forward strand.
GACATAAGCACCATCATTGGCCTTGTATGCCTGATATTCACCATCAACGACTTCTTCCATGCGCTTGTAAAGCAAACCACTGGTATCACGGGCGATCAGTGGATCCCAATAGGAACCCCAGATCACCTTGATGACGTTCCAGCCTGCACCACGGAATGAACCTTCCAGTTCCTGAATGATCTTTCCATTGCCTCTCACAGGCCCATCCAGTCTCTGCAGATTACAATTGATCACAAAAATAAGGTTGTCGAGTTTCTCGCGCGCGGCGAGACCGATCGCACCCATTGATTCGGGCTCATCTATTTCACCATCGCCGATAAAGGCCCAAACTTTACGATTGCTCGGTTCTTTTAAACCGCGATTTTCCAGATAGCGCATGAACCGCGCCTGATAAATGGCCATGATCGGGCCAAGCCCCATAGAGACCGTCGGGAATTGCCAGTAATCCGGCATCAGCCATGGATGAGGATAAGATGACAAACCTCTCCCATCAACTTCCTGGCGAAAATTATTCATTTGCTCTTCGGTGATTCTATCCGTCAAAAATGCACGTGCATAAATTCCCGGTGCAGAATGGCCCTGAATAAACAACATATCGCCAGCATGATCTTTGCCTGGTGCATGGAAGAAATGATTAAAACCTACGTCATAAAGTGTTGCTGAAGAAGCGAAGCTTGAAATATGTCCACCTAAATCTCCTTCTTTACGATTCGCCTGGACGACCATTGCCATGGCATTCCAACGCACAAAAGATCGGATACGCCATTCAATGGCGGGATCTCCTGGTGAGCGCTCTTCTTTAGCAGGTGGAATGGTATTGAGATAAGCCGTGGTCGCAGAATAGGGAAGGTAGGCACCAGATTTACGTGCCTTGGCGATCAGCTGTTCAAGAATAAAATGGGCACGTTCAACCCCTTCACGTTCAAGAATAGACTCCAGTGCTTCGAGCCACTCCTGCGTCTCTTGCTGATCAATATCTTTTTGTTTTTCTGTCATGATCTAGTTCACTTTTGATGGTGTCCTTGATAAGGATCATTTTAGAATTATTTTGAGCAAATGTAGAGATAATTACGTCCATAAAGATACAATGGCGTCATATAATCAAAATAAATAATGTAATCAGAGGAAGTATTCAATGCATGTGAAATTACAGCAACATAAAGCAGCGCCAAAAAAACTGGATATCGATAAATATTCAAACTGGATTATGGTGTTTCCACTGGAAATCAATCAGTCTCGTCCTTACGCCACTGTACTCTCTGAAAGAAGAAAGACGACAGGGGGCAAAAAAGCAGATACAACACCCACGGTATGTGATTTGCCTAACAAACAGGGAAGTCACGTCGCCTATGCATGCATCAATGACAAGATGTCCAGCTTTGAATTACTGACCCTGGCGAGGAAGCTTGTTGCAGAGCATGAGTCCTTTCATACAAAAGAGATTGCTGTCTCTGTTTCAGATTTTGATGACATAAAAACTGAAAGGATTACTGAAGCGATTATTGCAGCCATACTCAGTGCATCCGCAGAGATGCCGAGCTTCAAAAGCAAAGAAAAGAAATCGGAAAAACTTGCCAGGGTGCATGCCTTCGGCGTAAAAAATTCGCACGGGTTTCGTAGAACCTTTGCCGAAGCAGAAGGCAATGCGCTGGCACGTTCATTAAGCATGTTGCCATCGAATAAATTAACGCCGTCTATTTATTTAAGACGAATTAAGGAACTGGCGAAAGAGAATCAATGGAAACTGGATTTCTATGACACCCGGGCGTTACAGAAGAAAAAGGCAGGTGCTTTTCTGGCCGTATCGCAGGGTAGCCCAACTGATGATGCAGGTATAGCTCGTCTAAGATATACACCAGCAAAGAAATCACGCAAAGGTACATTAACACTGGTCGGCAAAGGGATTTGTTATGACACCGGAGGTACAAATCTAAAGCCCGCAAATTACATGTTTGGTATGCATGAAGATATGCAGGGTAGTGCAGTCGCACTGGGGACATTTTTGGCATTAACACGACTGAAAGTGAATTTTCCCGTGGAATGTTGGTTGGCATTGGCAATGAATCATATTGGCCCCAAAGCCTATAAACCCAATGATGTGGTCACGGCATCCGATGGAACAACCATTGAAATTGTCCATACCGATGCAGAAGGTCGCATGGTCTTGGCCGACACCCTGGCGATGGCTTCAAAATTAAAACCAAAATTAATGATAGATTACGCAACCTTAACCGGGGCATGCCTGAATTCATTGGGGACAGCCTATAGTGGTGCCTTTACCAACAAGGAAGAACTTATTCCAATATTAGTTGAGGCAGGCAAGGATAGTGGTGAACGGGTCTGGCCTTTCCCGATGGACGAAGATTTTGATAAGGCTATTGAGAGTGACATTGCAGATGTTAAGCAATGTTCCCTGGAATCCGGGATGGATCATATCCTCGCATCAAGATTCCTTCAGCGTTTTGTGAAAAATGATACGCCCTGGGTACATATTGATTTATCAAGTAGTAACCGCAAGGGTGGGCTCGCACATATCCCTACAGATACCACAGGCTTTGGTATCCGTTTCACACTCAATTTTTTACTGGACAAAAAAATGATGTGATTCGATCTGCCAACTTAAATCTATAAGGAAATAAAATGTCCGGCAACATGATAAAAAATTTCAGAATAATAATACTGTTATATGTGTTATTGATGGTTGCCACATCCACCTGGTGGGCAAAGGAACGAACCACTGACTGGGATGAACCGTTAGATGTCATAATCTATCCTATTAACGGCGATGGTAGAGAAGCAACCACAGAGTATATTGAACTACTTGATAATGATACTTTCACAGGCATTGAAGAATTTTTTAATCGTGAGGCAAAACGTTACGGGCTTGTCATAAAGAAACCTATAGATATTGACCTGGCAGAACAAATCAATGCACTGCCACCAACTCCACCAGGGAATAATGCATCTGTTCTGTCAATCATGGCCTGGAGTTTAAAATTACGTTACTGGTCATGGCGTGTTGATAATTATGATTACCCGAATGATATTCAGGTGTTCGTTATCTATTTTGATCCGGAGATACATAAGAAAGTCGCACATTCACTTGGTTTGCAAAAAGGATTGATTGGTGTTGTTAATGCTTTTGCAGATAAGAAAATGTCTAAAGGAAACAATATCGTTATTGCTCATGAAATTCTTCACACAGTAGGGGCATCGGATAAATACGATCCCAGAACAAATCTGCCCTTATTCCCCACTGGTTTTGCAGATCCAGACAAACAACCTTCTTTCCCGCAGAAGAAAGCAGAAATTATGGCAGGACGTATACCTGTCGATGTGAACAAAGCAGAGGCACCTGAAAGTCTAAAGATAGTGGTGGTTGGTAATGAAACTGCAACAGAAATACGATGGGTTGGAATGGATAGCAAATAAAGCATCTGGTATCACTGCTGTCCCGTTAACCCATTTTCGTCATGCCGGAAACTGCGTAGCGGTTGTCCGGTATCCAGTAAGTAATTGATTTAACTGGATTCCAGATAATCCTTGCAGGATTTCTGGAA
>JACZSJ010000052.1 GCA_022574295.1 Pseudomonadota bacterium
ATACGTATTGCTACAATAGGAGGATCGACTACAGCTAATATTAATTTACAATTTGACAAAAATTGGCCAGGACACATTGGAGGTTCATTGCAAAAAAACTTTCCCAATAAACATTTTAGGGTCATAAATGCTGGTGTCCCCGGATTTGATACCTCTCAAAGTATAGCTAATTTGGCTTTACGAGTCATGCCGTTTAAGCCAGATATAGTGATCATATATCATGCATATAATGACTTGAAGGCAATACAGAAAAACATAGCATTCCGACCAGATTACTCACATATACATACACAACCTTATGGTTTCCATAAGGAGCCTAATTTCATATTTAAGATGTTAAACAAAAGTATGTTTTATGTGCGCATGCGCAACAAAACACGAGAAGCTAATAGAAATATAAGTGAGCTTGAGGGACTGAATGATTCCATGGCAACAACAAATAGAATATCCTCAATTCCAGAATTTGCAGAACATACATTTGAACAACATATTCGTATTTTAATTAATATTGCGAGGGCGGGTGGCTCAAAAGTAATACTTTCAACATATGCAACTTTACTTGATCCAAAACTAGATTACACAAAACCAGAAACCATTCATTCTCTAAGTAATTTTCAAAAACAAAGTTTAGGTTCTTTACTACATTTTACTCCCGGCTTGACTCTAGAAGGAATTTTCGACGGTATTTCTCGGTATAATGATGTAATACGCAATATAGCGGCTGAAGAAAAATGCGTATTAGTAGATAATGCTATTGACCTACCTCATGCAGAACAATATTTTGTAGATCGTGTTCATTTCTCAGAAGCTGGCGCAGAACATATGGCCAATAATATTTACTCAGCAGTTGTCAAAATTTTAAGTAATTCTCAATTGTTGCAGTAAACAGAAAAGAAAAATATTAACTACCCATCATTACTTCTACCTGAACGACCGGTTGAGATCATAGTATTAACCAAGTATTAGTATTGCTTATGTGGAATTACTCTTTAACTCTTTCGATATTCTCATGGATAAAGCTGTTGATGAATGAGAGCGCCATCGTATTGAGCTCAAAAAATTCAATCCCATGACAGTAGGTTTGTTTATTTGAATCTTCATCGATATAACTTTGTGTATGACAAATTTTACAATTTAGTTCCACCTTCTCTGGATATTGCGGCAAATCCAGTTCTATCGTCAGTTTCTCTTCTAGCTGACCTAGATTGTTATCGCTAATAAGTTTGGCCCCATGTTCACTGATATCTGCAATTGTTACTGCACCATCGAAGTCACTATTTCTGATCTTTAATTGTAAAGCGTGCTTAGCAACATCAATGCGGTTGCCACGTCTCAATAATTTTGCCTGAATGTTTTCTGGATAAGTCAGATGTATATGTGGGTAAGGTGCCTGGCTAATTTCCATAATTTTAGTACTGAATGCGTACATCGAATCTGCCTTACTAAAACGAACAATAAGTTCATCTCCCCTATCGATTTGCACGACATGATCTTGCCTTTTTGGCAAAGTCACAATCAGGCTTTGTGCATGTAAAAATCCGATTAAGACTACACAACTATATTCCTGACCCTCAGAGTCCAGATGCTCGATAAACAATTCTGTCCCGATAGGTAGATTAAACTCAGTCATCAGCTTTCTGTCTTTGTCTAATTTTAGCTTGTGCGTAACTCACTAATGTTTAGTTATCCATATTTTTAACAAATGATCAATATTAACTATTATCTCAATCACATAATTTTGTTTAGCGAGTACTCCGTCCAGCCAATATTGTCAGGTTCAGTAGCCTGCCAATGTTTATGGCAGAGATGCGCTTCGCCGACAATGACCTTTACTGGTATTGAATTAGATCCACGGATCACTTCAATGCGATCTAGAAAAAATCGATAGCATGACCATCACGCAAGAGATTGTGAAGATACGTATGTTCTATTTGAAATCATTTTCTTGGCATGAAAATACCAGAAAGATAACATAAGTAGTGTGTATAAATATTGGATAGAAAACTGGATCCATTCTGGTTTTGAATACCAACCGAAAAGAATATGTAGAGGAATGCCAAGCACACCATCTTTATGGCTAAACATCGTTTCTGAAACATTAAATGCTTTTATAAAAATCGGGCTATCACTTGAAATCATGTCATATCCTTGCAGTGATGACAGACCTTCATGAACCGCATATCCAAGCAAGAAGCCTGCCTGAAGAACAAGATAAGCAAGGGTAATTTTGAAAAGCAAAGAAAGATTTATTTTTATTAAAGAGTGGAATATTAAGATTGTTATTATTAATGCTGCAAGAATGCCTATTGCAACGTAGCTAAAATGGTATTTACCAGCAAAGGCAAATACTGCGATTTCAGCTCCTTCGCGCGCAATGACAACCAGTGAGATTAAAAACAAACCGGCGGCTGACAGGTTGTTTTCTACCTCCCCCTCAATATGCTTTGCCATATTACTGCCATGACGAATCATCCAGATGATAAAGAATGTGATCAGGGCAAGCGCTATAAAGCTAGCGATGCTTTCCCATACTTTTGTCATTATTTCAACACCACCCAGACTAGCTGAAAGTGTATTTAGTAATAGGCCTAACACAACAGAAACAATGAGACCAGCAGCGACACCTTGAATTACTTTATTTTTAAAATGTGCTTGATTAGTTTTAGAAAGATATTGCAGAATAATAGCAATCAGCAGGAAAGCTTCGAGTCCTTCTCGAAAACCCATTATTATGCTTGGAATCGTTTGGTTCATCGGTTTCTCTTTTAAAACAGTTAAATAACGTTTACTGACCGTGGTCAGAGTGTTTGCTCACGACTACAATGTTGTTAATAGAGTCATGAAAGCGTTCAATATATCCTCGTGTTTACGAGGACGACTGGCTCCTCCATAACATACAAAAAAATAAAATAAGAGCCAAATCTATCTCGAGCAAGTCATTTAGGTAGCACCGTAAACATCGACAGCATTCCCGCTTTTATATGATCATTGACATGGCAGTGAAAAAGCCATGTGCCTTCATTATCCAACGTCATATCTACGGTTTTAAGGCTAGCAGGCATTAATTCCAGAACATCCGTGCGGTTGCCATTAAATAAAACCGTATGACCATGCCAATGAGGGGTGTGTAAATCAATTTCGGTACCCAAACCGATTAAATACCAACGTACTCGCTCACCATTCTTCATAACCATTCCAGGTAAATTACCGTATACAAAGCCGTTCATACCGTGCATTAAATTACTTTCATAAAAATCGTCATCATCCGTATCATCGACACCTTTGGTAAATTTTTGAATATTTTTATCTAAATAATAAGTGTCATTTTCATCAGTTACAGTAAATAGTGTGACAAACTCTCGATCCACGTCCGAAGCATAGCCTCCACTTTCTCTACTAATGATAATCGGACCTATCAGGCCAGAATTAGTGGCTTTAGGGGAATCAACATGGGAGTGATACATCCATACAATTGAACTCGGATCGTTGGGGCCAGGACCTGAGCGCTCTGGTACAGACCATTCATAAACAAAGGTATCTCCTGGGTGAATCATATTATCTTTTTTATCCGCACCCGATGTACCATCATTGTAAGGAGATCCTTCAGCATCTTTAGTGTAAAAAACGCCGTGAGGATGAACGCTTGCCATGATTGAGAGATTATTTTTAAAAACAATTTTAATTTCGTCACCCACACCAGCCCGTATAACGGGGCCTAAATACCCCAAATGTTCCCACTCTGGCCCACGAGGCTTTAATGTACTGAAGGTGGCATCGGTATATTCGCGGTAAACTGATTTGATATACACCTTACCTATTCTGTCATCTGCAGTTGCTACAAATACATTTTCATCTTCACTAAATGCACGTCCCGTGATCTGGTTTTTCCCTGTTGGTGCATAATCCCACTGTATTTCGTCAGCGGCTATGTAATAGGTATGGGTTGTTGCTTTATTAGAAATAGAACTACAGGAGGCAATAAGCATCAATGTAGCTGTTATTAATACGATCAAATCTAATCTACTAAACTGTAATGCGGACAACATGCAAAAGACCCTTATATTTTTGAATGAGAACTATTCTCATTCTCACATAGAATTACAAAAGGGTCAATAGCTGCATTGCAACAATGGCCAGTATATATTATGTTGGATATGTATCTAACTTATTGATTGTTAGATATTTTCAAGCCTAGGGGATCATCCGGGTTGACTGACTCATTAAACGGTTTACGGCGTTCAATATGGGTTAGCTGATAAACCTTACCGATCCAGTTATTGATGATGGCTTCTGCACTGTCATGCCAGGTGTTGTCCAACGTGGGCGTGATTAAATCCTCAGGAAAGGTAGGCGGATCATCATTTTTATTTCTTGCGTTCATAATTCTGTCACGAAATTCCTCAAGGATGGCACGTGAGCGTAGGGAAAAATAATTTTCAGGGTTAGGTGGATATGCATCAGTTTCAGCATTGATGTAACGACCGATTTCACGTTTATATTCCTTTAACAAGCTGATCGAATCATATTCCGGGTGCCCTTGAAAAAAAACAATTCTGAATCCGTCTTCACTGACCGCCAGATGTACTCCGGCTTCCTCGCTCTCGGCCAATATTTTAAGATCAGCAGCTTCAAATTGATTCCTGTGTATTTCATTAAACCTTGAATGTGGAACATCAAAGCGTGTGTTGACGCCGGAAACAAGAGGATGTTTTTGGTCGGTCACTCGATGTGGGTACACGCCCCACCGTTTGTAAGACAAGGGTTTTCTTTTTTGCTGATAACGGAATTGCAGGACGGCATGCGTCGCCAGGCATGAACACAATGTTGAAGTCACATTATCATAGGCCCAATCAACAATATTATTGAGTGGCTCCCAAAATGGTTGCTCAGATAATTCTGAACCGGTGACATTGGCACCAGTGATAATTAACGCATCTAGCCCTTCGTTTTTGATTTGATCGAAAGTTTTATAATACTTATCTACGTGCGCCTGCCCTTCGGGCCCACGAACAAGCTCTTCAAGAGTAAAGGGATGTACATAAAACTGTGCAATTTGATTACTTTCACCCACGAGTCTGAAAAATTGACGTTCAGTCGCAGCTAATGCCTTGTCCGGCATCATATTCAATAAGCCGATATGAAGTTCACGTATGTCCTGACGTTCTGCTTGATCTTTTTCAATAACAGTTTCACCTTCCTGACGAAGTCTGTCAAAACTGGGCAATTTTGTATTGGCTACCAAAGGCATTGTTTATCTCTCAAAAGGTTTTTGAATTTTTATCGTTCGAGAACATTAGCAATTAGCTCTAAAAAATCATTCTCATCTTGTACGCCAGTGACTTCTTCTGTCGTGATGGTATAACCATATTGTTCTGCGATAGCTTCATATCTTGGGATACGCGAATAAAATAAATGTGGGAATACCCATCTCACGAAGTCATCCGGATCAATCAGCGCCACATAATCAAGATGCTTTTCTGACATATAAGCTGCTAATTCTTCATCCAGAAATGATTCACGATAATAAAGCGGTTTTGGCGAGCGTTTTGCGCGCTTGATTAATCCCTGTTCATCATTCTTTGATGCCTTGATGTAAAGGATCAGCGTATTCTCTGATAGTGCCTTGAGAACCTCAGGATCATCCAGCTCACAAAGGCTGCCACCCGCATCATTGATAAAATGGTCATAACCATAAACATGATGAGCCTTTTGTATGAATTCCGGTACATCTTTCATAGTGGCAATTTCTGCCTGGCGATGTAACTCCTGTCGGCGCTTAAATTCAGCAAGCCCAAGCCCCCCCTCTTCCGGATTACCTAATTTCCCTAAAAAGCTTGAAACCGGATTCAGGTTATCCACAGTGATGTTGTTACGAATATGCAAGGAATCTGAACGCATGAGTTCCTTTAAAAAAGGGATATGCATCAGCTTCTGCTTGATGTTATCCAGAATAGATTCATCCAGATAACGTGTGCCAATACGATAATCACCTGAATAATGAAACCAGTGTTGTTTACGTAACATACAGGCGAGACGCGTCTTCCCTACCCCGGACATGCCGAGCAAGGTGATCGCTTTTTTATCCCACGCTTTAAATTCCTGACTACTTAGTTTCACTGGAGTACATCCATAAATATTTTGCCTGCAGATGCTACCTTATGCTGAGATTCTCATAAAGCAAAAAACACTATTTTTATTAATGTTTTTCGGAAGATAAGTTAGTTTTCTATAGAAAGAATGAAGATGATGGCAATATCTACAATAATTTAATTTAGGTATTGATGCTATGAGTGTTGCTAGTCATAACGCCGCAATAAGCGGCACAAAAATGCGCAGCAGCTTGGTGCCAGGTGCGCGTTTTTTATGCGCACGTACTTAATTTACTTGTTAGCAGTCTGCTCAATGCGTTCTGCTAACCAGACTTTTATAATAGATTGACGAGTTACCCCAACTCTATTGGCCTCTTTATCTAAAGAGTCAATCATCCATATTGGAAAGTCGACGTTTACCCTTTTTTGTTCTTGATTTCGATGCTTCATAGTAGACAGATCAAGCGAGTTGATAATGTCAGAGTTATTATCGTCAAATTTTTTATCTAATGCCTTAGCTTTCATAAAGTTCTACCTCTGTTTTTCGAGAACGCCTTACTGAAGTAATTCGGATATTCTCCCCACGATAAGTGATAATTGCAGACCAGTGCTTTCCATTTATACGCCCGATTGCCAAAGCCCGCATTTCATCATCTGATTTATCTTGGATTTCAAGAACATCTGGATCAGTCCACAGATCCTGGGCTTCCAAAAAGTCTATGCCATGCTTCTCAAGGTTAGACAGGCTTTTATCATTATCGAATTCAAATATATACATACATTGAGTATAGAAAATATACCTATATTATATATATTGCAAGTTTAGTTTGGGACTTAAGGGACTGCTAACGCCTTGCTAACTTGCCATTTTATATGGCGCGTAGTAGAACGGAGCGGCATATAAAACGGTCAATGTTAAGCTATTTGTTAGCTGATTTATCAACGAGTTGACCATCTATAAATTTATGCAGGATACTAGATACCAATGTTTGATATGGCATACCTTCCATCAATGCTTTAGCTTGTAATGAGCGAAGATCTCTCGATGAGAGTCTAATATTAATACGGGCATCTTTTTTAAAAGTTGCTTCAGCTACCATTGTATGGCGTTTAATTTTCTGTTTTGCAGATTTAGATATTTTTAGTTTTCCTGACTCAAATGCATCAAGAATTTCTTTTTCATACGGATCTAATTTACTCATTGGCATCACCTACATACTGTTTCGTTGCTTTACGGCTTGGAATGATAGTTTTAAGAAATATTTGCTCCTTGTCTTCAACGTAAGGTACCAAATACGCGTAATCCTCAATTATAACTACCGATATCTTTTGATTTGGATAGAGTTTAATATTTGGATGGTCGTAAATATTGACTTCGTTACCTAACTGGATATTAAGGACTATTTCTTCAAATGAGATTCCTCTTTCTTTTTTAAGGGCCTCATTTTTATCTGAATTCCAAGCATATACCTTCATTTGAACAGAATAGCATAATGTGTGCACTTTGTCATCAAGCAGCTAACGTCTGAACTAACTCGCGCCGCTTTTTAGCGTCGAATTGAGTGACTGGTTATGCCGCTGATAATTGCTCAACATCTATGTCCTTTGAATTTTGTTCAGCAAGCCACAAATCGTATTGAACCTGTTGATTAAGCCAGCTCTCTGCAGAAGTGCCGAAAGCTTTACTGAGGCGGATAGCCATCTCTGGGCTAATGCCTGCTCGTCCATTCAATATTGCAGAGAGTGTCTTGCGGCTAACGCCGAGTGCTTCTGCGGCTCGCGTTACACTCAAGCCTAAAGGTTCAATACAGAATTCGCGTAAGATTTCTCCAGGATGGGGTGGATTGTGCATTCTCATAACATATACCTCAATGATAGTCCTCGTAATTGACGTTGATTGCATCAGGCCCGTCGAATTTAAATGTAATTCTCCAATTACCACTAACTTTAACGGACCAGATGCCTTTTCGACGGCCACGTAGTTCGTGCAGTTCAAGACCGGGTAGATTCATATCTTGCGGTTTGATTGAAGCATGCAAGCGACCTAGTATTAAGCGAATTCGTTCAGCATGCTTAGCTTGTATTCCAGACTTAGTGCCACGCAGGAAGTATTTTTCGAGCCCAGAATGCTTGAATTGCTTTATCACTATATAAGTGTAACCTATGTAGTAACAGGTTACAAGTTATATTTAGCGGTATAACGATTAAGCTGAGACGCGCGCGCTTTTTGCGCGTCGGCTGGATTTGCCTTGTTAGGAGTATTACATTGCGATTTCATTTTTGGCCCCACATTTACGGCACAATCCTCCTTTCGACCACTGGTTATCGCTTGGTCTTTGAAATTGCGCTTTATGTAATCGTATTAAAATACCATCAGAATCGAAACATTGTTGGCAAAAAGGACCATCTTTATTTTCACCATCCACGATCCAATAAGCATCATTTTCAAAAATCGTGTTTCCTTTCTTTCTTACGGATTCTTCGAGTTCCTTTACTAGTTCTTTTAATTCAATATTTTCTTCCTGTAACTCAAGCGCAGCTTCACGAAGTTCCATAATCTGCTCTTGTGCCTCAAGAGTTGATCCTTTCTTAATGAGTTCTACTATTTCTTTGTATCGTGGAAGTGCCATAAATACTCCTAACGGTTTAAATCAGCCGGCCGCCGCTTTTTTGCGGTCGGCTAGATTTTATGGTTAGAGATTATTTCCATAATGCCATTTTTGTTATTTATCATTAATATTTAACACAACATCAGTAAATTTAGGGATACTAAAACCTTTATTAGCTTGATATGCGGCTGCCATTGCAACATGTAAAGGATCGCTCTTATGGATCATAGAAATGCTTCGTTCTGCAAATTCTATTATCTCACTGGCATCTTCAATTGAAAACTCCTGTTGTGCTTTTACTAATTCTAAATTTTCGTCTATATCAATATAAAAACCTGATTGTTTTAGCCAATCAAGCCCTCCAGATTCAACAGTTATAGATAGACTATGCGCTTTTTCTCCTGCTTTTTTGCAAACCAATTCAAAATAGTTTTTATTTTCTTCTTTTGTTAATTCTTTAAGAATGTGTTTTGCTGGATTTTGTCCGTTTTTATCTACTTTATATTCATTAAATACTTTACTCATCCATTCTTCATCATCGCAAAGTTCTAAGATTGCTCGTAAAAACGAATCAATAAATACAAAAGTAGAAAATATCTTCTGTTTGTTCTTGTGGTTTAATATATCCTTCCTTTTTAGTTTTTCATTCAGATACCCATCTTTTCCCCATTTTAGTAAACATGCTTTGCCTGCTTCCTCTATAGAAAGTATTGAAATAGAGAAAGATGTTTTATATCTGCCATTTTCTTGAAGTAATTTAGCATCCTCTAGTAAGCGTTTTGCGTTTAGTTCAATGGATTGGATTGAATCTTCTATTGTCACAGAATAATTAAATCTCTAACGTTTGAAATAAGTGGCGGCGCTTTTTGCCGTCCGCTTGATTGACTTGTTATGTGTATTCATATCATAATGTGTACATATATTAGTATTTATACACATTGAGAGGTTATGATGCGAACCAATATAGAGATTAATGACAAATTGATGAATGATGTCCTTAAAGCGACCGGTGCTAAAACGAAAAAAGAAGCCGTAGAACTTGGTCTTAAGACATTGATTCGCTTAAAAAAGCAGGGGAATATTAAGAAATTTCGTGGACTGCTTAAGTGGACTGGAGATTTGGATGATATGAGATCTGCTTCATGATTATGGTGGATTCCAGTGTATGGATTGACTATTTTACAGGCGTTGTTAACAAAAAGTCGGATACGCTGGATAAGATCTTGGGCCAAAGTCCTGTCGCAATTGGAGATTTGATTTTGACTGAAGTTTTGCAAGGATTCAGACTCGATAAGGATTACGATGTTGCGAAAGCTCTATTTGATGAGTTCACTATTTTTGAAATGCTTGGCAAAAATATGGCTTTAAAAAGTGCAGAGAATTTTCGTGCTTTACGAAAGAAAGGCGTTACAGTTCGCAAGACAGTGGATGTCATTATAGCTTCATTTTGCATAGAGCAAAAACTCCCTCTCCTCTTTTCTGATAAAGACTTCAAGCCCTTTGTTAAATATTTGGGTCTGGCTGAAGTTTGAAATACACATAACGGTGGAATTCAGCCGGCCGCGTTAGCGGTCGGCTGGAATGATTTGTTAGGTGGTTAATTTGCATCACGCAGCCAATCTCAATTGCGCAGCTTTATTACGTAGCCGTGAAATTGACCCCGAAAATTGAGCTCTCACCTCTATTGGTATTTTACCCTCAGATTCTGCCTTTTGAATCAAAAATATCTCATTTATGTAGTCTCCAGGAGCAGCACTCGTTACTTCGATGATAGCGCCAATCTCTTCTCGGTCAGTTTGCTCTAATAGCTCATACGCACCAGAACTTAATATTGAAACCCACTGATTCCAGTTTCTTATCCTCAGCGCAACTAATTCATCAGTCATTTCTGGTTTTATATTTCCATTTGAATCTGTAGCTTCAAGTACAAAAGAAAATAAATTGGCAAGGTTTTTCAATTCTGCACCTACTAATCTTGTTGCTTCAATTTGTCGTTGACGTTTTTTTTCTGCACGAGCTTCTGCGCTAAATATTATTTGGATTACACTAAATATAGTTTCAAACATAATTGAATCAATAAACCACCTAACGTCGCAAATCGCCGGCAGGAAAAACGGAGCGAAGCGACGCTTTTGACTGTCCGAGTGAATTTGCCTTGTTAGGCGACATACTTTTTCGCTCTAGCTATCATTAATCCCCAGAGCCAATTGATCTTAAAACTTTCAACTTTCACTTCTGTATAGTCAGCTTCTTCGAGTAAACGAAGGCACTCTTTCTTCCCGTAAGTCTTGAAGTGTGCACGATTGAAAAGCCGTAGATACAAGTCGCAGATGCGGCAAGCAATATAGTCATCGCACCAGTCAGTAATAACGAGTTGTCCACCAGAGCGTAACACCCGGTGTATTTGCCGCAAAGCCGTGATTGGGTTGTGAATGTAGTGGAACATGCTGCAAGAAACGACAATATCGAACTGCTCATCTTCGAAAGGTAGATGTTCAACCGAACCCTCGCGAAGCTCGATACTCGGTGGAAGCCTGCGACGAGCAATGGCCAACATCTCAGGCACAAGGTCAATTCCGGAAAGCTGCGCCTTCGGATAGGAAGACACAAGGTAATAGAGTAGTGAACCGGTACCACAGCCAACGTCAAGAACTCGATCAGTTGGACGCAAGTTCAAACGAGCCACTGTCTCTCGGGTGGTCGCATCAATGTAAAACGACCATTTCTTATCATAATCCGGTGCGATCCGCGTATATTCATCAATAACCGGGTTCTTCCCAGGTGGTTTTGTATCTGGTGTAATCATAATCTAAGCGCCTTGTCGCCTAACGCCGCTAGCAACCGCCGGAGCATGTTGGCTGTTTTTTTGCGGTTTTTTGCAAAAAAGAAGACAACGTGTGGAGGTCGGATTGACTAGCCTTGTTATGGCTTTCTGCTTCATTTACTTTCACCTTTTGCCATGACAATAACTGGCATACCTTCAGGTGGCAATTCATCTTCAACTGAACGCCACATAGTGGCGTCGGCAGTCACCCAAGTTTTTGGTTCTCGGCGCTCTTTCTCAACCTGTAAACCCACCTATTTTAGTGCCACCCAATACTAGAGTTTTCCGGTTCATGTTTCAGTCGATATTCGACCGGTGTTAATTTTCCTAATGACTGGTGAGGTCGGTTTTCGTTATATTTAATCATCCACCTGTCAGTGATTTCTTTAACTTCGTGCAGACTGCTAAAGAGATAAAGATCCAATACTTCTGTTCTGTAGGTACGATTAAACCGCTCTATAAAAGAGTTCTGTGTTGGCTTTCCCGGTTCGATAAAATCGAGTAATACACCATGTTCTTCAGCCCAGTCGGCTAAAGCAATTGATACGAATTCAGGCCCGTTATCCAGTCTTATTTTCTCTGGGTAACCGTGTTCAACGACGATCCGATCCAGTACACGGATCACTCGCGGAGCCGGTAAATTCAAATCAATTTCTATCGCCAATACTTGACGATTAAAATCATCGAGAACATTGAAAGTTCTAAAGCGCCTACCCGTCATCAACGCATCACTCATAAAATCCATCGACCAGGATTGATTGAAGGTTTCGGGGACCACCAATGGCTGTGGATAGCGATTGGGTAATCGCTTCTTGCCCTTACGCCTGAAATTCAGTTTCAGCATCTTGTACAACCGATATACCCGTTTATGATTCCAGGGCTTACCTTCTCGTCTGAGCGTGTCAAACATTAATCCAAACCCATAGGTCGGTTCTCGCTCTGCCAGCTGTTGTAACGCTTCTATGACGAGCCGGTCACGTTCGCTGTCCGGTTCATAACGATAACTGCTTCGACTGATATTCACTGTTTTGCAGGCCGAGCGTTGACTCAGACAATGCTCGCTTTGCAGATAGTCAACCAAATCCCGTTTCTCAGCTGGCTTTAGAGCTTTTTTTCGATGACATCCTTCAGCGCTATGTGCTCAAGACTGAGGTTGGCAAACATCTGTTTCAGTCGCCGATTTTCATCTTCGAGCTCTTTCAATCGCCTAATGTCCGAGGCTTCCATACCGCCATACTTGCTCTTCCAATTATAATAAGTCGCGTCAGAAATACCGTATTCTCGACAAACTTCCTTGACCCGCCGCCCACTTTCGACTTCTTTTAATATCCGGATGATCTGACTTTCACTATGCCTCGTTTTCTTCATGTCGTTCTCCTGTCCTGCTCAGTTTAATCAGGAAAACTCTAATTTCAAATGGACCTATTTTAAGGGGGGATTACAAACGCTCCAGGCCAAGTTCTCGCTCTACGTCTTCCAAGGAATGCAAGGTTTCGACATTGCTCTCAAGTCGTTCCATTACCTGGTCAGCCAGATAAATATCTTCAAGATCATCGATATGTGCAGTGACAGCCTCACGAACATAGAATGTTTTTGAGCGACCGGTTAATTTTGCAAGTCGCTCCAGTCGTGCATTCAGGTCGTCGTCGGCACGAAAATTAATCATATGGCTCATACATCACCTTTATTAATTGATTTACATGTAAAGCATACCGTAAAAATCGGGAAAGTAAACAAGCAACCCCGAACCCCAAACCCCGAACGTCGAACTTTAAACGTACGTTGAACGTTAAACCTCAAACCCAGAACGTTGAACCTCAAGTAATTGTTTGTCCAGGGTAACGAGTTCCGCGCCTAGCGTTTGAGCCAGGTATAGATAGCTGGCATCGTATACAGTGAGTCCCGTTTTGTCCGCCAGTTCGATGACACTATCCATCTTGATTGAAGGGTATTCAATTTCAACGTGATCAGCCATGCGATAAGCAGCGTACAGAAGATTGCGTTGCTCTGGATACCGCCGAATTTTCTTTAGACAGATACTCGCTATTTCAAAAGGGAACAATGCTGGAGCAGCAAGGTGGGAATTGTGCAGTCGAGCGATAACAATCTGTGCTTCGGGTTCATTGAAAAGTACTGCGCCAAACGCAGAGGCATCAATAACTTTAATGGTCACCACGATCTTCCCGGATCATTTCCATAGACTCAGAAGAAGTATGCAGTCCCATGTGTTGTATTTTTATCAGGAGATCTTCCGGTGACAGCACAGTTTCGGACTCAAGAGACTTTTCAATCATTGTCATGAGTTCACCTTGCAATGAACGATGGTGACTATCGGCACGCTGACGCAATTGTTTGACCCAATGATCAGGTACATTTTTAATCGATAAATTGACAGACATAACATATACTCCATATTGATATATAAACGCAGCAATTATAGAACCAAAATAGCTCCATTATCAATCTAATTTCCTTGGGAGCAGCTTGAGCATTTGACTTTGACTTTAACCTTGAACTTCAAACATAGAACTTTGAACAGTTTCCACAGAACCTCGAACGTTGAACGCCAATTGTTGAACCTCATTACATGATGCATTGACATCATTATATAAGATGCTATGATGCGTTTATGAGAACAACACTGACAATTGATGATGATGTGCTCGGTAAGGCACGATCTATTGCAACCAGGCTGCATATCCCTTTTCGTAAAGTGATCAATGAGGCGCTACGAGCGGGGCTGGAAACAGTGGCATCCCCGGCAAAGAGCATGCCTTATCGAACCATGCCCCATAGCATGGGTTTAAAGCCTGGAAGAAACCTCGATAACATCCAGGAACTTCTGGCCCAGGTTGAAGAGGAAGATTACCGTTGATCCTGGTTGACGCCAATCTGCTTCTATACGCCGAAGACAAGCTCAGTCCATACCACGATCCGGCCCGTACATGGTGGGATGCCCAGCTCTCCGGTACTGCACCGGTTTGTCTATGCTGGACGGTGCTGTGTGCATTCATCCGGATTGGGACTAACCCCCGAGTCTTTGAACACCCCCTGTCATTGGAACAGGCCGTTTCAAGAGTACAGACTTGGCTTGACCAGCCCTGCACACGGCTTATCCATACAACCGAGCGGCATTGGGTGGTATTTCAGGAAATTCTGCTCCATGG
>JACZSJ010000122.1 GCA_022574295.1 Pseudomonadota bacterium
ATATACTCAAAGATTTTAGACCCGCTATCTTATTGGTTGATATGGAAATGCCACGGATGAATGGGATTGAATTTTCAGCTTATGTGCGTAGTCAACCATCAATTGCAGATATACCAATTATTATGATTACCTCTCGTTCAACATCAAAGCATCGTGAAGAAGCAAAACGAGCAGGTGTTAATTCACATATTACCAAGCCATTTTCGGAAGGTGATCTTTTGGCAGAAATAGAACGATTAAGGGCGGCAAATTGAAATGGGATGATCAGGTAAAACTCTATGTCAGCAAGTGATGCCTGGTTACTAGCAGTAACAAAGCAACTACATGTAGCGATAGGAAATCTGGAAATGGTTCATATACACTTCGGAATTCCGGATCTGATTGCAATTTCGCATGAGGATAGCTATTGTCAGCATGAGATATTATGGCAAGGGCAACATTTGTCATTACTGGATTTAGATTTGTTTCTGTCCGGGGAACCGTACAGTGATAAAACCACGAATTATCCTGAAAACATGTACCTGTGTATTGTTGCTTATATATCTGCACAGGAAAATGTGCAAGAGTACGGGGCAATTTTGTCAATCCAGTCGCCGGTGCGTATAACAGTAGATGATAAACAGGCCTGTGAATTGCCCGGCGCACCTGAAAGATGGTCAATGTTGGCGATTTCCTGTTTTAGTCATAATGTTTATGGCACTGTGCCAATTTTAGATCTACCACGTATTTTTTCGACACACGTTGATCTAGATGCTCTGGCTGATCCAGATATTTAGGTATTTGATTAAAAATGAATTTTAGAGATTCTAATTAGGATTAAGCTATGTTAAATAGAATATTAATTATTGATGATAGTCTCGCAATCAAAGAATTCATCAAATATTGCCTTTCAAAGGCCTGGCCAGCCGTAGAAATTGATTTGTACGATCCTGCTCAGGGACAGCCTGATGAAGCGTTTGATTGGGTTCAATACGATCTTATTATCCTCGATTATCAATTAGGTCTCTCTGATGAAGATGGTCTGGACTGGCTCAAAAAGTTTAATACTTATTCAAATATTCCACCTATATTATTCATGACTGCCTACAGTCATGAAGATATAGCAGTGCGTGCTATTAAATTGGGTGCTGAAGATTATCTTAATAAGGATGAATTATCGGCCAAGCGATTGACCGAACGAATCAGTGAAATCATTGGAGAGCCAATTCATAAAAGCGAAGATACACTAACAAACACAACGGGAATACCCAGGCAGACCATTATTCCGGAAATGGAAAAAACAATGGTTCTTGACGCTGATAAGATAGCTGCGATTTCAGAAGAAACACTTATGTTTGCACCAAAAGAAGGGACGTTGAATGAAGAAGAAATAACACAAGTCAGAGATCAAAACGGCGAATCTATTTCAGTGTCGACTGACAAGCTTATTGAGGACGAACTTCCTGGTTACAAGATTATTGAAAAAATCGGAGAAGGGGGTATGTCTTCTATCTTTCTTGCTGAAAGAGAAGAAGATCAGTTGCAGGTTGTCTTGAAGGTTCTTGATATCGCCAATGTCGAAAATCAGGACAGTCTTAGGCGTTTTATCCGGGAATACAGATTGATTGGTCAACTGGATCACCCGAATATCGCCCGTATCTACGAGCGAGCGTTCGCCAGAAGTTATGCCTACATAGCGATAGAATACTGTCCAAATGGAGATCTGGCAATGCGCCTGAAAAAACCATTACCAACAGAGACTGCTGTAAAATACATGCGGCAGATAGCAGAAGGCATCGGTGCGGCACATAAAGTCGGAATCATTCACCGTGACATGAAACCAGGAAATATATTGTTCAGGGCTGATGACAGTATCGCAATCACAGATTTTGGTATTGCAAAAATGCTGGGTGATTCGAGTGAACTAACACAGGTTGGACAGATAGTCGGTACCATGTTCTATATCAGCCCAGAGCAAATTCGTGGAAAAGGTGTCAACAAGTACAGTGATCTATACAGCCTGGGAGTTATGTTTTACAAGATGTTAACCGGAAAATTCCCATTCTATGGAGAATCTGTAGAGCAAATACTTCAGTCTCATTTGATGGATCCTGCGCCAAAATTACCCGAAGAGCTTGCTTCATTTCAGCCTATTATTGATGGACTTTTAGCAAAAGATCCTGATGAACGGTTCCAAAATGCTGAGGAATTTATTGTTGGACTTGAATGGGACTAGTTTGTATCGGAGTTGAATGAGAATATTGAATTTCAGGTTGTTCCCTGGCGAATTATTACTTCCCAAAATCAGTGGGTTGAAAAAAAGTTACCAAATGCGCGACAGCCATCCTGGGTTTTGATTTCACCTGTTATTTCCAGCGAGTTTGTATCAATGATGTTCACCGTTCCATCAAACCAATTGGCTACATAAACAGAATCACCAGAAGGGTGCAGTGCGATACCTTCAGGATAGTCTCCAACTTTGATTGATTTAATCACCTTTTCCTCTGTCAACGAAATAACAGAAACTGTCCCATCATGTTGATTTGTAACATAAATTCTATTTTTCACCTCATCGTATGCAATCGCGTAGGGAAACTTGCCCGTTTTTATATGCACGACATTATTTATATCATCCAAATCAATCATACTGACACTTCCACTGCGTACATTCGCAACGAAAATCTTGTTAATGGCCGCGGCAGTTGTGACACCAAAGGGTGCTATTTGCACTGGAATAATCATTTCGATATTTTCTGTTTTTGTATCAATGATCATTAAATTATTGTCATCTCTGTTGGCGACATAAAGATGTTTCCCCGTGGCACTGATGGCAATACCTGAAGGTGACTTGCCAACAGATATTTTTGATTTTATTTTCATTGTTTTGGTGTCCATCACAGAAACTATATTCAAATACCAATCTGCAATATAGAGCGTTTTACCATCAGGACTCACAACGATGCCGACAGGAGCATCACCTACCTTAATATTCTTTATTAGAGAATTATTATCTGTATCAATGACAGAAATTTCCTGACTCTCGGGGTTAGAAATATACACGCGTTTGCCGTCAGAACTTGCCGCCACGCCGGCAGGACGATGACCGACATTCAGGTTTGTGATTACCTGGTTTGATGATGTATCAATGACGGATACAGTATCACTGATCTGATTGGTGATATAAGCAAATGTTGTTGATTGTGCAGTTGATACTGTGCAGAAGAAGAAAAAAATAATGATAAAATAATTCAATTCAATGTCACCAGATTAATTTTTACCAGATCAAAAAAATATGAAAAATATTTATGCGTCATTCCGGGAGTGCCAGATAATAAAATCGGGGAAACTCGAGTTAACTTATCCGGCTTCCCTGCTGGTGTTCTTATTCGGATAGCTTTTTGATATTTTCCAGTCCTGCTCTATAAAAAACAGTTAATTTTTCAGTTGCTGTTTCATCACTTAATTCAGGGGGTGGGTTGGGCCCCTGATAGAAACGGTAAAAGGCACCTTTCCATTTTACAGTTGATCCACCTTCACCGTTATCTGAAATGGTTATTGTCAAACCATGGGTGGTGATCGGATAAGCCTTGAGTTCTTGACCAGCTTCCATATAGTGCTGGATCATAAATTTGTCTGGTTCATGTCTGGCCAAAATTTCTCTTATTTGTTCACCACCGTCCAGCGTAATTACTCGTATTGAATCCGGTTCATTGCCCTTATCACTGGTGCAGTCCGTCACAGTGGGATGCCAGTCTTTGATGGAACAGAAATCACCAATCATGGACCAGACTTTGTCTGGTGTGGCATTTATTTCTATTTCCTCGACCAGTAATACCCTTGATGGTCCGTGAGCCAATGTCAGTGTGGGGGCGAAAAATGCAGCAAGTAAACAAAATTTTATAATTCTTTTCATAATGACCTCTCCAGGACTTTGGGTTTATCTCGTCTCATTCTTATATGCTGAAACTGAGCGCCAACGCGGGATTATACCGACAAATCCTGTGTAGGGAAGTCCAACACATTCATATTATCTACATAAAAATTATGTGTTTGCTTCTCGTCTTGTCCTGCGGGAGCTCAGCTGGTAAGCCGGTACCACGTTGCCTACATGGACATCGGCGCATCTTGTTGGGTGTGTAGGCAAGG
>JACZSJ010000053.1 GCA_022574295.1 Pseudomonadota bacterium
AAAGGGATCAGGTTGATTTGGGCCGGGATGCCGGAAATCAGCTTGACCAGCCGCTTGGCGTCGGCCTCGGAGTCGTTGACGCCGTCGAGCATGACGTACTCGAAGGTGATGCGCCGGGCGTTGTGGGCGCCGGGATAGGCGCGGCAGGCGGCCAGCAGCTCGGCGATCGGATACTTGCGGT
Organism: Pseudomonadota bacterium; assembly: GCA_022574295.1. GTDB lineage: Bacteria > Pseudomonadota > Gammaproteobacteria > Eutrophobiales > Eutrophobiaceae > SMWN01. The sequence goes on from JACZSJ010000053.1 coordinate 182, forward strand.
TGAGCGGCACCAGCTGGTCGCGCAATTCGTCGCGGACCGCGTGCAGCGAGACCGCGAGCCCGACGCCGAGCTCGGCGCCGCAGCGTTCGATCAGCGGCACCACGCCGGCCGTCGACAGCGTGATCTTGCGCTTGGAGAGGGCCAGGCCCTCGTCGTCCAGGACGATGCGGATCGCGGCGGCCACGTTGTCGAAATTGTAGAGCGGCTCGCCCATGCCCATCATCACCAGGTTGGTGACGCGCCGCCCCTCGCGGGTGCGCGGCCAGTCGCCGATGTCGTCGATCGCGGTCAGGATCTGGCCGACGATCTCGGCGGCCGAGAGGTTGCGGACCAGGGCCTGGGTGCCGGTGTGGCAGAACCGGCAGGTCAGGGTGCAGCCGACCTGGGCGGAGACGCAGAGCGTGCCGCGGTCGTCCTCGGGGATATAGACCGTCTCGACCTCCTGGCCGTCGGCCAGGCGCAGCAGCCACTTGCGGGTGCCGTCCGTGGAGAGAAGGGCGCTCACCGCCCGCGGCCGTTCGAGGACGTAAGCTTCGGCCAGGCGCGCGCGGAAACCCTTGGACAGCGTGGTCATGGTCTCGAAGTCGCGGGCGCCCTGGTGGTAGATCCAGTGCCACAGCTGGCGCGCCCGAAAAGCCGGCTCGCCGAGCCCGCGCACCTCGGCCTCGAGCTCGGCGCGGCCGAGCCCGGCCAGGTTCCGGGGCCCCGTGGCGGCAGCCTCGGGCGGTGCGAAGTGCTTGGCGTGGGCGGTGCCGCTCATGACAGCAGACAGATAGGGCGCGGGCGGGCGGCTGACAAGGCGGGACGCGAATCGGCCGTGTTCCGGTTAGAAATACGGCCGAAACCGCCCGGAACGCCGGCTTTTCAGCGGATCATGCCCGCTTTGTGACCAACACCGGACCTTGGCGAGGATGAACGGAAGGGCTGGGGCAACAACGTTTGGTGCCTGGCAAGCCACCATGACCGTCGGGCCGCGGTCCTCGCCACGCGGGACTTCCTCCACTCGCAACTCGACCCTGGGACGGTTCCCGTTGGGAGGCCGCACCATGTTAATCGGTTCGCCGGTTAACCGCGCCGGCTCGATTTATGGCGCCCTACGACGGGATTATCGGCGGCATGGGACAATCGAGGACATCCGAAAAGGCGCGCAGCAATTCGACTTCAACGGGAGATATTTTTTGATCATATACGACACTGGCGGCACAGGCCTTCAGTAGTTGCGGCTTGGCCAGGGGTTTCAGCCTGGCAAGTTTTTGCAGGGAACGATCCAGATCTGAAAGACTTATTTCATTTTCCGCCACCAATCGAAGCCCGCCGAACTTCAGCGTTTTTGCCGCTGCACTAAACGCGTCTTCGATATGTTTTCGATCCTGATGACCGGCATGGGCCATTACGGAGAGGAACAACCCAATTTCCTTCTTGAGTTGGTCGAGATGGGAATAGCGCGCTGTTGTGTGTGTCAGCTTGAAGAACTGCCCATCCAAGTGGTTAAACAGAATTTTCTGTAACGACCATTCCAGCAGGTCGACCCTGGAATCCATTTCGATCAACGCGATCAGATTCTCCCTGAATGATTCGTACTGACGGATCGATAACTGCTTCAGTGCCGGGATGACGATATCGATCAGTGGCAGCCGATATTTGATATCGAGTCCATCCATCTCCGGTATTAATTTGTACGTTAACACCAAGACATCCGGATCGGCATACTCCTGCAAATGCTTCAATTGCCTGCCACGAACCTCCTGCCCCGGATCAAGCACCAGGGAATAAATAACGGCGCGGGCGCCATAAGGCTCACGGGCAGCCTCTTTAATGACCATGGGCAACTCTGATATCAGCGAGCGGGCGTAATTGATTGTTTCCTGCTTCGGGTTGCCGATTTGATCAATTGCATTCGCGACATCGGCCATTGCGGCGCCGGTGACGACAGTGGCGACCTTTTTGGCAAGCTCTTCTCGCGTCATGGGTTCTTTTTTGTCGGCCTCTTCCTCATCCCGGGGTGAGTCGATTTTGTCGGAAGAATCAAATTTACCGTCCCAATGAGGATCGATGCGCAGGATACGCTTGGCCAGCGGCGGGTGCGTGGCGGACAATGATTGCATAAAACCCGAAATGCCCTGGGCGAAAAAGGCATGGCTGACTTCGGGTGCGCCGGGGTTTTCCACTTTTGAACCAAACTCGAGCCCGCCGATTCTCTTCAATGCGCCCGCAATCCCGTCCGGGTTGCGGGTAAACTGAACCGCTGAGGCATCCGCCAGGTATTCCCGTTGTCGGCTCACCGCGGCCTTGATCAGGCCACCGAAAAAGGTACCGGCAAAACCGATGACCATCAGCCCAATCCCCAGCGCCATTATTCCGCCCGCGCCTTTACCGCTACTCCGCCCGCGCCTCGAAAAAGCAGTGGAATACAAAATATAGTAGCCAATAATACCAATAATCAGGATGCCATTTAGTACGCCCATTAAGCGAATGTTGAGCCGCATATCACCATTAAAAATATGGCTGAACTCATGGGCAATGACGCCTTGTAGCTGATCACGACTCAAATGATCGATCGTCCCCCGGGTTACCCCGATGACGGCATCGCGTGGCGAGAAACCGGCGGCAAAGGCATTAATACCCGGTTCATCCGCAAGCAGATAAACCGGCGGTGCCGGCGTGCCGGAGGCGATGGCCATTTCCTCCACCACGTTCAACAGTTTTCGTTGATTCAGGTCACTGGTATTTTGCGGGATCAATTGCCCACCCAGTGCCTCGGCAACGGTCTTGCCGCCGGCCGATAAGGCCATGATCTTGAAAAGACTGCCCGCCAACACCACGACACCGACACCAGCACTGACAGTAGCAAATGTCCGCCAATCCATCAGCTCGAGAAAGCTGCCGCCAGCCTGCAGTTGTTCACTATTGAAATACCCGAACACCATCATGACCAACAGATTGGTCATGATGATTAAGAAGACCACCGCCAGCACAAACAGGAGCACAAGCCTGACCGTGTTTTTATGCACACGATCTTGTGACTCAAAGAAATTCATTTAAAACTCAGCGCACTCAGCAGTGACTAAAATGAGACTTTCGGTGCAGCCTGTATCGCGGCGCTGTCTTCAAATTCCAGCAAGGTCGCATCCTGCGCATGCCCGAACATAGGAGAGAAGAACACGGGCGGGAAACTCTGTTTATAAGTGTTATAGGCCATCACCTGGTCGTTAAAGGCCTGGCGAGAGAAGGAAACCTTGTTTTCGGTGCTGGTAAGCTCCTCACTTAACTGCATCATGTTTTGATTGGCCTTCAGATCCGGATAGGCCTCCATCACCATATTAAAATTCATCATGGCACCAGCCAGTTTGCCTTCGGCACTCATCAGATCCTTCATTGCCTCGGCATTGGCCGGATCAGCCGCGGCGCCGGATAGCATATCTGCCGCCGCATTACGCGCCTTAACCACTGCCTCCAGGGTTTCACGCTCGTGCTTGATGTAGCCCTTGGCGGTTTCGACAAGATTTGGAATCAGGTCGTAACGTCTTTTTAGTTGCACCTCTATCTGTGCAAAGGCATTTTTGTAGCGATTCCTCAGCGCAACCAGTTTATTAAATATCCCGATCACATAAAAAATGGTCAGCGCAACAGCAACCAGAATGACTATTAATGTGGTATCCATATTTCTCGCCTTTTTGGAAAAACCTAATGGGATCGGAGTCTAACCTATCTCTACAAATATTATAAAAAAACCGATCTAAAATAACACGTAAGTCTTTATGTTGTTGAAAAGGGAACCTGCATGTGCATGGCGAATTACTCATTCAGGCTACAATTGGCGTTTGAAATAATCCAGCACAATGTGAACGCCAAGTATAGCGATCAAGATTGATCAATTTTCTGAGTATTTCACCACAGTATTCACTGGGAGCATCACCATTCAAGGATGAATGAACTCGGTATTGATTATAGTAATCCTTGAAATGATTTAGCTTTCTTTCCAGATCCGCTGAATTCCAGAAAAAGTCTGATCAAGGTATTCTCGTCTAATCGTCCCGATCAATCGCTCGACAAAGGGATGCGAAACCGGTGTATAAGGAACGGATTTTATTTCTTTAATATCGAGAATACGAAGATTGGCTTGCCATCGGTGAAATTTGAATAACGGATCATGATCCGTACTGATATATTTAGGCGTACGCGTTTTTGATATGGCCTGATTAAACATTCGGCATAAAGCAGGGCCATTAACAGGCCCTCCCTGTATACCAAACCCGATGATTCTCCGGCCCCATTGGTCCATGACCACCAGCACCCAATGGGAGTTCAATGTAATGGATTCACATCTGAATAGATCAATACTCCAGAGACTGTCTTTCATATTCCCTATCAATGACAGCCAGGAAGGACCGTTATGGTTATTGGTACCCGGTTTGTAGTGCATGGCGAGTATCCGCCGTACCACATCCTTATTAATTTCAATACCGAATCGGTTCGAGAGCAGTAGAGCGATCTTGGGGCAGCCATACTCAGGATTACGTTGTTTCAGTTCGAGAATAATATTGATCAGCTTCTTATTGGGTCCGTTTGGGCCGGGTTTGCCTTTATGGACAGAGCCAAATAAACGTTGGTACTTTCTTCTCACTAATGCGAGATGAAATGCCAGTAGAGTGGACGGTTTGATAATAATTGCAGCTTTCATAATTCTGCCAGGATTCAGCAGTATGGCAAGCCATCCAAGAATAAATCTGTCGAGTGGATTGAGAGTAGGCGCTCTTTGCCGAGAACGACCCGCAATAAGAAGTTGATGTTTAAGCAAAAGGTTTTCAGAGATGACGGCTTTAACGCCACCTGACTGAGTAAGCTTAAAGAGCAGGGTAATGGTATTGATAAGCAGAAATAGAAACCATCTAATGGCAACTCATCATATCGATGGACTCATGGACGAACAAGGCTGATATTTTTAGTAGAATTATGTTGTAATTAGTAATTCGTCATGGACAGGAAAGGTCTTGTTTAGGGTCTTATCAAATCCTACTTTATCGGAAAATGCAGAGTTAAAATGAGAGTTTTCATCCGGCGAAGTTCAATAAAAGAAGCATCAAACAAAGCAGTAAAAAAATAAACACCAAAACAAATGTAGTTGGCCTCATTGATTGGGAAGTATTATACTCAAACTCTTTTACGAATTTGCTGACTATATCTCTTCGTTCCTTGTGAGCATCTTTAGGGAGATGCGGTGTGTGGGTAAATAGCTGTCCCATCGTCATGTTGATGCGCATGTGAACATTGACTGCCCAACCCGACGCTTCTAAAAGACTACTCATATCCCTTTTACGTATCTTTATAAAACCTGCGATTATGCTGGGTAACAAAAAAACCATCGCCAAACCCAACAAAGCAATCAGGACTTGAACGGGTTTCACCTCCGAAAGGGCTTTGGTAATGTAGGCAAAAGACGATCCAAGAGCTGCAATCGCGAGACCCCCACCCAACATAAGGTCTCTTACTGTCCCAGATGCACTATCAGAAGAAGCCGTTGATACTAACTTTTCTTCGCTGGACTTAGTCATCTTTTCGATTTGCTTCCGTACAAAATCAGCGAATTTGTGGAAAGGCGCTTTCACAGACTCCGACACGCTAATAGGATTCACGACGATATCCACAACCTCAGCATCCCATTCATGTCCATCCACGGTAAAGAAAATGCCGCGTTTCCCAACACATAATCCCTCTGCACTACCCGACGTTACGGGAGCTACGATCTCAAACTTAATGTCTTTATCTTGGCGACCGGCAACCTCAACATATAACAGATACATCGAACTGCGCTGGCTTATCTTTTTGTGGGCTTGGCGATCCTCAACGCCCATTGTGAAAGTAATTTGTCTTTCATTAATGATAAGCGTGCCCATTTCAAAAAGGGCTCGGGCGTTTGGATTATAAAGATCTGCGAAACTCACAAAATTGTTTACTAATATCATCAACCATCTTTGATAAAGGATGAGTTTTTCCAAATTTTGTATCTGGTTTAAATCATTCGCAACCGCCAAATCTTTTTTAATCAGCGCACTAGCCTGCTCTCGATAGGGCCCCACAAGATAAGATCGCAGTCGATCTCGACCCAATTTTTCGACCGTACTGCCTTCCTTGTTTTCTAACCATACCCGGTAAGAACGAAAGATATTTTTTACTTTACGCCACTCGTTTTCGTTAAGCCGTTCGACGGAATCTCCAAGAGCGCGGCTTAAAACCTTCTCCTTAAGTTCGAGCAAGGAATCCACATAGATGGGATTAATTTCCCCTTCGAAATTTAATAACCCTTCTGAGTTAGGTGAAGCCAAGGGGCCATCCTTCAGACGATCTATCATCTTGGCCGTATCCGTAAAATCAATTTCTTCAAGCTCCTTCTCACGAAGCTGCATCTGTGTTGCGGCTCTCTTATCGAACTTGACTAGTGCACATTGCGCAAAAAATTGGTCCACCTTTTCTTCTACATTTCTTACTAAATCATACGCTTTTCGTGTATCGATTCCCCACGGCATAATTTCGGTGCACTCTTGGCCTTTAGGAATCTCACCCTGGGCTTCCCATGCTAAATAGGTTTCTGCCTCGTGGAAAAATTTCTTTAGTTCATCTTCGCTAATCCCTGGTTTACCACAAGCGTCCATTTGAGAACCCACTGTATCCATAATGGAAGTAATAAATTGTGCTAAATCAGCATTAGATGTAACTTCCGGAGGAATAATACCATCACCATTATTTGCCGCGCTCGACATAATACTTTGCACATCTCGAACCTGCGCAAGACTAATTTCATTTTTACCCGGCATGTTTAGATTGGTTAAAATAAGCTCAGCAACTGCATGCAACTTTTGGCCTTCAGGACGATGTATATCGATATCTTGAAGCCTTAGGACATCGGAACCTTTGGATAAGCGGTGGTGATCGGCAAGAACCTGAATCAGCCAAGAACATGCAGTCTTGAGCTCAGCAGGCCTGATGCGGCCGTTCCTATCTGTATCCACGTAGGCAGTGAACGCCTTATCGCAATTAAGACTGTCAGTGGGAATACTGGTAGCAGCCCAGTAGACTTCATCAAGAACTTGAATCTTCTCCAAGTCCTCCGCATTCTGAATTCTAAGTTGGTAACTGCCGCCATAATTTCTAAAGATCATGCGTGACATGAAGAAATCTCTTCACTATCAAACACGTCATCTTTAGTAATATCTGTTCTTATCATAATTCTCCTTAGTTAAACTCAGAAAATTATAACAGGCAAGCTATAAAAAGCCTGTCCATGGCGAATTGCTAAATTCCCTGATGATTCCCTGTTAATTTTGACGACTTGCAAATGTGATATGTTAGAATGCGTGCGGTTTGGCGGTTTCAGAGTATATTCCCGTTTTTATTTTGCCAAGAATCGTAGAAATTCCCTGTATTTTCCCAGTTATCAGGGAATTTATATTAGGGGACGAACTAGCTGCAGACTGCAACCACCGCCAAATTAAATAAAAGGATTTTCATAGTCCTTTTATTTAATTGTGGGGTTTGAGGGTGAGAAAGCTCGTTGGGTTCGACAAATCGTCAGGATAGACGATTTGGAGCGCGTAGCGACCGCGAAGCGGCAAGGTACAGGGAATGTACCGCAGCCAATCCCTCTCTCTCCGCCGGATTTATGGTGGCCCTACCGGTCTCCCCGCGACGTGAAATTGTGAACTCCGCCAGGCCCGGAAGGGAGCAACGGCAGCAGTGGATACGGGTGCCGGGGTCAAGGCGGGTGTGGGCCGCCGCCTTATTGCTAGAGCATGAATTTCAGGTCAATCTCAGCAACCTCATCATTCTCGTACGACATATTATCTCTTCCTCATGTATCATATAATTCTTTATGACCACTCATGTTGGCCATTAGAAATACCTAAGGAAGCTCTGATTAAGTTGTCATTTCGACCTCTGTCTCGAACCCCTGTCCCGAACCGTAGGGAGGGAGCCGGGAGAGAATCAGGGAGAAATCCATGCATTCGGGATGCCTACGGCGGATTTCTCGCTACGCTCGAAATGACAGGTTCAACTTATTCAGAGGTTCCCTAATGCAAAATATCTACAGGAAGAGTAAAAAGTAAATGAGTTATCAGGTTCTGGCTCGTAAATGGCGGCCAAAAACATTCGAAGACATGGTCGGACAGGGCCATGTGCTACAGACACTGACCAATGCGCTTGATAATGACCGTTTACATCATGCCTATTTATTTACCGGAACACGTGGCGTAGGCAAAACGACGCTTGCACGAATTCTTGCCAAATGTCTGAATTGTGAACAAGGGGTCAGCTCTACACCTTGTGGTGAATGCTCTGCTTGCGTGAGTATTGATGAAGGTCGTTTTGTCGATCTGATAGAAGTTGATGCAGCCTCAAGGGCCAAGGTAGATGAAACGCGCGATCTTATGGATAATGTTCAATATGCGCCAAGCGTTGGGCGTTATAAGGTCTATCTGATTGATGAAGTTCATATGTTTTCCGGTCACAGTTTTAATGCGCTATTGAAGACTCTGGAGGAACCCCCTCCTCATGTGAAGTTTCTGCTGGCAACGACGGAAGCCAAGAAAATCCCGGTAACAATTTTGTCACGTTGTTTGCAATTTAATCTTAAACATTTAAGTGTTGAACAGATAGAGACGCAACTGGAGAAAATTCTCAAACTGGAATCAATTGAAAGTGATGCTAACTCAAGAAAACTGATTGCGAAGTCGGCCGATGGCAGTTTACGAGACGCACTGAGTTTACTGGATCAGGCGATTGCCTATGGCAATGGCCGTTTGCAGGAGGCACAGGTCAGAGCCATGCTCGGAACAATCGATAGTCTTGACTTGAAAAAATTACTGGAGGCTTTGATATCCGGAGACGCGCAATCTGTTCTACAGTGCGCTGACCATCTGGCAGAGCATAATCCAGACTATGATTCGGTTCTGGTGGAATTACTCTCAACCTTGCAGAAGATAGCTATCTGCCAGGTTTTGGACAGTGACGATGTCGAACAGGATGAAATGATCAAAGAACTGTCTCAGCGCATCAGTCAGGAAGATGTTCAACTGTACTATCAAATGGGAATATTGGGACGAAAAGATTTACCTGTTGCTCCCGATCCACGCAGTGGATTTGAGATGACACTGATCAGAATGTTGGCTTTTAGACCTGCGGCAGTTGCAAATACTGACGCAGGTGATGTTGGCGGAACAATAAATAACGTTAAGAAAAATGAAGCCGGGAAAGATAAAACCAGGAAAAATGAAATCGGCGAAAATGATTCTATTCAAGCAGAACAGTCAATTCGCACTGATGAGAACACGGGGACTGAAATAAGAGACATTTCTCAAGCAAATGTAGCAAGTGATGCAACAAACTGGCAATCCATCATAGATGAAATGGCCCTGGTAGGACTGGTCAAGGAATTGGCTGGGCATTGTGCGTTAAAGGGACATAGTGAAGGGAAGGTACATCTGGTTTTGTCACCGGATAAAGAACATCTTCTAAATCAAACTCAAAAGGAACGATTGAGTAATGCATTGGAGCTACGTTTTGGCAAAGGCACCCAGCTCAAGATCTCCATTGAGGAGCCCGAGGCCGAGACACCAGCTCAAAAGAAAGCCCGTGAGGAAAGAGAAAAGCAGAAGACTGCAGAGTCTTCCATAAAAGGGGACGCCAATGTCCAGGCAATGGAAGAAATATTTGGTGCGACTCTGGATGAGAAATCTATCAGACCTGTGTAGAGGTCTCGTATAGATAAGGTCTATAAATAATATTTTTAAGTGAGGTTTTAAAAGCATGAAAGGTGGTTTGGGTAACATAATGAAACAGGCGCAGCAGATGCAGGAAAATATGCAGAAGGCGCAGGAAGAAATTGCCAAGTTGGAAGTGACAGGCGAATCAGGTGCGGGTCTGGTCAAGATCACGATGACAGGCAGACACGATGTCAAAAGCGTGAGCATCGATCCGACGTTAATTGGTGATGACAAGGATATGTTAGAGGACTTGATCGCTGCCGCAGTCAACGACGCAAATCGTCGTGTGGAAAATATGACTCAGGAAAAAATGTCAGGTTTGACCGCGGGAATGGAATTGCCCGCCGGAATGAAGTTACCTTTCTAAAACATGAAACTCTCTTCAGAGATTGTTCAGATGTTTTGTGCCAATGATTGAATCTCCACTTCTGACTCATTTGATTGAAGCATTATGCTGTTTGCCAGGCATAGGTAAAAAATCTGCACAGCGCATAGCGTATCACTTGCTGGAAAGGAATAGAGAGGGTGCGCGTAATCTTGCAACCTCCATGAATGAAGCCATGGACAAGATTGGTCATTGCCAGCGTTGTCGTACCTTTAGTGAAACAGAAGTATGTCTACTATGCGCCAGTAACAAACGGGATAGTTCCATGCTATGTGTGGTAGAAAGCCCCGCCGATGTGCCCTCCATTGAACAATCTGATTATCGAGGACTATATTTTGTCCTGATGGGCCATCTCTCACCACTGGATGGTATTGGACCAGATGAAATTGGTTTGCGTGAGTTGTCTCAACTGCTTGAAAAGGGTGAGATTCAGGAAGTGATCCTGGCGACAAACACCACGGTGGAAGGTGAGGCAACGGCGCATTTCATCGGAGAAATGGTGAAAAAATATGACTTGAAGGTGACACGACTTGCACATGGTATTCCTATGGGCGGCGGTCTGGAATATGTCAACAGCAGGACAATCTCACATGCCATGGCCGGCAGAAGAGAAGTGTAAGAGGATCATCCATTCGTGCTGTTAAGAACCTCTATTATTTCATGTCAAATAGATAATAAAACGTATTAAGATAAGCCGTAACGTCATCAATTTCTTCATCAAACCATTCGATATCATTATTTACTGCGCAAAATAAAACCTGTGAACGCAAGTGTTTCAGGGTCTTTACAGTTCTATCAGTTCGTTCATAAATTTTAGTTTGGTGGCAACTCAGGCAATTTTTCTGATGTAGTTCCTGACCAACATTAATATCTTCAGCCTGTATTGTGACCAAAGGCGCCATTAATAAACACAGGAACAGAAGGGTTGAAACCCAGGAAATCATGAAGCTTTTTCAGACAAATGTGCAATTCTGACGGGTGCGGGTGGATGTGAGTCATAAAAAGCTGAATACATCGGGTCAGGTGTTAGTGTGTTGGCATTTTCCTTGTAGAGATTCACCAGCGCATGAATTAGATGTTCAGCCTGTGCCTGTCCTGCGGCAAAATCATCCGCTTCAAATTCGTGTTTGCGTGATGTGAATGAAAAAATTGGCTGTAGAAAAAAAGTAAACGCTGGCGATATCATGACAAATAGTAATAACGCCATGTAATTTGACGGCGTTGAAATTCCCAGTCCTTCATAAAACCAGGGTAATTTTATCAACCAGCCGAGGATGGCAAGACCTGCCAGCGACAACGCGCCCATGACAGCCATACGTTTTTTGATGTGGTTACATTTAAAATGCCCAAGCTCATGTGCCAGAACTGCTTCAATCTCATCATGGCTTAATTCATCAATCAATGTGTCAAAGAAAACGATGCGTTTGTTTGTACCAAGACCGGTGAAATAAGCATTGCCATGTGTTGAGCGTGTCGAACCGTCCATCACGAAAATTCCATTACTGGTGAAGCCATTTCGTTTGAGCAGGTTTTCAATGCGATCCCTTAATTCTCCTTTTTCCAGTGGTTTAAATTTATTAAACAAGGGGGCAATGAAACTTGGGTAGGCCCACATCATAAACAGGCTGAAGCCGAACCAGGTTATCCAGACATATAACCACCATAATTCTCCCGATACATTCATGATCCAGAGCACCAGCACAAGTAACGGTGCGCCAATCAGAAATCCGACGGTCGTATTTTTAATAATATCCATAATAAAAATACGCAGAGTCATTTTATTAAAACCAAATTTTTGTTCGAGACAGAAAGTGCGATAAGCAGACATGGGCAAATCCAGAAGCGACATGATTACAATCACAGAAAGTAAAAATGCTGTGCCTGTCCAAAGCTCAGATAAACCCAGGGATCGCCAATTGTTATCGAGGTATTGTAGTGCTCCGCCCAGCGTCCAGATCATAAGAAAAATTGTTGCAGGCAATAGTTCAAAAAAACCTGTTTTGACTTTTGCCTGGGTATAGGCTGCAGCCTTTTGATGTGCTTCCAGAGGGATCTTACCTTCAAAGGCATCAGGGACTTTCCCACTATGTGAACGAACATGGCTAATATGTTTCCAGCCGAGTAATAACTGAACAGCAATGCTCAGAGCCAATGCGAAAAGAAAAACGTAGGTAAATTCATTCATAATTTCAATAATTTTCTATTCTCTATAACTACTTGTCCTATTTCAGGCAGCACATATTATGGGTAGAATGTTAATTGTCAAAGCAAATTAGGGATACTTAATGACTTCATCGCCAAATAATCTCATCTGGATTGACCTGGAAATGACCGGCCTGGATACAGACAATGATTATATCATTGAGGTAGCAACAATTATTACCGATTCTGAATTAAATATTCTTGCTGAGGGCCCTGTTATTGCTGTGCATCAGGCAGAAGAGACGCTACTTGCTATGGATGAATGGAACACCCGCCAGCATAATCAGTCTGGTCTTGTTAAACGTGTATTGGAAAGCCTACATTCTGCTGTCGACGCGGAGAGTTTGACCCTGGAATTCATTAAAAAGTTCGTTCCTGAAAGTGTTTCACCCATGTGTGGCAATAGTATTTGCCAGGATCGACGATTTTTACACCGTTTAATGCCTCAACTGGAACGGTATTTTCATTATCGTAATCTTGATGTGAGTTCCATCAAGGAAATTACAAAGCGTTGGTATCCTGACAAACCCACGTTTGAAAAAAAATCAGCACATCTCGCCATGCAAGACACTCGAGATTCCATTCATGAGCTAAAATTTTATCGGGAACATTTTTTTATCAGCTGAATGTCATCAGAGTTAACATCCCTGCCGAAGACACTTTATATTGCGGCACAGGTTAGAGAGATGGATCGTATCGCCATCGAAGAGTTCTCTGTTCCCGGCATGACCTTGATGGAAAGTGCGGGGTCGTCTGCCTATCAATTAATGCGGTCAAAATGGCCTGATGCAAAGCAGATCCACGTGTTCTGCGGCCCAGGTAATAATGGTGGTGATGGCTATATCCTGGCACGTCTTGCCAATGAAGATAATCTCTCTGTCAAACTACTCCAGGCAGGTGATCATGAAAAATTAGCGGGCGATGCCTTACAGGCCGCAGAAAGGTGTATTGCCAATGGTCTGGAACCTGTTCCGTATCATCCCGGGCTCGATTTGGGGGGGGAACTGAATGACTGTGATGTTGTTGTCGATGCGCTTCTCGGTACCGGTCTGGACAGGGAGGTCACTGGCCAATGGCAAGAGATCATCAATGCGATTAATTGTTGTGACAGTCCTGTTTTGTCTCTGGATGTTCCTTCCGGTCTCAATGCTGATACAGGTAGGGTCATGGGCTGTGCTGTTCATGCACAGGCTACGATGACATTCATTGGCCTTAAACAGGGCTTGTTTACCGGCCAAGGTGTGGAATATGCTGGAGAGGTCTATTTTGATAATCTGGATGTTCCCGATGAGGTACTAACAAGGCTCACATCTATGACAAAACGAATAACACTGGATGATCTGCAATCTTTATTAACGCCAAGATCGAGATCTGCACACAAAGGGGACTATGGACATGTCCTTGTGGTGGGTGGAGATAAAGGTTTTGCCGGTGCAGCCCGACTGTGTTCTGAAGCTGCAGCGAGAACCGGTGCAGGATTAGTCAGTCTCGCTACCCATGCGAATCATGCCGCATTGATCACCATGGAGGTCCCGGAAATCATGGCCCATTCGATTGAAAACTCGATCGAAATTAAACCACTTCTGGAAAAGGCCAGTG
>JACZSJ010000123.1 GCA_022574295.1 Pseudomonadota bacterium
GTCCATGGGCATTGACAAGCTAACCCACAGGGCGTCACCGTGGTATCCCGCAACCGCGTTGCAGCACTTGGGAAGGGAACAACCATTCCCGGCGCACTGCGTCTTGCTGCGAAATACCATGGCAACGCTGAACTCGGCAATATCAACTGGACGGAGTACTAGAGTGTGAGGCAATTGTTTTAGAGACAAACAGCCAAATACTTGCTTGCTTGATGGGTTGAAAGGACATGGTTGTCGTGCTTGTTCCTGCCCTGGAGTACTGTCAATCACTGACCGCTTGTGCTGGGACAGCAATCTAATTTTTTCTTAGGCCTGCACGAAGCTATAAATAGTCTATAATTACACCATCCAGATCGATCTGAGAATGAATATATGAAAATTGTCGTATTTATAGCCCTCACTGTTTTATCTTTCGGTGCATTGGCTTTCTGTATTTTCTGTTAGTAGGTAATACAAAAAACCCATCTGAAGGAGGAACCAAGTGTCCCCCTTTGCATTAAACAGAAGTTACTAAAGAATTCTGAGAATGTAAGTTCCTGCTTGCGCCTGATAGTCGCTGTTTGCGACTTATCTATCATGACCCAGTTAGCATATTAGGATAAGATAGATCCGTGTCCAAAGACTTCGAGATTTACAGCCGTACACAGTCCATTGGCGAAGAGATCACGAACAGCGTAAGCCACGGCGTAGACTTGATGGGCACGATAGCAGCGCTCCCTATTCTCATGGTAGGCGCAGCGAAATAGGGAAACACGGCAGGAATTGTTGGCGCAAGTGTATTTGGTGCAACGATGATACTGCTATATTTAAGCTCCACGCTTTACCATGCACTACCCGCCTGTAAAGCCAAGCAACTCTTTCAGGTCCTGGATCATGCAGCGATATTTTTACTTATCGCAGACACATACACCCCCTTCACACTTGGTGTACTCTACGGTGCGTGGGGCTGGACACTTTTCGGTCTGGTGTAGGGTTTTGCCGTCATCGGCATCATACTCAAGGCCGTGACCTGGAATCGGTTTCAATCACTATCTACATACATGTACCTGGCCATGGGCTGGCTGGTCGTCATTGCGATTGTGCCCCTGTGGAATAATATGCCCCTATGGGGTCTATTCTGGTTACTGTGCGGCGGACTCTCCTACACAGCTGGAGTCGTTTTTTTTGCCGCTGATCGGGTGCCCTATTTCCATTTCATCTGGCACCTGTTCGTGATTATGGGCACCGCATGCTACTTTATCGCAGTGCTGTATTACGCTACCTAAGTTTCGGAAAAAAGAATATTGGTGGGCCGTGGGGGGATCGAACCCCCGACCTTGGGATTATAAATCACTTATATATATATTTTATATCTAAGATAAACAATTAGTTATGCTTCGTATACTCGTGTTAAGTGTAAATATAGTGTATTTATGGGAAAATGCTAAAAATAACGACTAACGTTAATACATTTAATTACATGTATTATGCTGTTATTAGCATACAATACATGTATATAGATGTGTTATTAATTATATAGGAATTTAATAATACTTGTATATATATGTATTATCCTATTATTATTGCTTAATACATGCTATTATATGTTTTATGGATTTCTACTCACTATCTGACGAAGCAATAGAAAAAGAACTAGGTAACCGTATTAAGTCACTTCGTTTAAGAAAAAATATCACCCAAAAAGCACTAGCAAAAAGAACATCGTTGAGTTACTCCACTATTCAGCAGCTGGAGTACGGTAAAGGAAAGTTATCAACTTTGATAACTGCTTTAAGAGAACTAGACAGTCTTGAAAAACTTGATGAGTTTATCCCTCCCATCACGATCAGCCCTTTGCAATTAGCTAAGATGCAAGGGAAAAAACGTCAAAGAGCATCCGGTAGTCGAACAAAAAATAAATCGTGATAATTAATAATGAGGAAGGTTAATACAGCAAAAATTAAATTGTGGGATAACGATGTTGGTGCTGTTACTTGGGTAGCTGACAATGATTATGCAATTATTGAGTATGAGCCATCATTCTTAAAAAAAGGTTTAGATATTTCTCCTATCCGTATGAGTATAGAACAAGCAAAAAACTCAGATGGTAGATTCTTTTTTTCCTCATTAAACAAAGAGACTTTTTTAGGTTTGCCTGGTCTGCTATCTGATGCTCTACCTGATAAATTTGGCAATATCATTATAGATAGTTGGCTAGCACGTAAAGGTCATGATGCCGAAAGTTTTAGTCCTATTGAACGCCTATGTTATATGGGCAAACGTGGGGTGGGGGCTTTAGAATTTTCACCAACAATAACTGATAAATTTGATAAATCTATTTCTGTCGAAATATCCAACTTAGTTAAATTAGCCAAGGATATCATTGCAGAACGTGAAACTCTAAATACATCATTTTCATCTTCAGAAAAAGCTAATGAGGAAGCTATCCTCGATATATTGCGCGTTGGAACTTCTGCAGGAGGTGCACGTGCAAAGGCTGTAATTGCTATGAATAAAGATGGGGATATTTTATCAGGCCAAACAGAAGCGCCAAATGGTTATGATTACTGGATATTAAAATTTGATGGAGTAAATGATGTTGAATTAGGTAAAACAGAAAATTACGGAAGAATAGAATATGCCTATTATAAAATGGCACAAAAAGCAGGTATTGATATGTCAGAATGTCGTTTGTTGGAGGAAAATGGTAGAGCACATTTTATGACGAAACGTTTTGACCGTATCGATGGTAAAAAAATTCATATGCAATCACTGTGTGGGATTGCTCACTATGATTTTAATATGGCCGGCGCTTATAGTTATGAACAAGCATTTGCAATTATGCGTAAATTAAGATTAAGCAAGTCAGAGGTAACACAACAGTATAGAAGAATGATATTTAATGTAGTTGCCCGCAATCAAGATGACCACACTAAGAATATATCCTTTTTGATGAAAGAAGATGGAAAATGGGAATTATCACCGGCATATGATGTTATATATTCTCACAAGCCTGGGGGTAAGTGGACCAGCAAGCATCAAATGACTTTGAATGGAAAACGTGATGATTTTGTCATTAACGATTTAATAGAAATTGGAAAATCTAATGGAATAAATAAATGTGAAAATATTATTAAGAAAGTAATTAATGCAGTTAGTGATTGGAAAAATCACGCAAAAAAAGCTGGTCTAAAAGGAAACATAATTTCAGAACTTGGCAAGTACCATCGTATCCAAGATTTCAAATCTATTTAATATAAACTGCACCATAATTACACCATTTATTTGTCACGAATAATTAAAACTAATCTAACTGTCTGTTTTTATTGGTGGGCCGTGGGGGGATCGAACCCCCGACCTTGGGATTAAGAGTCCGATAAAACCAATAAATAACAATAAGTTACAACAAACAACAACAATAAAATTAGTCAGTTAAGGTAATACTCATGTTGTGACTATTTGTGGAATACTGCCATTATTTGTAGTCAATTCCCCCATAATTCCCCCATAAATCAATCGTTCTGGTTGAAATCCAGAATGCGTCTACCCCACCGGTACCCCACCCCCCAAAATCTAAA
Organism: Pseudomonadota bacterium; assembly: GCA_022574295.1. Taxonomy (GTDB): domain Bacteria; phylum Pseudomonadota; class Gammaproteobacteria; order Eutrophobiales; family Eutrophobiaceae; genus SMWN01. The sequence continues at coordinate 3,558 of JACZSJ010000123.1, forward strand.
AAAGCAAAGGCTTCCCCTTACGTAGTATTTTGCTCGTTAGATTAGTAATTTTCGGGTGGGCTTTTGCTTTCTATGACAGTTATAAATTTACTGAATCAGTAATTAACCAGGGCAAAAAGATTTAAGATTGTAGAAAATGTGGTTGTTATTTATCTGCCTTTAAGTGGTAGTACTTCTTCGCGCATTGCTCGAAAGTTTTCAATGCGCTAAACGACCATTGAATAGGATGAAATTTATTCTTTGTCCATCTAGGGTCAACCATCATGCTTCCTTAAGTAATTTAATAATACATTTGGTATAAACTTTTTGTTCTTTAAATTTTATAATTTCTTCTTCATAAGATTCACAGGTTTCTAGACTGGTAAAAAATTCAGTATACACATTTTCTTTAGGGCAGGATTCTATTGGACTACCTAG
>JACZSJ010000124.1 GCA_022574295.1 Pseudomonadota bacterium
GATAACCATCGGGGCCAGGAAGTCAAAACCTTCCAAAAACAGGCCGGATATATGAGAGCAATGATTTCCTCTCACATCAATGATCAAATGTCTTGCAAACGGAGTGGGTCCATATATGCAGGTACTTAGGATTTGCCAGGAGCAAAAATCCTGACATTACGTCCTGTACATCGTCGCTCCTGTGCTTCCATGCACCCGCGACATACATTACGTCCATGTAAATAAAAAAGGGGAAAGTTAACTTTCCCCCGCAAACTTCATGGCTTTATTGATACCTAAACTGTGAGGCTGGATTTTGCCAGATTAGCAAGCTCTGAAAATGCAGCTTTATCGGCAACTGCCAGCTCTGCAAGAATTTTACGATCAACATCGACATCTGATTTATTCAGTCCATCGATTAAGCGGCTGTATGACAAACCGTTTTCACGAGCAGCAGCATTGATTCTGGCAATCCACAAACTTCTGAATACGCGTTTTTTTGCACGGCGATCCCGATAGGCGTATTGACCAGCCTTGGTGACAGCTTGCTTGGCTACACGATAAACATTTTTACGACGTCCTCGGTAACCTTTGGCCTGCTCTATAATCTTCTTATGTCTGGCGTGTGCGGTAACTCCGCGTTTTACTCTTGGCATTTCAACACTCCCTAACTATACGGCAACATTCGCGCAACTGATTTCTGGTCATGATCGTGAATAGCGATAATGCTACGCAATTGACGCTTACGCTTGGTACTCTTACTGGTCAGGATATGACTCCTGAATGATTGACGATGCTTGAATTTTCCAGAAGCACTTTTTGAAAAGCGCTTCGCTGCACCACGGTTTGTTTTCATTTTTGGCATTTGCCCTTAACTCCAATTAAACAATATTTTCTTTAAAAGCTATTTCTTTGGTCCCATGACCATCACCATCTGACGGCCTTCCATCTTCGGAAATTGCTCTATAGACCCAAATTCCTCAAGGTCTGTTTCTATTCTTTTTAACATCTTGGCCCCTAATTCCTGATGAGCCATTTCACGTCCTCGAAATCTCAACGTGACTTTTACTTTATCGCCCTGATTTAAAAATTTGATCAGGTTGCGCAATTTAATCTGATAATCACTCTCTTCTGTCCCTGGACGTATCTTGATCTCCTTGACCTGAATCTGTTTTTGCTTTTTCTTGGCAGCATGTTTTTTCTTGTTCTGCTCAAAAACAAACTTGCCATAATCCATGATCCGGCAGACCGGCGGTTCCGCAGTCGGCACAATCTCTACTAAATCCAGTTCAAATCCATCTGCCATAGCAAGGGCATCTTCTGAAGTCACTACACCTACTTGTTCTCCATCCTTGCCGATAAGTCTTATTTCGGGAGAGTTTATCTCTTCGTTTAGACGCGTCTTTTTATCTACAGCGATATGTTATTCCTCCAAATTAGAACGACCCAAAACAGAATGACCGCGACACGCGATATCTTTTACAAGGCGCTCAACAAAGGTATCTAATAGCATGCTACCAAGGTCTTCGCCATTTCGCGTGCGTACGGCCACTGTATTATTTTCAACTTCACGCGCCCCAACCACTAACTGATACGGAACGCGCTGAATTGCGTGCTCGCGGATTTTAAGCCCGATCGTCTCATTTCTCAAGTCAAGATCGACCCTGAAACCTTGTTTTTTCAAGCTTTCTGCCATTTGAGCCGCAAATTCAGCCTGTTTCTCGGTCAAACTAATCACAACCACTTGTACTGGTGCTAACCAGGCCGGGAAACTGCCTGCATAATGTTCAATCAAAATCCCGATAAATCGCTCCATCGAACCTAGAATCGCCCGGTGGATCATGACAGGTACCTGCCTGGAACCATCTTCAGCGATGTAAGTTGCATCTAATCTACCGGGCATGGAAAAATCAACCTGAATGGTGCCGCACTGCCATGCTCTGCCAATACTGTCTTTCAGAACAAAATCAATTTTTGGCCCATAAAAGGCACCTTCACCTGCTTGTAACTTCCAGTCCAGTCCCTTGTTCTCAACGGCAACTTTTAATGAATCTTCCGCACGATCCCACTGTTCATCTGAACCGACACGCTGCTCAGGCCTGGTCGATACCGCAATGGAAATATTCTCAAAACCAAAATCGTGATAAGTCTGGAAGGTCAGGTCGATCAGTGTTGCAACCTCTTCCTGTAACTGTTCTTCCGTACAAAAAATATGGGCATCATCCTGGGTGAATCGTCTGGCTCGCATCAGGCCATGTAACGTCCCTGAGGCTTCATTTCGATGGACGACACCGAATTCAGACATGCGCAAGGGTAAATCCCGATAACTTTTCAGGCCCTGATTAAATATCTGGATATGGGCAGGACAATTCATTGGTTTTATCGCGTATTCGCGATTTTCAGAACTGGTCGTGAACATAACATCTGAAAACTTGTCCCAATGTCCTGATTTTTCCCATAAGGAACGGTCAATCAATTGTGGCGTATGAACTTCCTGATAATCATACTCTTTCAATTTATCTCGTAGGTATTGTTCAAGTAAGCGATAGATTTGCCAGCCCTTTTCATGCCAGAACACCATGCCAGGGGCCTCAGGCTGGAAATGGAAAAGCCCTAATTTCTTGCCTAATTTTCGGTGATCACGTTTCTCAGCTTCTTGCAGACGATGGAGATAAGTCTTCAGCGATTTTTTATCTTTCCAGGCGGTGCCGTAAATACGTTGCAGCATTTCATTGTTGGAATCACCCCGCCAATAAGCACCTGCCAACTTTGTCAGTTTAAATGCCTTCAATTTCCCGGTACTGGGTACATGTGGTCCCCGACATAAATCAGTAAAATCACCTTGTGAATAAAGAGATATATCCTGATCTTCGGGAATTGATTCGATGATTTCGGCTTTATATTCTTCACCCATATCACGAAAGAATTTTACAGCATCGTTTCTTGATAATTCAGATCTTGAAACTTCCAAATCAGCTTTTGCCAATTCCTTCATTTTGTCTTCAATCTTTTGCAAATCTTCTGGTGTGAATGACTCTTTGTAGGAAAAATCGTAATAAAAGCCATCATCTATCACCGGACCAATGGTGACCTGTGCCTCCGGAAACAACTGCTTCACCGCCTGTGCCATAAGATGTGCACAAGAATGTCGCAATATTTCAAGCCCTTCTTCATCTCGATCCGTAATAATCCTTAAGTCGGTATCATTTTCGATGAGATACGAGGCATCCACCAGATCGCCACCCACCTGACCAGCAAGGGTGGCCTTGGCCAGACCTGGGCCAATGTCTTCGGCAACCTGCATCACGGTTACAGCATGATCAAATTGTCTTTGACTATTATCGGGAAGTGTAATGATTGGCATGTTTTCTCCTTTTCTTAAGTAGTGGTGGCCTCCACAAATGGCCACTTAACAAAAGAGCAGTTTTAATAAGATTGGAAGACACCACTCGTGGTGCCTTCCATCAATAAATTTGGTAGACGCGATTATATTACTCCGGGAGTCGCTCCATCACGTCCTGTGACCGCGACACTTGTATGTCCATATACATCGTCCTACCTTCGCCCTACGGGCCGGCGTCGCTTATGCTCCCCCGTTCAAAATTGCTCCTGACAATTTTGTCGAACCATGTTCTCGTCCAATCGCGATTGGACATCATAATTCTAAATTAATTGGTAGGCGCGATTGGACTCGAACCAACGACCCCCACCATGTCAAGGTGGTGCTCTAACCAGCTGAGCTACGCGCCTGAAATATTTACCCCTCTCAAGTTCATATTTTCTGGGGCGGCATAGGATACAAAATTTACAGGTCTTAAGACAAGAGATTTCGACTTGTCATTCCGGAAATCCTGCAAGGATTATCCGGAATCCAGTTAAGGAATCTCTGTTCAAATACGCAGTTCGTCATGCTGGTGAATACCAGCATCCAGTAAGTTATTGTTTTGACTAGATTCTGGCATGCGCCAGAATGACGATTTAA
>JACZSJ010000054.1 GCA_022574295.1 Pseudomonadota bacterium
CAAAAAATAGTCCTTTCCCTGTCCCTTGCACGCCAATAAAAACGGGGGCAAGAGATGTTCTCTCCCAAGGTTTCTGTACGTTATGAGCTAGCCAATCGAAAAACCAATTTGTTAATATTTCATTTTCATTACATAAAGACTTAAGGACAAGGTCTAAGATAGCATCAGGAGATACCCCGTAAATTGGCTCACAAGGTATTTGCCCTCTCCAAATATTAATTTCATTTTCATTCGCATTTTCATCTTCGGCAAATGACAATATTGCTGGTGTAGAACCTGGTAAATTCTCCAGTTCCTCCAGTAAAACTAGCTTCTGTACATCGGCAGGAACAGTAAATGGCCTGACCGAGTTACTTACTTCAATACGTGTCTGCCTATCAAGTTCCCACCCGAAATAGCAAACGTTAAGCAATAAAAATATGATAAATAGCCACTTCATTGTTGAAGCCCCGAAAATACAGCTAATCCGTGTAATACCAGATCTGGTTCGTGTTCGAATTCTGCTGTAAGTTGTTTAAGAACAAGCTTTGCATTACCTCCAGTAATGATGCAACGTAATTGTCCACCATGATCATCCTTCATTGAAGTCACCACATGATTGATTGCAGCGAACATTGCCACGTAACAACCACTATTGACACCCTGTTCTGTGGTATTTGAAAAGGTTAATGACGGGATTAGTTTTCTAACTGTATTGATATTCGAGGTGTTGTTAAGCAAAGCTTCCTGCATCATTGTAACTCCGGGGAAAATAAATCCCCCCAGATGTTGACCAGATTCCGATATGCCGTCTATCGTCGTTGCTGTACCACAATCTACAACACATATCGCTTCTTCATGTCTGCGATACCTTAGCCAGGCAGCAATAATTACCATCCAGCGATCAACCCCTAACTTACTATAGCCAGAATACGCGTTATGCACACCATGACTAAACGCTTCCGTTTTCACATATTCCGCTTCAATTTTCCACTCCTTCTTAATCCATACATCCAGGTTATCAGCAATATGCTGGCCGGACACATTCGAGACCAATACTTTATCCGGGCAATCAAGATTGCTCCAGTATTCGTAAAATAATGCCTGCATATCAGACTTATCATGATGCATTGCCCCAGACGAATAAAAAACATTTTCTGTATGATCATGAAATAACCACTTGATCCGACTATTACCAATATCAAGCAGTAGATTCACGATTCCACCCTTAAACTGATCTCACCGGCAGTATATTTTTGAATGCGATTGTCAACGGACATAAGTAAAGCACCATCATTATCAATACCCACGACTAAACCATGGATGTTTTTGCCTTGTAATTTTAATCTTGCTTTTTTACCACGCATACAATCATATTGTTGCCACTCATTAATAATATCTTCAATATTGATATTCGCGTAGGTTTCAAGAAGCAACATTATTTCAGAGATCAGTTCTGCGGCAATATAATTACGTGATGCTGTTGAATCTTTGATACTTACGAGGTCTATCCAGGGTTGTTTTATATTACCTTTAAAATCAACCGGGAAGTCATAATTCAATCCCAAACCTATGACCACATCGCATGGCCCAGCTGTCTCTCCTCTGATCTCAATGAGTAAACCACCCAATTTTTTGCCCTGAAAAAATATGTCATTTGGCCATTTTAGCCCAATACCATCAAACCCCATTGTTGTAAGTACTCTGATGACTGCAGAGCCAGCTGCCAGTGAGAGGCATGTTAATGATTCAACGGGCTGTTCAAAATGCCAGGCTATCGACAAACTGATCCCTGAACCAGGCGGTGAGATCCACGGGTTCCCTCGTCTACCCCGACCTTGTGTCTGATATTCAGCCAAAATAACACATGCATGTTTATCTGAAATTTCCGGACTTTCTAACAGGTATTTATTAGTCGAATCAATTTCTTCAAATATTTCAAGCTCGTTTAGAATTTTAAATGCAGGTGAACGTATTCTGGAGAGCAATGATTGTTTATCCAGAAACTCTATCGATCTTGACAAGCGATAACCTTTACCTTTCACCGCAACGATTGTCAGCCCATAATGACTCAGTGAATTGATGATCTTCCAGATTGCAGCACGCGATACACCTAATGCATGACCAAGCTTTTCACCTGAATAAAATTTGCCATCGGCGATTAACCTCAACAGCCTAACTCGATTGTTCATTGGCTTGTGCCAAAATTAGAATGGTGAAAAGAATTAAACGAGTTTCGGTACTACATATAAATTGAGAACTGTCTCTGATAATTTAGCCACATTTAGCAGGAAGAAGAACACCAATAACCTCTAATCATAAATTACTGACCATACATTACTGATCTGGTCGAATCGTGGCATCATCTTCATCATACCCGTCCACAACATCATCTCCATGATCGTCATCTAACATGATAGTTTCATCACTGCCATCAGGATCTTCTGCGACGGGCATATTCTCCCTCATGATAGTGTCTTCTTCATCTTCATCAACCTCATCAGCAGTACCTGTACCTGTGATATCAAAATCGAAATCTGGTTCTTCGGGAAGATCATCATGATTTGTTTCCGGGGTAACTGCTGACCCCGGTATCTGTGTCGCTGCCTCAGAACTTGAAGTTCCCTGGTTTGCTATTACTGTGCTTGATATCACCGTCATCCCTGAATCGGCCATTTCCGGCATGACAAATTCAAACTCCACCTTGTGCAATCGAACCATATCACCATGCTTTAAACGAACCTCTGATGTCACTGCTTTGTCATTTACAAAAGTCCCATTGATGCTTCCCTGGTCAATTATCCAGTAAGAAAAGTCCTTGTATTCAATCAGTGCGTGACGCCGACCGATGGTTGTCTCTGGAATAACAAAATAATTCAGATATTCGGTATCCTTGCCAGCGACGCGTCCCAGCATTGTAGGTTGACTCCCTAATGCATAGGCTGCCTGCCCGGTAACCCCGTGGATGTCATTTAAATATGCTTCCTGAGCAGTTTCTTCATCACGTGATTTGGACTTAATGTTTCTCAATAACAGAAGCACCAGGGCAATTACTGCCAAGATTAGCACTGCCAAGGCGACTAGAGTTAATATGGAGCGCTTACGCTCGTCCTCATCTTGAATCTGTGATTGACCGACAGGCACTTCTATAATGATGGGCTCAGGTGCAGGTGTTGGCTCGATAACCCTTTCAATAATTTTTTCTATAATCCTGACTTCCTCGATAATTTCAGGCTCGTCTGGCTTGTTTATCAAGATATGTAATTTGCTGAACACATTCTGCAGATCATCTGCCATCAGTGCGCGATAATATTCACCATCCGTCTTTTGAGCCAGGGACTGAATAAGTTCAAAATCTGCATTCTCGGTAAAGGCTATCCCAAAAATCTTAATGCCTGCATCTGCTGCATCTGCCGCCAAATCTTCTTTCAACCATTTTGTCTTTTCCAGATCCCGATCTACATTACCAGTATCAACAATGCCATCCGTCATAAAAACAATAATTTTTCTTGCTTCCTCTCTTCCGTTATTTTTCAAGTCGTAGATAGCACTTTCTATTGCGGCCGGACTGTTTGTATACAACCCCCTGTAATTAATTTTTAACAGACTATCCAATAATCCCTGTCTGGATGCCGAAGTAATTTCTGTTAAAGGGACTGCCATTCGAACATCCTGATCGAAGATAATAATTGCAACTCGTGTCGATTCGTCCAGTTTGTTAATAAATTCTGTGACAGCTTGTTTGGTCAAAAACTGAGGATCGTTTTTCTTCATGCTCCCTGAGTTATCTAGCACCAGAATAACGTCCTTCTTCAGATGGCTCTCAGCATTTTCAAAAATCTCTGGTTTATCTGTTTTAATTTGGGATGTTTCTGTACTGGTGATATCTGTAGCGACCTCTGTCGTTAGATATGTTGTCACAGATTCCAAAATGTCAGGGGTTGTTTCTTCATCTTGAGGAGCGGATGCTTCTGTCTCAGGGGCAATAACCGCCTCAACCAGATCCTCCTCGCCAAGACCTGCCCACACCGGGACAACCAGTCCAACCATAAGGCAAGTGATTAACAGACGTCGAAAATACATAGATTATTATTAACTTAATTTATTACCGAGAGCCTAGTATAAAAGGTTATTTCGACGATGGATATTCTTTCCACTACGAAATCTCTTTGTGATGGCATTAGTATGCTCTCTCATTCCTCATTCTAAGTCTTTTCACCTGTTGACACTGGTCTGTCGGGATCCGAGCACCAATCACTCCACGAACCCGCGTAAAGGCGGGCTGGTTCAAGACCAGCGTGTGCAACTGCCAGGAGATTATGACAGGCAGTAATACCAGAGCCACAATAAAACACAGTTTCTTTCATTTCTGTGCCCCTCAGGCTAGCCTCAAATTCCTTGCGTAATTCAGTGGCATCTTTAAAAAATCCGTTGTTATCAAGATTGTTCTTCCAAAAACGATTGATGGCGCCTGGTATATGCCCGGCCGCCTTATCCAGCGGCTCCAACTCTCCCCTGTAGCGTTCAGGGTCACGAGAATCAATCAACAACTCGGACGCGGTCACGTGATCAACAGTGACCAGCCAATCCTTATTGGCTACACCCTGAAAACGGGTGGGCACATTTTTTTCTTCGCCAGTTGCTACCGGCAACCCTGCCTGTACCCAGGCCTGCCATCCTCCATCAAGTACAGCGACTGTCTCATGTCCCATATAACGCAACATCCACCAAAGCCGACCTGCAAAACACGCATAAGCATTGTCAACAATGATTACCTGTGAATCATTGTCGATCCCAAGGCGAGAAAATAATGCACTTAATGCGTTTGCTGACGGCAAGGGATGACGCCCGTGATCTGTCACAGGGGGGCCGCTCAAATCACCGTGCACATTTGCAAAGACGGCTCCTTTGATGTGTGATTCCAGATATGAATTCCTACCGGCATTTTTGTCCGCCAGGTCATAGCTACAATCCACGATAACCCAATTTGGTGAATCCATATGATTGGCAAGGGTTTCTGACTCAATAAGTGTTGTGAATGATGGTGCCATAACTCCTGTCATTTCCCTCGATATAATTTGTCTGACATTATATCGTTATCTCCAACAAACACCCTACATGCGTAAGCCATTATCAATGAACTATCAACGAATCAGGCGTATTTGTCTAATATGTTGCCTCATGCTTGGTTCAACATCCTGTGCCACGACCAGTTATTATTTGCAATCCCTCAATGGTCATATAGATTTACTTTTAAAAAGACAAACCATCTCCAAAATTTTAGCCTCACAAAATACTGATAAATTGTTACGAGACAAACTCGAGATGGTGCTAGAAATTCGCAGATTTGCCAGTGAACACCTGGGTCTGCCTGACAATGACAGTTATTCTGATTATGCTGAGCTGGGTCGTGATTTCGTTGTCTGGAATGTATTCGCAGCTCCCGAACTCTCGTTGCAAGCTAAACAGTGGTGCTTCTTGTTTGTTGGCTGCCTGCATTATCGCGGTTATTATTCAGAAGAGGCAGCAAACAGGTACGCACAAACATTAAAGGTGCAGGGATATGATGTTTTTGTTGGAGGTGTTACAGCATATTCAACCCTTGGCTGGTTTAATGACCCTGTATTAAATACGATGCTCAATCGAGATAATAATTACCTTGCAAGTGTTATTTTCCACGAACTTTCCCACCAAATATTTTATCTCAAAAATGATACGGCTTTTAATGAAGCCTTCGCTGAAACGGTTGCCCAGACAGGGGTACAGTACTGGCTTGACCTGCATGGAACTACAGCATCAAGACAAAAATTTCTGGATAAACGATCAGATGAAACTTCATTCGTGAATTTGATTCTGAAATACAAAGAAAAACTGGAAATGACTTACAACTCAGAAAGCTCTGATGATGAAAAAAGGGCAAACAAGAAGTTCCTCCTCAATCAAATAGTCGAAGAGTATGAAAATCAATACGAAACGGGGAACAATACAGGTCGATATGCTACCTGGCTGTCATCGGGACTGAACAATGCGAAATTGACAACCGTAATAACTTATCAAGATTATGTATCCGGATTTTTAACAATATTTCATCATGAATATGGAAATTATCAAAAATTCTACGAATCAGTAGAAAAATTGAGTAAATGCGATAAATACAAGCGTAAATCCATACTTGAGGACAAGATCACAGATTTTAAGTGCTAAACTTGCTATTAATATCTAGGGGGCCTCTGATTAAACTAGAGGTTCCCTAATAGAACGCGGGTGGAATAATTTTGTGAAATGGCTCATATCGGGTTAGCATTCGCAGTTCGAGACATATCGTGGTTAGGGTCGTATATTTTGAATACTAAATAACAGGAGAGAAGAGGTAGATGCTAGATAAACTATTTGCAAAACCGATGGAACTGGTGATCGCTGGTCAAACAGTCAGCTTTTTATCAATTGCAGATTTTGAATTCTGTCTCTCCGGCAGAACCTCCGTACCGTCAAAAAAAATCACAGACATGGTCAAGTGCACTGCGAAACAATTACAAGTGGAAGCATATACGATAAAAGATATCGAAAAACGCTTTGTAGCGATTCTGACCCATTCAATTGAGGATCCCTCCAGCATCAGCCGCTCACTCAAAGAACTTGATACGTCTATCTTTTCACAGGATCATGGATGGAGAAATATCGTTGCTGCACTTAACGATGGCGGCGACGAATTCAATCCTTTTCGCAGAATTGCTCTTGTGAAATATATGCAATACCTGTCGTCACGCCAGGACATAATTAAATACCTGTACTCTGAGAAGAAAAAGCTGGAGGGAGGGAAACAAAACGGAAAGAGTGAAACAATTGAAGGAGAGAGCTTCAAAGACACGCTGATCTTTGAAAACACTATATTTGAACCCAATATTGATAACTCAAAGGATGGTGAGTTTGAACGTATGCCAAAAGGCGAAGCAGTGATCGCTACGCTCAAGCCTAAAGAACGAATTATCATCATGTTGTCAAAACACAAATGTGAAATCGAAGCCAATGGACAAATTTTCTTTATTGACCAGGCTGGTCGAAAGCACGTTCTGGATTTAGGACGTAATATCATTGGCAGAGATGCATCTGGCACAGTTGTCATCGACCCTGGTTTGAGAGACGTCTCCAGAATGCATCTTGTTATCGAAAATCTGGGCGATAATTCACTGCAATTAACTGACCTTTCTTCACACGGAACATATATTCCTTCGGCGCTACTTGAAGACCACACCACCTGATATTTTCCAGATCATTGTTTGGCAATACCGCCTGGAACGCTGAGAAATAGTCTTGTTTCCTCACTTTATCTTACAGTGGTATTTATATTCGACACGCATATAAATATAATTAGTTATTATTTATTAGAATATGAAGACTTTGATACTATCGCCATCCCACGAAATCATCGTGACTTAGACCAGATAATCATATTGGGTAAACAATAATGAATGCAGTTACATTTGATGTTGCTAAATTAGCAGATGAATACAAGGACAAGACACCTTCTGAGATTTTAAGTCTGGCTATAGAACATTTCGAAAAACTATCAATTTCATTCAGCGGCGCTGAAGATGTCGTACTCATCGATATGGCAGTTAAAATCAAACCCGATATCAAAATATTTTCTCTGGATACTGGTAGATTGAATCCTGAAACATATCAATTCATTGAGCAAGTAAGAAAGCACTACAGTATAAACATTGATGTAATGTCACCTGATAGTAAACAACTGGAGACATTTGTCCACGAAAAAGGTTTATACAGCTTCTACAAAGATGGTCATCAAGAGTGCTGCGGAATTCGTAAGGTCATGCCTTTGCGTCGTATATTATCAACACTTGATGCATGGATTACTGGACAACGTCAGGATCAAAGTCCGGATACACGTTCAGGCCTGCCTGTTATTCAAAAGGACAATACCTTCTCTTCCGGTGATCACACGTTGGTTAAATTCAATCCCTTGTCTTTCTGGACATCCATGCAAGTCTGGCAATACATCCGCAACAATGATGTTCCTTTTAATGCGCTTCATTCAATGGGTTTCTCAAGCATTGGTTGTGAACCCTGTACGCGCCCGATCCTTCCTAACCAACATGAACGAGAGGGACGCTGGTGGTGGGAGGAAGCGACCAAGAAAGAATGCGGTTTACATTTGGACAATGATAAAAATTAGAGGTATGCCATGAACATTACCATGGTCAAAAAAATCCTTAAGGATGGTAGCCCTTGTCGAAAATGTGCTGATGTATTGAGGCAACTGGAAGAAAACAAGTTACTGAATAGAATTGACCAGATAGTTGTCGCCGATGAACGAGACCCTAATAGCGAAGGCATGATCCTGGCAAAAAAACATGACGTAAATCTAGCACCTTTTTTTGTGGTTGAAGAAGAAGACCAGGCAACAAAAATTTATACGGTATATTTCAAATTCGTCAAAGAAGTCCTTTCAGAAGGGGTTTCTGAGCAGCAGGAAATCAAGGAAATAATGGATCAGAATACGGATCTTGATTACCTCTAGCCATTCTAGCACCTTGCTTACAAAAAAAACAAATGTAGTAGCTAATGGTAAGGTAGTTCTACACCTGCAAACAATTGCTCAATTTCTTCATTCGTCTTGGCGTTGAGTGCTTCGTCAACCAATGCTTTGTTCAAATGCGGTGCGAACAGCTCTATAAATTCATACATATATCCACGTAAAAAGGTGCCCCGCCTGAGCCCGATTTTTGTAGTACTTGCTTCAAACAGGTGACTGGCATCGATAGCGACTAGCTCACTATCAATCTTTGGATCAAATGCCATACTCGCGACAATTCCAACACCAATGCCAAGTTTCACGTATGTTTTGATGACATCAGCATCAGACGCCGTAAATACAACTTTGGGGACATAACCTTCCGCATTAAAGGCATCATCAAGCTGTGAACGACCTGTGAAGCCAAACACGTACGTTACAATGGGATATTCAGCGAGTTCCTCAAGCGTAAGCTTGTTTTCATTTGCCTTGTTTACATTAGCCAAAGGATGATCATGCTTCACAATAACGCTACGATTCCAACGATAGCACGGCAGCATGATGAGATTATCAAAAAGCTCTAATGCCTCAGTGGCGATTGCCAGATCAACGGCTCCTTTTGATGCTGCCTCAGATATCTGCACGGGCGTTCCCTGGTGCATATGTAGTGCGACATCTGGATATCGTCCAATAAATTCACTAATTATGTCGGGGAGAAGATATCGTGCCTGGGTGTGAGTCGTTGCGATTGAGAGTGTCCCTCTATCTTGATCACTATACTCTTGTGCAATCTGGCGTACATTTTCGACCTTATCTAAAATTTCCCCCGCCATGCTCACAATAGGACACCCTGCTGGTGTAATTTCAGTCAGGTGTTTACCGCTTCGATGAAATATCTGAACGCCTAATTCATCTTCAAGCATTATGATTTGTTTACTGATCCCCGGTTGAGATGTAAATAAACTCTCTGCTGTCGCAGACACATTCAAATCGTGTCGTGCGACTTCCCAGATGTATTTGAGTTGTTGGAGTTTCATTAACTTACTTCCGCTTATTCTTTAATATTATAAAAATATATGTATAAATTACTTTTAAGTATAGATAAGAGCTTATACATTACAAGCCCTTTTTTAGAATGGCACTTATTTTGGTCAGTCATTGGTATTTGGATGGACATTGCATATACAGTCACTGGTTTTTTAGTTGGTTTCATCGTTGGTCTGACGGGTGTTGGCGGAGGCTCTTTAATGACGCCTATACTCGTCCTTGGATTTTCTATCTCGCCTGCAATAGCGGTAGGAACTGATTTACTGTATGCAGCTGTGACTAAATCCGGAGGTATCCTTGTTCATCATGCCAAAAATACTATCGACTGGAATATTGTGAAGCTACTCTGTATGGGGAGCATTCCGTCGACATGCATCTCTATTTTCATACTTAAAAGTATGCTCGCTTCAGGCATAGACTATAACAATGTCATTACCACCATACTTAGTATCGCGTTAATTTTGACATCTTTAGTTCTCCTGTTTAAAGATCCGATTCAGAAACTAAGTCAAAATGAACGCTTGTCAAGTATCAAAATCTTTCACAGACAACTCAGAAAACCACTAACTATTTTTTCCGGTGCGCTGATTGGTTTTCTGGTCACACTTTCATCGGTGGGTGCTGGGGCGCTTGGTGCAGCAGTATTATTTTTCCTCTACCCTCGAATGCGCGCAATTTCAATCGTTGGTACAGATATAGCACATGCCGTCCCGATAACTGCCATCGCTGGTCTCGGCCACGCACATCTGGGCACGGTTGATTATATGCTTTTAGGAAGTCTTCTGATTGGTTCTATTCCAGGGATTTACATGGGAAGCCATCTTGGCTTATATTTTCCAGAAAAAATCATGCGCCCTGTGTTAGCCAGCATGTTATTTTTGATAGGAATCCGCCTCGCGATCTGATCATCACACTCAAACCATTGATTACAAGCGCTAAAACGAAAACACCCTCCGAGGGTTCTTCCCGGAAGGTGCTTTTATAATTTATCTGCAAGATCTGGAAACAAAACGCTAAGCGGCGTGACACCCCCTGTAGTCTTCAATAATTTGTGCCATTTGATCCTTCAACAATAACTTTTCTTTTTTCAATCCTTCTAGTTCCATATCCTCAATGGGCATATCCCCTGCATTTGCACTGCTGACTTCCTGTTTCAATCTTAAATGTTTATCGTGCAGTCTCTTGAACTCCACACTTTCTTTTAATAACGCCCCGACAATTTCTTCATCATATTCAAACATATAACCCCCTTTAAAGTTACATTGGCCAAACGATTACGGACGCGACAGCGCCCCTGGTCTAAATTCAGATAATTCAGAATTCAGGCCCTTTAATCCATGAAATGAAATGGTGCCTATGAAATAGTTAATAATCATCGTCCCTGCTACTAAATCTAGTCAATGATCTCGCTGCTTACAAGTCATATGTTATAAATATTAATTATATTCTTAGGCAATGCTATTTTTATTGCTGGTACACAGTTTACGCATAACTACCTGAAGTAAAATGCCTCGTGTAAATAGATTAATTAATTCATGTAGTTATACTGATCATTATGGAAACTGCTTGTATTAAATTTCAACCATCATCTGCGATTGGTCAAAAATTGACCATAAATCTAGCGATCCTCACCATATTTTTGTTCATGTCGGGCTTCATTTCCGTGACCTTCGCTGGTGGCGACACCGAATCCTTTAACCTGGAACAGGTCGCGGATGGCATCTATTTACATCTTGGAATCCATGTCGAATTCACTCACCGGCAACACGACGATATTGCCAACATCGGTTTTATCGTCGGAGAAAAATGTATCGCTATTGTTGATACAGGCGGCTCTGTGACCATTGGACACGAATTACTTTTATCTATCCGTGAAATAAGTCAGCTTCCAGTGTGTTACGTGATTAATACACATGTTCATTTTGACCATATCCTTGGTAATCTGGCTTTCCTGAAAGAAGGCCCCCAGTTCGTCGGCCATAGTCAGCTCGCTGATGCAGTGGAACAAAATCGTGATTTCTTTCTGCGGCAATTTAGAGGAGATTTAGGCCCTATGCCAGACAAAGATTCAGTTATAGGTCCAGATTTGACCGTCGCTAAGACAATGGATCTTGATTTGGGGAACAGAGTGATACGATTAAACGCATACCAGACAGCACATAGCCATAGTGATCTCACCGTGCTGGATCTTGATACTAAAACAATATGGACCGGCGATCTCGTATTCAGGGAGCGCATCCCCTCACTGGATGGAAAACTGAAAGGCTGGCTGGCGGTGCTGGAAACATTAAAAAATCAGGAGATCAATCTCGCCATCCCTGGCCATGGCACGATCAGTCATGATTGGCCACAAACCTATGCCGCAGAAAAATTCTATTTAACAATGTTGCTAAATGATGCACGGAAGGCAATTAAAAATGGACAGTTTCTGGAGGATGCAGTGAGTAGTATTGGAAAAAAGGAGAAGCAAAAATGGTTTCTGCACGAACAACATCACGCTAGAAATGTAACCAAGGCCTTTACCGAACTTGAATGGGAATAACGAAAAGAGACCTTTGCACGATGTGAGTTTTTGTTTGAGCAAGGCAAAAATAGTCGCTTCGTGCAAAGGTCTCTAAAAACAACAACGTCCTATTGTCATAATCTAGTCTTCTATTTTCTTCTTCAGGTCGGGAATTGTTGACGGATCCCCCTTCGTCATATAACGCTTCTCAGCACCTACAGCTGTTACATTTTCGTAAACACCTTCATCTCTTTTAACAAGCTTTGTAAAGCCATGATTTTTTAACTCTGCATTCCCTGTTGGGAATAGAATGGCTGGAGCCCGAATAAGTTTTCTTACCGGCGTCAGTGGGTCAGTGTCCCCTAGCGGGTGCTGGGTAGCAAAACAAAGTTCTCCCCAGTTTAAAATACTGTCTTTAATTGAATGTGTGGCCTCAACAGTTTCACCGTTAAGCTCACAATAATAATCATAACTAGGCACAATCTTTTCCTTCAAGTTAGAACAAATAATAAAACAACAATGATTATAGCGATCTTACACCAATAAATAGATTTGTTTGAGAGTCTGGCACAAATTTGACAGGATCAAATTTGGACGTGCTTTAGCACGCTCGAAGAGTGGGATACATGGAGGTATGTCCCATACCCGCAATTACTACGGGAGGTATCCCATCAATTATGTACAGGACGTACTGTATGCCCACAATGCAGGAGCAATTGTGGGCGACCTACTTTATTCCGCCCATCCATGGGCTCCACCCCTTCGGGGCCGTCGTCACTTCGCTCCAACGTTCAACTTTTGCTGGAAAATTTGTTCCAGACATTTTCAACCGAATATATCCTATATTCGTCCTGCAAAGTTGTCACTTCGTTGACGTGCATGGAAGCACTAATGCCGCGAGCGCATGGATGCGCATGAGCGGCCAAGTAGGTCTCATTACTAAAACGTTAAATAAAAACCCCATGACTTTCGTCATGGGGTTTTATTATTTAAGAGCCTGGCAGTGACCTACTTTCACATGGGGAGGCCCCACACTATCATCGGCGCTAAACGGTTTCACTTCCGAGTTCGGGATGGGATCGGGTGGTTCACATTTGCTATGGCCGCCAGGCAATTCTGTTGATTTATCAGGGTCAGACCTGATGTTTGGGTCTGACCCCAAATAAATCTAATTCAAAAAGCTGATCGTGTACTACTGTGTTCAAACTGCTTGCGTGTTATATGGTCAAGCCTCACGGGCAATTAGTATTGGTTAGCTTCACACATTACTGCGCTTCCACACCCAACCTATCAACGTTGTAGTCTACAACGGCCCTTCAGGGGAATTAAATTCCCAGGGAGATCTCATCTTGGGAGGGGCTTCCCGCTTAGATGCTTTCAGCGGTTATCCTGTCCGAACGTAGCTACCCGGCAATGCCATTGGCATGACAACCGGAACACCAGAGGTTCGTCCACTCCGGTCCTCTCGTACTAGGAGCAGCTTCCCTCAAATCTCCAACGCCCACGACAGATAGGGACCGAACTGTCTCACGACGTTCTAAACCCAGCTCGCGTACCTCTTTAAATGGCGAACAGCCATACCCTTGGGACCTGCTTCAGCCCCAGGATGAGATGAGCCGACATCGAGGTGCCAAACACCACCGTCGATATGAACTCTTGGGTGGTATCAGCCTGTTATCCCCGGCGTACCTTTTATCCGTTGAGCGATGGCCCTTCCATACG
This sequence comes from Pseudomonadota bacterium, assembly GCA_022574295.1. GTDB lineage: Bacteria > Pseudomonadota > Gammaproteobacteria > Eutrophobiales > Eutrophobiaceae > SMWN01. The sequence goes on from JACZSJ010000054.1 coordinate 13,785, forward strand.
GAACCACCGGATCACTATGACCTACTTTCGTACCTGCTCGACGTGTCTGTCTCGCAGTCAAGCACCCTTCTACCTTTGCGCTCATTGCATGATTTCCGACCATGCTGAGGGTACCATCGCGCTCCTCCGTTACTCTTTGGGAGGAGACCGCCCCAGTCAAACTACCCACCACACACTGTCCCCGATCCGGATAA
>JACZSJ010000055.1 GCA_022574295.1 Pseudomonadota bacterium
CCCAGTGTGGCTGATCATCCTCTCAGACCAGCTACTGATCGTTGCCTTGGTAGGCTTTTACCCTACCAACTAGCTAATCAGACATAGGCTCATCCAATAGTGCGAGGCCCGAAGGTCCCCCGCTTTCCCCCCCAGTGATTAAGCCAGGGGGCGTATGCGGTATTAGCCTGGTTTTCACCAGGTTGTCCCCCGCTACTGGGCAGATTCCTATGCATTACTCACCCGTCCGCCACTCGTCGCCTGGAAAGCAAGCTTTCCATCGTTACCGTTCGACTTGCATGTGTTAAGCATGCCGCCAGCGTTCAATCTGAGCCAGGATCAAACTCTTCAGTTTAATCATTTTAGCTGCTTTAAAGGCAGCAAATCTTGACTCGGTGATTACAAAAGTAAAACTAAATATACTAATTTTATATAGACACTTAGTTAAAACTCATGCTCACCGAAACTCTTGGTGATACAGACATTCAACGTAAGCGCCCACACAGATTTCTTGTTTGGAATTTTTAAAGAACAAGGCTGGTCATCCCAACCGGGAAGCGAGATTATACACGTGAAGTTTAGTCGGTCAATACAATTCGCGAGTTAATTTTAAAATATAATAAATACTTATAATTCAGTTAGTTATTTGACTGTTACCCGCACGAATTTGCGCTTTCCTACTTGCAGAACATAAGTGTTTCCAGAGGCTATTTTTTTGTCTTTATCTGTCACTTTTTCGCTATCAATCCGAACCGCCCCTGAGCTTACCATTCTGACCAATTCCGAATTACTGGAAGTTAAACCGGTAGCAGTAAAAACAGGGGCAATCCAGGCTTCTCCCTCGCCGCCAGTATCAAAATCAGACTCCCGCATATTCTCGGGCATAGCCCCTTTCTGAAATCTTGCAATAAATTCGTTATGCGCTTGCTGTGCTAATTCCTCAGAATGAAAACGGGCAACAATTTCCAATGCTAACAAGTATTTGATATCTCTCGGGTTTCCCCCCTCATCAACTTCTTTTTTGAAACGATTAATCTCATCTACAGGTCTGAAACTGAGTAATTCAAAATAGCGCCACATCTTTTCATCGTCGATACGCATTAATTTACCAAACATCTCCCCGGGTGGTTCGGTGATCCCAATATAGTTGTCCAGGGATTTGGACATCTTTTCAGTACCTCTGGTATAACCTTCCAGTATAGGCATGGTCAGGATCACCTGGGGCTTCTGACCATAGGCTTCCTGCAACTGTCGGCCCACCAGCAAATTAAATTTCTGATCTGTACCACCAAGTTCTACATCCGCTTTCATCACCACAGAGTCATAACCCTGAATCAATGGATAAAGGAATTCATGAATAGCAATTGGCTGCCCAGATTTATAACGCTTACTGAAATCATCGCGCTCCAGCATCCGGGCCACCGTATGTTTAGCAGCTAGAGTTACCATATCGGCGGCGTTCATCTCCCCCATCCAGGAGGAATTGAACATCACAGCCGTTTTTTCGGGGTCGAGTATTTTATATATCTGCTGCTCATAGGTTTTGGCATTTGCTTGAACTTCTTTACGTGTCAGAGGGGGTCGAGTCGTGTTTTTACCCGTTGGATCACCAATCATGCCGGTAAAATCCCCGATCAAAAACATGATTTCGTGCCCCAGCTCCTGAAACTGGCGGAGCTTGTTAATCAGTACGGTATGTCCCAGATGTAGATCCGGTGCTGTGGGATCGAAGCCTGCTTTGATCCTGAGCGGCCTGCCTTCTTCCAGTTTCTTTACCAATTCGGACTCAAGTAGAATTTCTTCTGCGCCACGCTTAATCAGAGAAAGTGCTTCTTCAGTTGATGCCATGTCAGTGCCTGTGTTATGCGTATTTTGTGGAGCTGTTTCCAGTTGCGGGCAAGCTTATCATACGAATTGCCTTCCCGGCAGCCAATAATATACAGACAAAATAGCATTGACGATTCATTAGCCGCACGCTAGAGTTAGCCAAATTTTTATGAGTAAACACCGTGGCTTACAAGTCCTATATAAAGAAAGACTATAAGACAAGAGATGGTCAGGAAACCGTTCATCACTCATTGACTGCAAGTAATCATGTCCCCTATTTGTTCATTGCAGTGGCCCTGACAGCGGGTGCCGTCTTCTTTGGTATCAGTGGCTTGAAGATACCAGCTTCTGTCATCATCTCTGACGGGGCATCTCCTGCCATTGACCCAAAGCACAGATCATCAGAATCCATATCCTATCAATCCTGGTTCCCTGAAATAGATGATACTTATAGAAGCGAACCTGCTGTGCAGGAAATTGCTCATGAAGATATAGCATCAGGGGAAAGAGAGGTATTGGCCTTTGAAGAATTTGTAGAAGAATCAGAGGCAGAGCCTTATTGGGAGTCAGTAAAAGTCAAATCTGGTGATAATCTGGCGCTTATCTTCAAACGCAAAAGATTGTCCGCCAATATGTTATACAACATCATGGCCCTAGGTGGTGATACCGCCATTCTGAAGCGCTTAAAACCGGGGCAGGAGATCCGTTTCTTATTCGAAGATGGACAATTTGAAGCCTTGCAATATGACATCGATCTTACTGACACCCTGACTATTAAAAAATTAGGCGATATCTATTCGGCTGAAATGCTGGAAGCAGAACTGGAAACCAGGGTAAGGACAGCAAGTGGCACCATCAGGGATTCCTTATTCCTGGCCGGAATAAATGCAGGCCTTTCAGACAACATGATCATGCAGCTGATCAACCTCTATGGCTGGGACATCGATTTTGCTTTGGAAGTCCGACAAGGGGATGAATTCCACGTCATTTATCAGGAACGATATAAAGATGGCGAAAAAGTACAGGATGGACCGATCCTGGCCGCAGAGTTTATCAATCGGGGCAAGTCCTTCAAAGCCGTTCGCTATACACACGCTGACGGGCACTCAGATTATTACGCCACAAATGGTGATAGCATGCGCAAGGCTTTTCTCAGAACACCAGTCGAATTTACCCGTATCAGCTCCCGTTTCAGTCTGGGTAGAAAGCACCCGATTCTTAACAAGATTCGTGCCCATAAAGGGGTAGATTACGCGGCATCAACGGGCACGCCCGTCAGGGCAACAGGAGATGGCGTGATAAAACTTGCTGCAAGAAAAGGAGGCTACGGAAGGGCGATCATCATTCAACACGGTGGCCGATACACAACACTTTATGGCCATCTTTCACGCTATGCGCGGGGCATAAAAAGAGGCAAGCACGTCAAGCAAGGACAAATCATTGGCTATGTTGGCATGACTGGGTTGACGACAGGACCACATCTACATTACGAGTTCCGCGTCAACGGTGTGCATCGAAATCCATTAACGGTCAAATTACCAAAGGCCCTGCGAATCCCCAATAGTTTAATGGACGAATTTAAGACACAAACCGAACCTCTATTGGCACAACTAAATAGTATTACCAATAAAACAACCGTCGCAGTCATTGATAAACAAGAGCAAGCTATCGTTGACTTACCTTGTTGCCCTGTCATTGTTGCCCTGAATGAGAAAAAAAATTCTCCAGCAGCCTCTAAATAATTCTTTGGTGAAACCGTGTTCTATATAGGTTTGATGTCGGGCACAAGCATGGACGCAATTGATGCATGTCTGGTTCGTATCGTAGAAGATAATCTGGAAGTTATCCAGTATCAGCAAACTCCTATTTCAAAAAATCTTCAGCTAAAACTTAGGTCTGTCAACACGACATCTTCTCTGGATGTGATATCAGAACTTGATGTCATTATGGGAAATCTTTTTGCAGAAGCCGCACTGCAAATTATTGAAACTGAGAATCTATCACCTGAAGATATTAATGCCATTGGTAGCCATGGCCAGACAGTTCTACATTTGCCGCATGAGTCACATCCACGAACTATACAGATTGGTGATCCAAATATTATTGCCTATCAAACAGGTGTCACGACAGTTGCAGATTTTCGACGTATGGATATTGCTGCAGGTGGAGAAGGTGCTCCACTTGCTCCTGTATTCCATCAATGGTTTTTCAAAAATGAAGAAAGCGAACGAGTCATTCTAAACATTGGCGGGATGGCCAACATCACAATATTACCTGCCAGTAAAAATGCAGTTATCACAGGGTTTGATACGGGGCCAGGAAATGCATTGATGGATGATTGGGTACAGAGACATCTTAGCCATGATTTTGACCGTGATGGTCAATGGGCAAAGTCAGGCCAATATCATCAACAGTTACTATCTACATTACTTGATGAAAGCTATTTCGAAACAGCCCCACCGAAAAGTACCGGTAGAGATTTTTTCAACCTGCAATGGCTCGATAGAAAATTGTCGCAATCAAGCGAAAACATCGAACCACATGATGTACAGGCAACATTGCTTGAACTGAGTGCTGTTACGATTTGTGATGCGATACAAAATCACGCACCAGATTGCAATGAAATCCTGGTTTGTGGGGGAGGCGTGCATAATAAAGTTATGATGAACCGCCTACGCGAATTACACCCTGCATTGGATATTTGTTCCACTGAAAATCATGGTCTCAACCCGGACGCTGTTGAAGCCGTCGCCTTTGCATGGCTTGCGAAGCGTCGAATGGAAAAGCAACCGGGCAACCTGACCTCAGTCACGGGTGCCGATGAACCAGTTTTGCTGGGTGCTATCTACCAGGCATATCCTGCCCGGCAAGAATTGAACAATTAAACTGAAAAGGATGAGCCACAACCACAAGTGGTCGTCGCATTAGGATTGCGGATAACGAACTGAGCACCTTCCAGACCTTCCGTGTAATCGATCTCACCGCCTACTAGATATTGGAAACTTGTTGGATCAATGAGCAATTTCACATCACCTTTCTCGACGACAGTGTCGCCCTCTGCAATACTTTCATCAAAGGTAAACCCATACTGAAAACCGGAACAACCGCCACCACTGACGAAGACCCTCAACATCAATGCATCATTGCCCTCTTCGTCGATTAAAGATTTTACCTTTGCTGCTGCCTCATCAGTAAATATCAATGGATCAGGAATATCTGAATCCGGCACCTCCGCCTCAGGGACATCGGCTATAGTTATTTTCTTTGGGTCTTTCTTTTCCTGTACTGTACTCATTTCATTTTCTACCTTTACTCGTAATTATAGCTCGCAACTGACTTTATTCCAAATTATTCTGGATCATCCAGAGCACCCACATGCCCTAACGCCAGCGGCACATCATCGGGAACCTGTGTATGTACAAGCTTACCATTGACCTCCGCGCCTACGGCCATCTCAATTAGATTATAGTACACATTCCCTGCGACACGTGCCTTTGATGCAAGTTCAACATGCTCACCGCCATGAACGTCACCAATAACAACACCGTTTAGTACAACAAAAGGGGCCCTTATCTCACCTTCAATGGTTCCACTTTCTGTCAGTTGAACTAATGACCTACCATCATTCTCTGCAATAACATTGCCTTTGATTGTTCCTTCGACATGCAATCCACCGGAAAACTTTATATCACCAACCACCTCACTCTGTGGTCCAACCAAGGTATCCATACGTGTGGTTTTTTTGTTTTTCCTCTTGCCCAACATCTTAAATCTCTCCTCTACTGATTCATTGCTTCTGACCAATCGAAAACGCGCTCTATTGGTGATGTCCTTTTCTTCCCATCTGGACGAGCCCGGACTATCACCCTATGCGCAACAAATCCCTCAGGCAACACAATACTGCCCTCTATGCGCTCAAAACTACCAAACTTGAAGCCCAACGATAATGATTCGGATAAGGTCAGTTCCCGAATATCAATCGTTCTGGCAATATCCTCCTGGACCCCTTCCAGCAGTATAGACAACTTACCCGTTATCACCTTATCACTTTTTGACACATGGGTTAATATAAGCTTGAAATAATAACTCCTGGGTTGGGATGTTTCTTCAATACGCAATCCCTGTATATTTAAGCCTCTGGACTCGCCTGTAGAAGTCACAATGCCCTGGTAAAACTCGAGTTCCTTTCTCAACCTGTATGTCTCATCCTGTTGCTCAATCGTGCCTTGCTGAAGATTTGCGATGGTTTGCCTCTCTACTTGTGCTGTTCTTTCGAGCATCACAATGCGTCCTTCCAGTTTAACGATTGTATTTTTCATCGTCTTATTGTCCTGCCACAACTGTTTACTCTTTTTGGCTTCAGACAAACTAGATATGATGTATGACCACTGACTCTTGTCGAGAAAAATCCATGTCGCAATAGATATCAATGCACAAGATACAATGATCACGGCAAAAATATATAGTGGTCTGTGACGCTTTATTACCAGTTTTGCTGATCGGCTCACTCTGATACAACCTTATATTCCGGAATTAGATCATTAACAAAAAGTATAGTTAAAACGGGTCTGTAAATGATATTGTTTATGGGTAAATTGCAGGAAGGTTAAGCCCCATCACCTCGGCCAGTCCAAACATAATATTCATATTCTGAATTGCCTGGCCTGCTGCGCCTTTCACCAGATTATCGATGACAGATAAAACAATGAGTTTGTCACTATCCCGTGCTTTATGGATTGCGATTCGACACATATTGGTTCCCCGTACTGAACGTGTGTCTGGCTGTGAGCCCTCTGGAAGGACATCAACATAGGGTTCATCAATATAACGTGTCGTATACATTTTGGTGATATCGACGTTTGCCTGGTTTAAGTGCGCATAAAGTGTTGCAAATATCCCCCTTACCATCGGCACCAAATGCGGCACAAATGTGAGATCCACAGCCTGCCCAGAACAAATACTCAGAGTCTGGCATATTTCGGGCAAGTGCCGATGACCAGCAACACCGTATGCCTTAAAAGTTTCACTGGCTTCGCTGAAAAGATTTTCCATGGCAGCCTTGCGCCCTGCACCACTCACACCTGATTTGGCATCGGCAACAAGTGTATTTAAATCAATCACCCCATTTTCCAGTAAGGGTAAAAACCCAAGTGTTATCGCAGTAGGATAACATCCAGGATTCGCCACCAGATCCGCGTTGGCTATCTGCTGCCGATTTATTTCTGGTAAACCGTAAACAGCCTTTTTTAATAATTCTGGCGCAGCATGCTTAACACCATACCAATGCTCCCACTCTTCAGCATTCTGCAAACGAAAATCAGCAGAGAGATCAATAATTTTTACATTGGCATTCAACAATTCAGGGATCTTATGCATGGATGTCGCATGAGGAGTCGCAAAAAATACGACATCGCATTCTTTCAGTTCAGGAGAATCGTGATCAGAAAATTTCAAATCCAGATATCCAGACAAACTTGGGAAAACATTGGCCACATATTGATCTTTCTCGGAATTTGAGGTCACCACCTGAATATCGACTTGCTCATGTCCAATTAATAAGCGTAGCAATTCAACACCGGTATATCCCGTCGCGCCAACAATGCCTACTTTTAAAATTTTACTACTCACTCATTTTATCCGTTGTTTTAAATATCCACCTAAAACTGTCAATTCTGCCCTAAACCCAAACTCCCCGGAAATATAGACTTCAGATAGTTTGGCTATAAGCAAAGAAAGCGGCCAAGGCCGCTTTAGCAAAGTGTTCTACCTTTATGGTTATTCTTGTTGAAACAACTGAATAGATCAGATATTTCGCAAATTAGGTTAATATTTGCCGATTTTGGTGTCAAGAGAATATTCAGACCATCAAGGCTCCTGGAAAAGTAAGCTATTTGCTCATTTTGGAGAACAAATGCGTTTTTATCCAGTCAAAATGACCATAACCTTCCATGTTGCGCTAAAATACCCAAACTGCATTCAGGAAATAACTTATGGATACTGTATCAATCATTGCGTTAACCATGGGAGTCGCATGGGCCAGTGGCATTAACCTTTATGCCACCATATTTATGCTCGGTTATCTGGGCACTACAGGCAATATTGATCTCCCTCCAGATTTAATGGTCGTCACCGATCCCCTGGTAATGACTGCCGCAGGACTGATGTACTGCGTCGAATTCTTTGCAGATAAAACTCCGGGTGTCGATACTGCATGGGATGCACTACACACGTTTATCAGAATTCCACTGGGTGCGGTGTTAGCCATGGGTGCCGTCGGAGATATGACTCCTGCTGTTGAACTGGCTGCGTTTATTGTTGGTGGCTCACTGGCCGCCGCCACCCACGCGACCAAGGCTGGCAGTCGAATCGTTATTAATTCATCACCTGAACCGGTGACTAACTGGACTGCCTCCATTGGTGAAGATCTTCTGGTCATTGCAGGTTTGTGGACAGCTTTAAATCATCCTGTTGCATTTCTTATCGCGCTGGTCATATTTATTGCCCTGATGGTCTGGCTCCTGCCGAAAATCTGGAGAGGGATTAAACACATATTTAACAGCATCAGAAATTTCTTCAGTGAAGATCTGAAAAATGAAATAAGTAGAACTGCGAATGAGATTATCAATCATCCTGATAATTGATCCTATAATAATAAATTCCAAATGAACAAACGATCTCTGATTGCAATACCACTTTTTGTATTACTAACAGCTTCTGTTATCTGGTTATGGGTTTCACCGAATGGTATTAGTCGAGCACCTGACATCAAGCTCACCATCACGGATGGAAGCATCATTAACTTAAGAGAGCTACAAGGCAAACCGGTTTTAGTGACCTTTTGGGCGACCTCCTGCATGGGTTGCATTCGTGAAATGCCGCGCCTGATTGCGCTTTATGATGAGCTTGCTGATGATGGGCTGGAGATAATTGGTATTGCCATGCCCTATGACCCACCAAATCAGGTGGCTAAAATGATTTCAGAAAGGAAAATTCCATATCCCATCGCGATTGATATTGAGGGAAATGCCGTGCTTGCTTTTGGTGATGTGATCGTGACACCAACGTCCTTTCTGATAGCGCCAGATGGTACAATCACCAAACACACTATTGGTGAAATGGATATAAACGAACTACGTGACTCGATAATCTCAATGTTGCTGAATCAAAATACAGTCACCGGTTTAAGTCACGTCTCTACACCTTCATCCTGATTAGAGCCCTACAATCATGCTTTGGGTTAAAGCCTTGCATTTAATATTTATGGTGACCTGGTTCGCAGGCCTGTTGTTGTTTATCCCTGACATCGGTCTTCCTGACCGAGTCAGGGGTCGCATGAGTACGAACAAAGTCCGTACTCGCTCCCACTCACTTTGTTCGCGCGTGTCCGTCCATGGACACGAGAACAGGCTACCTAGATTTGATTAAATAATGCTCTGGCTAAAAGCACTACATCTTATTTTCATGGTGACCTGGTTCGCAGGCCTGTTCTATCTTCCACGGCTTTTTGTCTACCATGCTATGAGTGAAGATCAGGCAAGTATTGACCGTTTCAAAATCATGGAGCGAAAACTGTTCTTTGGCATCATGACTCCTGGAGCAATATTCACAATTATCTTTGGTTTCTGGACTTTACTCGCGAATGGTTGGGAACCTTACACAGGGATGTTATGGCTTCATGTGAAGCTGGCTTTGATTACCGTATTGCTTATTTATCACATCTACTGCGGAAAATTATTACTGGATTTTAAACATGACCGTAACAGTCACAGTCACATATTTTATCGCTGGCTAAATGAATTCCCGGTATTGGTACTGGTCGCGATTATTATTCTCGCTGTGGTCAGACCTTTCTGATTGGGACAGGCTTAAGCCTATCCCTTACAACTAGATTTCTATCATCTCAAAATCTGCCTTTGTTGCGGCACACTCCGGGCAAACCCAGTCTTCAGGCACATCTTCCCATAGTGTGCCAGCCTCAATGCCATCTTCTGGCCATCCTTTCTCTTCTTCATATACAAAACCACAAATTGCACACATGTATTGTTTCATTGAATAACCCTTCGTCCCGAAAAAATAGATTCGGCATACTATAACAACGCGGAGTCATTTAAAATGACCACTATGGATACGCAATCACATCACAAACCTGTTGTCCTCGTCTTGGCGGGACATGATCCTTCCGGTGGTGCTGGCATTCAAGCCGACATTGAAACACTGTCAGCACATGGATGTATTGCTACCACTGTGATCACATCTTTGACAGCTCAAAATACACAATCATTTTCTTACCACTGCCCTCAAACAGCGAAAGATCTTATCAATCAAGGCAAACTCGTGCTTGATGATATCAAGATCGATGCATGTAAAATCGGGGCGATTGGCTCACCAGATCTTGTCCGAGCGATTCATGAGTTGATCGCCGACAAACCATTTCCTGTTGTGCTTGATCCTGTTCTGCAATCAACAACAGGCCATGATTTTTCGAATGAAGAGATGTGTGGCTTGCTCTGTGAGCTTATCCTGCCCCTGGTTACGGTGATCACGCCGAATCGTGATGAAGCAATGCAATTAACTGGAGAACTGGGTCCACAATCAGCCGCAAAAAAATTGCTTGAGATGGATTGTAAAAATGTTCTGATTACAGATGCAGAGAATTCTATAACAGAAATCGTTAACCACCTGTATCAAGAAAACGGACAGACTCAAATATTTACATATGAACGTTTATCTGGGAGTTTTCATGGTTCAGGGTGCACACTGGCCTCTGCGATTAGTGCAAACCTTGCTAAAAATATCGAACTCATCCCCGCGATTGAACAAGCACAGGCATTCACCTGGCACAGTCTTAAACATGGCCTACAACTGGGCAAAGGGCAGATGCACCCGAATCGTTTTTTTAATCTGACAGAGAATAAATAGTTGTGAGACTTGAATTGAAAGGGCTTTATGCCATCACTGACACAGAACACCTTAGTTCTGAGATCATGTTAACTAAAACTGAGGAAATTCTGCGAGCAGGTACAAAGCTTCTGCAATATAGAAATAAACAGGCAGATCAGAACACTCGATTAACAGAAGCCAAACAACTGGTAGACTTATGCAAACAGTTTAGTGTTCCATTAATTATCAATGATGATATTACACTGGCAATAAAAATAAATGCAGACGGAGTACATTTGGGCAAGACCGATTTATCCATTGCCGACGCGCGCGAACGACTGGGAAATAATGCAATCATTGGTTGTTCCTGTTACAACGATATGGATCGTGCAAGTGATGCGGTGAATGCCGGTGCTGACTATATTGCATTCGGTGCGTTCTTCTCTTCACCAACCAAGCCTGATGCAGCCCACGCAAAATTAGATATTATTCAAAAAGCCAAACAACAATTTACTCTCCCTGTAGTTGCCATTGGCGGCATTACACCTGAGAATGGGCAATCTTTGATTGATGCGGGCGCTGACATGCTAGCTGTTATTAGTGGACTCTATGCTTCAGAAACCCCATTTGATATAACATCACAATACGTCAATTTATTCTAAATATTCTTATGACTCATAATTTATTTAAAGCTGCACAAGAGCACATCCCCGGTGGCGTTAACTCACCAGTCCGTGCATTCAAATCCGTTGGCGGTGATCCGGTATTTTTATCCAGGGCGCAGGGTGCTTATGTTTATGACAGCGATGGAAAACAATATATTGATTATGTAGGTTCGTGGGGTCCTATGGTTCTGGGTCATGCTCACCCTGACGTGATCAAGGCCGTACAGGAGACTGCCGCAAATGGACTCAGTTTTGGCGCACCGACAGAACTTGAGACGCAAATGGCCAACAAGATTTGCGAGATCATGCCGAATATTGAAAAGGTACGCATGGTTAGCTCAGGCACAGAGGCCGCCATGAGTGCGATTCGACTTGCCAGAGGTTTTACCGCCAGGGACAAGATTGTTAAATTCGAAGGTTGTTATCATGGACATGCAGATTCGCTCCTGGTTAAAGCGGGTTCAGGTGCATTAACACTGGGTGTACCTACCTCACCCGGCATTCCTGCTGATCTTGCTCAACACACGATCACCTTAAGTTATAACGATTCAGATCAAGTTAAAGCTGTCTTCAATGACGTCGGCGATCAAATTGCAGCAGTCATTGTTGAACCCATCGCGGGCAATATGAATTGCGTTCCTGGTAATCAGGAATTTTTAAATACACTGAGAACAGTCTGTGACGAATATAAAAGTGTGTTGATTTTTGATGAAGTCATGTCCGGTTTCCGCGTTGCACTGGGAGGCGCACAATCTATTTATAACATCAAACCGGATCTCACTGTATTAGGCAAAGTCATTGGCGGCGGCATGCCAGTTGGTGCTTTTGGTGGTCGTAAAGACATCATGGATCACATCGCCCCGGATGGCCCCGTCTACCAAGCCGGTACACTTTCAGGTAACCCCGTTGCCATGAGCGCAGGATTAACCACATTAACCTTAATCTCGGAGCCAAACTTCTTCGAAGAGTTAACAGAGATAACCCTCTCCCTGACCAATGGCCTACAAAAAGTGGCAGATGCAGCAGGCATACCTTTCACCACCAATGCCGTCGGTGGCATGTTTGGATTGTTTTTCAGCGAAGCAGATTCTATTACCACATTTGCTCAAGTCATGAACTGCGATCAGGAACGATTCAAACCCTTCTTTCACGGAATGTTGGAAAAGGGTATCTACCTCGCACCCTCGTCATTTGAAGCAGGATTTGTTTCAAAGGCACACAGTGATCAAGACATTGAGAAAACGGTCATCGCCGCAGGTGAAGTAATGAAAGAATTGTAGGGATGATAAACCTGTAAACAAGATTTAATGAATTAGCTTACTATACATTGAATCACCGTCTACTCTCGACCAGAAATAGTCAGTTATCTAACTACCAATGAATGTCTGTTTTATACGGTGATTTCAACTGGTCGACGCAACACTTTAATCTTATAGCAAAAAGATGGAGTGTTGACTTATGACTTACAGAACTCGAATAAACTATACAGCCAAACAGATAGATGAGATGTGGGATCGTTGGCAACGTGGAGAATCCCTCAATGCAATTGGTCGAGCATTCGATCGGCCTTCATCATCCATCTATGGTCTATTAGCACCGAGTGGTGGCATTTGGCATTAACTGTAGATTAACTTGTGCCTTTATTGTGCTCAATTGATATGATAAGTGAGGCGTAAAACTCAATTCGGCTAACTCACCGGTTTCCAGCTTCCATCTTCCTGTCGACAAGCACTACCATTGATCTCTTCATCTACACCATCAACATAAATAGTTTGGGTAAAATCGCGACAAGGCTGTCCTTCCAGAGTATAGGTTCGGGTTGGTGTGATATCTCCAGAATGACCCGTGTCTGGATTGGTCCACGTTGAAGTCTGGCCTGTTTTTTCCGTTTCAAGTGCATTTTGGGTGGTATCATAATGATACTGTTGGTCCTGACAATCCAGGGACTTACCAATCTTATTCCCCAGAAAACCACCTGCCAGAACACCAGCACCGATCGCAATCTTGTTTCCGGTTCCGCCACCAAATTGTGATCCAACCAGGCCACCCAGAGCCGCACCCACCAGGGTCCCTACGATCTCACCACCACCTGTCTGATCTTGTACACATTCGGCATGAACCGCCGGACAGAAACTACTTAGTAATATTAAATTTGAAAGAAGAAGAATTTTTTTCATATCAAATACCATTGATTAATTTATATTAATTATAGTCTAACACTGCTGTCCCGTTAACATTGTGAGAAATCAATATCAATGTTGCTCTGTACAGGTCTTCAATAACAGCAATGTTTTAGACATGAAAATGAAAAAAGCCTGTGTCATTCCAGAAATCCTGCAAGGATTATCTGGAATCCAGTTAAATCAATTACTTACTGGATACCGGACAACCGCTACGCGGTTTCCGGCATGACGAAAATGGGTTAACGGGACAGCAGTGATAGTCTAACGTATATTTTTTAAATTACTTTAATTCAGTCTGCTTTATGTAAGCCTTTCTCCACTAATTATGATGCCATCTTCATCAGCATAGATATAATCCCCCGGGCTGATGATGACATCAGCAAAATTAACGGATACATCACGCTCACCAGTCCCTTTTTTAACACTTTTACGCGGA
>JACZSJ010000006.1 GCA_022574295.1 Pseudomonadota bacterium
CCAGCACCCACAACGGTTCAGTTGAGAAGCCAAACTCTTCCGCCCCCAGCAGGGTCGCAATGACCACATCACGTCCGGTCTTTAACTGGCCATCGGTTTGTACCACGATGCGATCACGTAATCCGTTTTGTACCAGTACCTGTTGTGTCTCGGCGACCCCTAACTCCCATGGCAGTCCGGCGTGTTTCAGTGAACTGATCGGAGAGGCCCCGGTACCACCGTCATAACCTGAGATAAGCACCACATCAGAATGTGCCTTGGCCACACCGGCGGCAACCGTACCGACGCCGACTTCGGCAACCAGCTTCACATGGACACGCGCTTTGGGATTTGCATTCTTTAAATCATGAATCAATTGCGCCAGATCTTCGATGGAATAGATGTCATGGTGCGGTGGGGGTGAAATCAAACCAACACCTGGCGTCGAGTAACGCACCTTGGCAATCCAGGGATAGACCTTGGTACCCGGTAATTGCCCGCCTTCCCCCGGCTTCGCGCCCTGTGCCATCTTGATTTGCAGATCATCGGCATTCACCAGGTATTCACTGGTAACACCAAAGCGACCGGAGGCCACCTGTTTGACCGCACTGCGTCTCAAGTCACCGTTTTCATCCGGTGTATATCGATCCGGGTCTTCACCACCTTCGCCGGTATTTGATTTACCACCGATGCGGTTCATCGCGATTGCCAATGTTTCGTGTGCTTCTTTACTGATTGAACCGTAGGACATGGCCCCGGTTGCAAAACGTTTCATGATGTTTTCAATCGGCTCGACTTCTTCTAATGGGATCGATTGATTGTCGTTCTTGAATTCAAATAAACCTCTCAAGGTCGCCAGGTGTTCATTTTGATCATCGACCAGTGCGGTGTATTCCTTGAAGATTTTGTATTGTCCCGAACGGGTGGCGTGTTGCAGTTTGAAAACGGTATCGGGATTAAACAGGTGATACTCGCCATCACGTCGCCATTGATATTCACCGCCCCATTCCAGATCGGGTCGTTTAACCGGACGATCCGGCCAGGCATTGTGATGGCGCAGGCTCATTTCTTCCGCGACCATATCAAGTTCGATACCGCCGATACGGGACGCGGTCCCGGTAAAGTATTTATCAACGAATTCCTTATTAAGGCCAATCGCTTCAAACACCTGGGCACCACAATAAGATTGCACGGTAGAGATACCCATCTTTGCCATGGTCTTGATCAAACCTTTGTTGATTGCCTTGATGAAGTTCTTCACTGCCTGCTGGTGTTCCATCTGTGGCAGGTGTCCTTTGCCGATTAAATCGCCCAGGGATTCAAAAGCGAGGTAAGGATTCACTGCGCCTATACCGTAGCCTATCAGTAGCGCAAAGTGATGGACTTCGCGTGGCTCGCCTGATTCAAGGACCAGACCAATACGGGTACGGGACCCATTACGGATCAAATGATGATGCACGCCCGCGGTCGCTAACAAGGCCGGGATAGCGGTCTTTTCCTGGTCGATTCCGCGATCAGAAAGGATGACATTGCTATAACCGGCTTCTATTGCCTTATCGACTTCGGCACAGACTTCACTTAATGCCTTATCCAGTCCGGCGCCGCCTTCGGCAACGGCATATAAGATCGGCACTGTTTTGGTTTTAAAGCCCGGCAGGTGTACGTCGCGGATCCTGGCCAGTTCTTCATTGGTCAGGACGGGTGAATTAATCTTGATACGACGGCAACTTTCAGGCGCGGGCTTTAATAGATTACCTTCCGGACCAATGGTGGTTGCCACCTGGGTCACCAGTTCCTCTCGAATACCATCCAGGGGTGGGTTGGTGACTTGTGCGAACATTTGCTTGAAATAGTCGTATAACAAACGAGAACGATCTGATAACACGGCCAGGGCGGCATCAGTCCCCATCGAACCAATGGCTTCTAAGCCATCTGCGGCCATCGGTGCCATCAGGATCCTTAAATCTTCATGGGTATAACCAAACGCCTGTTGACGTTGTAACAAGGTATCCGGATCCGAACCGTGTATCTGTTTTGGATCCGGTAATTCTTCGACTGGCATCAGGTTTTGTTTTAGCCACTCGCCATAAGGATGTTCGGTTGCAAACTGTTTCTTTAATTCTGCATCATCAATGATGCGTCCCTGTTTGGTATCAACCAGAAAGATACGACCCGGATGCAGACGTCCTTTTATCTTTACGTTCTCTGGAGCTACCTCCAGCACACCTACTTCCGATGCCATAATGACCATGTCATCTTTGGTCACATAATAACGTGATGGTCTTAGACCATTTCGATCCAGCACTGCACCGATAATTTCACCATCGGTAAATGCAATAGATGCCGGACCATCCCAGGGTTCCATTAAACAGGCGTGATATTCATAAAAAGCCTTGCGTTCTTCATCCATGGTTTCATGGCCCGACCAGGCTTCGGGGATCATCATTAATACGGCATGTGGTAATGGGCGACCCGCCATGTGTAAGAACTCCATGACATTATCAAAGGTTGCCGAGTCACTACCGCCTTCAATAATAATCGGGAACAGTTTCTTCAGGTCATCACCAAATAATTCGGATTCACATAATGATTCACGTGCGCGCATCCAGTTAGCGTTTCCACGTACGGTATTGATTTCGCCATTATGAGAAATGTATCTGAAAGGATGTGCCAGTTTCCAGGCAGGGAAGGTGTTGGTGGAAAATCGTTGATGAACCAGTGCAAGTGCTGATTCAACATCGGCATCAGAAAGATCAGGGAACATCGGTTCGAACTGGGTGCCGGTTAACATACCTTTATACAGGAAGGTGCGGTATGACAATGACGGTATATAAAACATGTCCAGTTCTGACAGATCTGAATTCCAGATGGTGTATTCAACGCGCTTACGAATAACATAAAGTTTGCGATCAAAGGCCGCTGATTCCAGTTCGTCGTTCCTGGCGATAAAGATTTGCTTGAAGATCGGTTCACCAGCCCTGGCGGTAGGGCCTAATAATGAGTCATCAGTGGGGACGTCACGCCAACCCAGTAGTTGTTGGCCTTCTTCTTCGATAATCTGTTTAAATATTTCCTGACAGCGTTTTGATTGTGCCTGATCGACCGGCAAAAAAACCATCCCGGCCCCATAACTTTCTGACTCCGGTAACTCAATCCCGATGTCTGCACAGACACGTTGGAAAAATTTATGTGGTTTTTGAATCAGGATACCAACACCATCACCGGTGTTTTCTTCACAACCACAAGCACCGCGATGTAACAGGTTTTTAAGAATGGTTAATGCATTATCGATAATCTTATGAGATTTGCGCCCCTTGATATCTACAACGAAGGCAACGCCACATGCGTCATGTTCATAGGCTGGATCATACAAGCCTGCTGTAGGGGGAGTGTGTACCTGTGGGGTGTCTTTTTGCATACAATGTTTCGTCAAATTGATGTTGTATTAAACCGACGGTCAAACCTGTTTGGCCAAAGGCCGTTGTTCTGGCTATCTTTTAAACGACCGATGATTATAGTGCTGTATCGGCATTATGTCACGGTGCAACATAGAGATAAGGCACACTTCAAACGTGTTGCTTTAGGTAATTATCATAGTTAACTGTTTGATTATATTGATATATATAAGGATCTCTTGCTGATGGTGCAGATTTTGAGGAGTTTGCTCTATACCCAGACTACCTGGAAATGCAGGCTTCAGAGTTTGGGTAACATCTATTGACGAATACGTTCAAATTCGGCAAATGCAAATCTATCTGTCATCCCGGCAATATAATCGGCAATGACTCTTGCTTTGCCTTGTTTGCCCTGCTCCGCTTCCTGCATGCCGATATTTTTCTGCACCTCTTCAGGCAATAATTCTAGTGTGGACATAAAGCCATCAAACAAATATCGAATTACCTGTTTTGCTTCTTCACTCATCTTTTCCACTTTTTCGTGTTGATAAAGGTGCTTGTTTAAAAATCGCTTCAATTCCTGGTTCTGTGCAGCGACATTTTCACTCAGACCTATCATGAGTTCCCCCGCATTTCTGACATCATGAATCGTTGATGGATTCAGCGATTTTATATTTGCCTGACTATTCGCGATCAGATCACTCACTAAAGTGTTTATCATACGACGTATGATTTCATGACTCATTCTTTTTGTTGATAAAGCTGGCCATTTTTTCCTGACCAGTGCCTGTTCTTTTGAGAACAATTCACAACTTTCCAACTGGACAAATGTTATCAGACCAGCACGCAAACCATCATCAACATCATGGTTGTTGTAGGCAATCTGGTCAGCAATATCTACCACCTGTGCCTCCAGCCCTGGTTGTAATCGATCCAGAAATCGCTGACCAATCTTGCCTAACTCTTTTGCCTTGGCACGCGAACAATGTTTGAGTATGCCTTCTCTGGTTTCATACATCAGGTTCAGACCACTGAACTCTGCATACTTCTCCTCAAGTACATCAACAACTCTTAAGGATTGCAGATTATGTTCGAAGCCGCCGAATTCTTTCATACAACGATTCAGTTCATCCTGACCAGCATGTCCAAAAGGTGTATGACCGAGATCATGTGCCAGGCACACAGCCTCGGTTAGATCTTCATTAAGTTGTAGTGCCCGACTGATGGTGCGTCCGATCTGGGCGACCTCTATTGAATGTGTCAAACGTGTGCGGAACATGTCTCCGACATGATTTACAAATACCTGGGTCTTGTATTCAAGTCTGCGAAATGCCGATGAATGAACAACACGATCACGATCTCTCTGGAACTGGTTTCGATGTAAAGGCCCTGGCTCCTGGTATTCGCGCCCTATCGAATTTTCTTCACTGGCCGCGTAGCATGCCAGCGTCATGATTAACTATTCCTCTCGGCCGGAGAAACATTAACTAAGGAAAAATGCTGTAATGTTTCCATCAATAAATCTTCATCAAATTCATCTGTGACAACAGCTTCACCAATGCCTTTTAACAGGACCAAAAACAACACACCATCTTTTGCTTTTTTATCGACTGACATTAACTCACGCATATTTTTCGGATTGAGATCATCCGGTAATGCAATAGGCAAGTTTAATTTAACAAGCATCTGTTTTATGCGCTCGATGACTTCTTCCGTGATCCAGCCTAGTCGATGTGAAAGATCTGCTGCCATCAGCATGCCCAGGGCAATTGCCTCTCCATGCAACCATTTCCCATAACCAAGTCCTGTTTCAATCGCATGCCCAAAGGTATGGCCAAAGTTAAGTATTGCACGGAGTCCGGACTCCCTTTCATCCTCTGCAACTACTTCGGCCTTATTTCTACAGGATTGTTCAATGATGTAGGCAAGTGCTTCTGCTTCACGGTTTAATAATTGTTCAACATTTTTTTCTAACCAGTCGAAAAAATTTTTATCTCTGATAAGTCCGTACTTGACGACCTCTGCAAGACCAGCGCTGACCTCTCTGTCACTAAGCGTATCTAAAACGGCAATATCAGCAATCACCGCCCTGGGCTGGTGAAATGCGCCGATCATGTTTTTACCAGCGGCATGATTGACACCCGTTTTACCCCCCACTGATGAATCTACCTGCGCAAGCACTGTGGTTGGGATTTGAATATAATCGATACCTCGCTGGTAGCAGGCTGCGGCAAAGCCAGTAATATCACCGACCACACCCCCTCCCAATGCCACCAGACAACTAGTGCGGCCATACCGCTTGTCTAACAATGCAGTGATAATGTCATTCACTGCATCGAGTGTTTTATATTGCTCACCATCGGGCAAAATGACTGAATTAATCTCCAGTCCTTCTGCGGCCGACCCTTGTAGCGCCATGCCCTGTAATGCTTGCATGACAGTTTCCAGATATAAGGGGGCGACAATTGTATTGCTCACAATCATGATCTGTTTTGACCTGATATTTTCAAGCAGCAAATTTCCTTTGCTTAACAGATCAATCCCCGCATAGATCGGATAACTACGATCACCAAGCTCTACGATTATCTTCTTCATTATTTTTTCATTGCTCAGCCGACATTATCTGCGTGATTATATCATTGATAGAAAGTCCGGCTGTATCAATCACCAGATCAGCGACCTCTTCATACAAGGGCCCACGTTCATTAAGTAGTTTTTTTATGACTGCTTCGTGATCTGCATTCTGTAACAGTGGTCTTTTATTGTCTCTTGATGTTCTCTTTAAGAGTTGATCAATATCAGATTTGAGATATACAACAAACCCTCTGTCTATAAGGATTGCCCTGTTTCCCTCGCTCAATACAGCGCCGCCGCCCGTTGCCAACACGATGTTTGACATCGATGTGAATTCTTCTAACAGTTGCGACTCCCGCTTACGGAAACCTGCTTCACCTTCGATTTCAAAGATAAGATTAATCTTTACGCCGGTACGATTTTCGATTTCAAGATCACTATCATAGAATTTTTGCGAAGTCCGTTTCGCCAGCTTTCTCCCTATGGTTGACTTTCCTGTCCCCATAGGACCAATCAGAAATATGTTAGATGTAGATTTCAAAATGACTGTTCACCAGAGCCGAACACTACCGACAACTTTAATATGAATTGCTTAAGGATAATAAGCTATCAGCAGAAAATAAAAAAGGATGTGACACATGCGCCACATCCTTCCATTACCAGGAAAATATCGTAGAAAATTATCAGGGACTTACTGACTTATATAGTCAGATCATCCTTCAATATTTTTGGTGTGACGAAGATCAACAACTCGGACTTGCTTTCCGATACAGACGTTCTTTTAAAGAGAAAACCAACATAGGGCAAATCACCAAAGAACGGGACCCTGTCGATAGCATTGATCTCTGAACGTGAATAGATACCACCCAGAACTACTGTTTCACCATTGTCTACCATTACCTGTGTCGAAATATTCTTTGTGTTAATCGTCGGAATGCCTGCAATGGTATCCGCACCTAGAGTATCCTGATGTACTGATAAATCCAGCAAAATCTTGTCATCAGGCGTGATCTGTGGCGTGACTGTCAACGACAATACAGCCTTCTTAAAGGAAATGGTTGCCGCACCACTCGATGACGCCTCCCGGTAGGGTATTTCAACACCTGACTCTATAAGTGCTTCTCGTTGATTTGTAGTGATAACTTTGGGACTGGCAATATCTTCACCACGTCCTTCAGCGATCATGGCTGAAAGTTCAAGTTGCAGGAGATAGGAGCCAATCTTACCGACAATTAGAGACGCACTCGCGCCAGTGGCCAATGCCGGAAGATCAACAAGCAAGTTCTCAAGATTATCAGTTGTAAAACCTGTGCTTCCACCGAAGTCAATATTACCTGGCTCTTGCCCACCAAAAAGAACTGCCGGATTAGTGGGAGCAGGACCAATAGCATCCCGCGAGAGCGCATTAGACTGTTTTGTATTCTTACTATAGCCAAACCGGACACCCAGATCCTTGGCAAAACTCTCATCGGCATTGACGATGCGCGACTCAATCAGAACCTGACGTACCGGAATATCAAGTTTCAGCAGCATCTCTCTGATACTTTCGAGACTTGCTGAGATATCCTGAATAATTAATGTATTGGTACGCTCATCTATCGTCACGGTACCACGTTCAGAGAGTAAGCTATTTCCTTCAGCCTTGATCAACACGGCCAATTCACTCGCTTTGGCATAATTAATCTGAATAAATTCGGTATGTAACGGTGCCAACTCCTCGACCTGTTTTGAGGCTTCAAGCTCCAGTTTTTCGCGCGCAGCAATCTCTTCATTTGGTGCAATCATGATGACATTGTCAATCTGCCTCATGCCCAGACCCTTTGCCTTTAAAATAATATCCAGGGCCTGATCCCACGGAACATTCTTCAAGCGTAATGTGACATTTCCAGTCACAGTATCACTGGCCACCATGTTGAGGCCCGTGAAGTCAGCGATTAACTGGAGCACAGCGCGTACTTCAATATCCTGAAAGTTCAAAGACAAACGTTCTCCTGTGAAGCCAACCTGTGCCTTTCTTGCTGCTTTCTCTTGCTCGTCTAATGCTTGCACTTCAATAATGAACGTATTTCCCGACTGGTAAGCCAGGTAATCATAATCCTGGGTGATCGTCGAAATCTCCATCCGGGTTCCATTATTATTGCCTTTTGTATCAATCTCCTTGACGGGTGTTGCAAAATCAACCACATCCAGCCTTCTGTCCAACTCGCTGGGAAGCTCAGCACCCAGAAAATCGAGTACAATTTTGCCTCCTACCCGATTCATATCTACACTGATGGAAGGATCTGACAAGGTCACAATAATTCTTCCTTCACCACCATCACCTCTTCTAAAATCTATTCCTTCAATACCGGAGCTTGTCCCGCCAATATAAGCTGTGCCCCCAGACGAACCTGCCATACTGCTACCAGAACCACCACCTAGCGTTAGCGTTACAGAACTCCCTTGCACATCAATTTCATAGGCAGTTGATCTCACAAGATTAAGCACGACACGTGTCCTGCCACCTGCCTCGACCACGGAAACGCTGTGTGCCACACCAATATCTATCGACTGGTTCTTAGTGACAGCACCCAGGGTTGTATTCGGGAAGTCCAATACGATCCTTGCAGGATTATCGATAGTGAAACTTATCGGCTCACCCTGCATGAGTTCCGATAGCTCAATTGTCAACTGGATCCTTTCACCCGGCAGGACGGAATAGCTGATATCGTCTAGTGTCGCCGCCTGTACTACGGAAGAAAACCCTGCCGTCGCAAAAATTCCCATTAAACTAATCATAGTCACGATATGACTGAGTCGCTTTGTCATCGCCCGCTTTGTCATCGCCTGAATACTCCTAACGTTCTATTAATATGATTCATATAATTCGCAGTCATCATCATTCCACCTCTGATTCTATTCATTCTTCAACCAGCGCGATTGCCGCCTGACGTTCTTCCCAACGCCCCTGACTATTCCTGATAATCTCCCTGATCTCTATCCTGTCTTCAAATACATTTAATATCTTGCCAGTATTGCGCCCCATATAGTTTCCAACCTTGATTCTATGAACAGCACCATCTGGATCCTGAATAATTCCCCACTGATTGTCTTCACTCTCCATGGTGCCAACCATGCGCAAGCTATCAAGTTCAAATTGCTCTAATTCTTCCTTGTTACGATTCTGGATTTCATCTTGCATTGCTTGTGTTAAACCGCTGTCCTGCTCTTCTACTAACGCTTCCTCATCTTTCTGGTAAAAGCGCCTGAACGGATCGCGTGCATCCAGCGCGGCAGATTGATAGGCATAGGCCTCGTAAGGTTTAATCTCAGGGATAGGCTCTATTCTGCCTCCCGGTCTCGCCAGTATGTCCTGTGCGTATTGATCCAGATCACGCATATCACTGGTGCCACATCCACCCAGATTCAGGAGTGCACAAACAAGGCTCGCTATCCAAATGCCTTTCAAACGAAACAAAGTCATTTACCCTTCCTCCTCTTCATCCAGCGCACGATATGTTTTTGCTGTCGCTTTCATAATCAGCGCCGCCCCCGTTCCGTCCTTATCACTCTTCTGAATACTGATGTCGTGAGTCGTCACAATCCTGGGCAGTGCTGCGATTCCACTTACAAATTCACCTAATTGATGATAATCACCAACAACCGTGATTGAAATTGGCAACTCAGAATAAAATTCGGCGGGCTTTTCCTTACCAGGCTTGAAAAGTTTAAACTCTAATCCTGCAGCAAGACCCGTTTGAGATATATCAACAATCAGGCCTGCAACTTCTGTTTTATCTGGTAATTGCCTGATCATGTCACCAAACGACTGCTTCATCTCAGCCAGTTGCTCTGTTAGTGCCTCCAGATTGGCTGCCTTCTTTTGCTTAACCTCAAAGGTTCCTTTCAAGGTGATTTCTTCTTTCTCAACTTCCTCGAGATCTGCTAATTGCGGGTTAATATCATAGTGAAAGGTAGCATAGCCAATCGCCGCACAGACCACAGCGATAACGACCATCCGGATCGGCAGTGGCCAACTACCAATATTTCCCGGATCAAGACTATTGAGTTCATCTAAGGTCATGCGTCATCCTCCTCATTATCAGAAGCACCAGGTATCACCTGGTTAAAACGCATGGTGAAATTACTTAATCGCTGCCCCTGTGCATCTTGTGCCTGAATCACTTCAAGCTGTGGATCACCCAACCAGGCTGATGCTTCCAGTTTCCTCATAAATGAGGAAACTCTGGCATTCGACTGGGCGATACCCTTGATCGTGATTGCCTTGCCTTTTTGTTGCACGGACACAATACTGACGCCCTCAGGCAGACTGGTCACCATTTCATCGAACAGATGAACAATCAACGGACGGTTACCCTGTAATCGTTCAATAGCTTCTATACGTGCCTTTAATCTTTGCTTTTCTTTTTCGAGACGTTCAATTTCCGCAATCTTCAAGTCAAGTAATTCTATCTGAGTAGTCAGGAATTGATTACGCATCTCCTGATATTCAATTCGCTGAGTATTGACGAAATGAACTGCACCCCAGATGCACACTGTTATTACGACAAATACACCCATCGTGGCAAAGAACTGTTGCTGACGCTCCTTGCGCAGCGTTTCTCTCCACGGTAGCAGATTAATTCTGGCCATTAGTCAAAACTCCTCAATGCTAAGCCACATGAAACCATCAAAGATGGCGCATCGTTGTTCAATGCCTGGGCAGGTACCCTTGATGCCA
This sequence comes from Pseudomonadota bacterium, assembly GCA_022574295.1. GTDB lineage: Bacteria > Pseudomonadota > Gammaproteobacteria > Eutrophobiales > Eutrophobiaceae > SMWN01. Next base: position 10,669 of record JACZSJ010000006.1, read on the forward strand.
GAGACATATTCGCAAACGGATTTGCAATAACCGTTGGAATACCCACCGCTGTTTCAACAATTTCGCTAATACCTTCAATAGAAGCACATCCCCCTGCAAGTATTAGATGATCAATCTGTGTAATTGAGCTAGATGAAAAAAAGAACTGTTGTGCACGGCTTATCTGTTGGGCCATAGACTCCTTGAACGGTTCAAGCACTTCAGGTCCATAATTATCCGGCAATCCCCCCTGCTTTTTGGCCAGCCCTGCTTCTTCGTATGAGAGTCCATAACGACGCTGAATATCTTCAGTCAACTGAGCCCCACCAAAGGCCTGTTCTCTTGAATAAACTATTTTTAAATTTTCCAGAACACTAAAGGTCGTCGCCGCAGAGCCGACATCAGCCACAGCAATGACCTGTCCTTGTCCCCCGCCAAACAACTCCCTGGCCATCATCGCCACAGCATTTTCCAGCGCAAAGGCTTCAACATCGACAACCTTTGCTTCCAGCCCCCCCACTTCAAGTGCAGCGATACGCAAATCAACATTCTCACTTCTTGACGCAGCAAGCAGCACATCGACTTGCTCCTCATTCCCTTCAGTTGGACCCAGAATTTCAAAATCCATACTCACTTCCTCAAGGGGAAAAGGGATATATTGATCAGCTTCAAGTTGTATCTGGCTTTCCATATCTTCATCGGAAAGTCCTGCAGACATGGTAATGACCTTGGTGATTACAGCGGAACCAGAAACTGCCGCTGCACCATATTTAGTACGCGAACCTGATTTTTTAACTGCTCTACCGATTGCCTCACCGACAGCATCAGCATCAGCAATATTTTTCTCTACAACAGAATTTGCAGGAAGCGGTTCAACAGCGTAACTTTCAATGCGATACTTGCCACCGCTCTCACTCAACTCGAGCAACTTGATTGCGGATGCACTGATATCGATACCCAGTAGTGGTGTAGACTTTTTCTTAAAGAACACGACTTTTTCCTTTTGTTGTCACAGAGTTATATGCCATACGTATAAATAACATTAAGTACTGATGCCAACTATAGCCAACGATAACTTAAAAAACAATGAGTTTTTCGCATAATTTAAAGTATTACATTAATAATTTTTTAAGCTAAAAAAGCCATATATATGGGAGAATTCTGAGTTAGACTACACAACATGTTGCGCTTTGCATTCAATTTTATCCTGTTTTTTTTCGTACTTGGGCTAATATTTTTCGCCGGATTATCGTGGTATTTGCTCCCTCAGCTACCTGACATAGGTAAATTACGGGATATAAAACTACAGGTTCCATTGCGAATTTATAGCCAGGATGACTCACTGATCGCAGAGTTTGGTGAAAAAAGAAGGAGGCCAATCTCGATAGAGGAGGTCCCCACCCCGATCATACAGGCCTTTCTCGCCGCTGAAGATGATCGCTTCTATCAACACCCCGGTGTTGACTGGCAGGGCATCATGCGCGCAGTTGTACATCTCATTAAGACCGGTGATAAATCACAAGGTGGAAGTACTATCACTATGCAGGTTGCCAGGAATTTTTTTCTTAGCCGTGAAAAAACCTACCTGAGAAAATTAAATGAAATCTTTCTGGCACTTAAGATTGAACGGGAATTATCGAAAGACCAGATACTGGAACTGTACCTTAATAAAATTTATCTGGGACATCGCTCCTATGGTATTGCAGCTGCCTCACAAACATATTACGGTGTCGAGATAAATGAGCTTACGCTGGCCCAGGTGGCCATGCTTGCATCCTTACCAAAAGCACCTTCAACGACAAACCCGGTGACCAATCCTACTCGAGCAAAAACCAGACGAAATTATGTTTTACAGCGTATGCTCGAAGAAAATTTCCTGTCAGAAGAAGATTATCAAACGGCATACACTTCGCCCATCACTGCGAGCCTGCATAATCCTTTCATAGAAGTAGAAGCGCCCTACGTCGCTGAGATGATAAGAAAACAACTGATCGAGCAATATGGAAACAGTGCTTATATAAACGGCCTGAATGTAACAACAACTATCAGGGATAAAAACCAGATCGCGGCTAACCATGCATTGCGAAAAGCATTATTAGAATATGATGAGCGCCACGGCTACCGTGGCCCTGAGCACCATTATGACTTAAAGACAGGGGATGACGAAGTAGAATGGCAACGCCTGCTCGAAAGCTTTCCTTCAATCGGTAGTCTCTATCCAGCCCTTGTCGTTCAGGTCAATGAAAGATCCATCACCAGCTATTTATCAGGGATTGGCTTGATCGATGTTGAATGGTCTGGACTAGCATGGGCGCGAGCTTACCTGAGCGAAAATCGAAGAAGCGCAAAACCAAAGACAGCATCTGAGTTTCTAAAAACAGGAGACGTCATCAGGCTAAGTGAAGATAGTCAAGGCGAATGGAAACTTTCCCAGATACCCGAGGTAGAAGGTGGTTTTGTCTCAATGGACCCGAATGACGGAGCAACCCTGGCTTTGGTTGGGGGATTTGACTACCAACGCAGTAAATTTAACCGTGTTATGCAAGCCTTCAGGCAACCGGGGTCAGGTTTTAAACCCTTCATTTATTCAGCGGGTCTTGCCGCAGGCAATACCGCTGCAACACTTATCAATGATGCACCCGTCATCTTTGAGGATCCAGGTGTTGAAGAAATCTGGCGACCAGAAAATTACAGTCGCAAAAGTTATGGCCCAACACGACTGCGTGAGGGACTTATACATTCACGCAACCTGGTATCGATTAGACTGCTCCATGCGATTGGTGTTCCTTTCGCCCTGCAACACATCAAAAAATTCGGTTTCAACATCGACGGATTGCCAAAAAATTTATCTCTCTCACTGGGCAGTGCAACCTTAACACCCTGGCAAATGGCAAGTGCTTACTGTGTCTTCGCCAATGGTGGCTACGGGGTTGAACCCTATCTGATAGAGACCATCGCTACCAATGAAGGTGAAATCCTTTATCAGGCAGATCCTGTTTCGGTATGTCGGGTATGTGTGCAACAGGAAGACGTCCTCGCAGAGGGTACACAATATCTTGCTGAGCATGATTCGGAACAACTTGTTAATCAATCGAAAATTGCTAAACGTGTTGTCGATGAGCGCAACATCTGGATCATTAATTCAATCACCCGAGACGTTATCAAGCATGGTACAGGTCGACGAGCTCTGGTACTTAAACGTCAGGACTTGTCAGGGAAGACAGGCACAACAAATGATCAAAGAGATGCCTGGTTCTTTGGCTTTAACCCAGATATTGTAGCTGTTGCGTGGGTAGGGTTTGACAAGTTTCAGCCATTGGGTAGCAGGGAGACCGGTGCGCGCGCTGCATTACCAATATGGCTTGAGTATATGAAGACTGTGTTGGAAGATATCCCTGAGCATATCCTGCCCGAACCACCAGGACTCGTTTATTCTCGTATCAATAAGACCACCGGGAAATTAGCGCAAGCAAATGACCCCGATGCCATGTTCGAAGTCTTTCGCACTGAATACGCACCAACATCATTAAGCGACGAAACCCGACCCCCTTCCCTGGACAGTAATGCAAAAGACTCGGAAATGATCGATCTATTTTGAAACAAAAGTAAGCTCATGCAAAAAATAGAAGTCAAGACACGACAGGCCATCACTGAGCTGGCTGCGAGATTTATCGCGGAGAATGGTTTGATTACCTACCATGCTGCAAAACGAAAGGCAGCTGATCATTTCGGCTACAACAAAAGGAAGGATCTCCCCACTAATAGTGAAATTGAACGTTCTGTAGTCACCTACCAGAACCTGTTTCTAAATGCCTGCCAGCCTCAAGCCTTATTCAATCTAAGATGTAAGGCTGTTGATATCATGAATCTGTTCGAACGATTCAATCCTCGCCTGGCTGGGTCTGTCCTTGCCGGAACTGCTGGGAATCATTCTGAAATTATTGTTCATCTTTTCTCGGATAAGCCTGAAACAATAAGTATCCAGCTACTGGACAATAACATTCCCCATGAATTAGTCGAAAAGAGGATGCGAACCGCTGTTCAAAAGATAACTGCATTCCCTGCGTATTGTTTTTTCGCTGACGACATCCCCGTTGTCCTTGTCATTTTTCCTGAAAAGGATGTTAAACACGCGCCTGTCTGTCCCATCAATGGAAAGCTGATGAAGCGTGCAAATATCACCAAGGTAAAAGCCTTATTGCAGGAAACGGGATAAGTCATCGCTACCGATGATTTATGGTTAATGACTAACGGCTATGTTTATTCTTCGAGTTGCACTTAACACGCCCCTACGCAACCTCTTTGATTATCTGCCACCTGATAATTGCCCCGTCGAAACACTTGCTCCTGGACAAAGACTACAGGTCCCTTTTGGCAAAGGCAGTGTGCGAATAGGCATCATTATTTCCATATCAGATACAAGCAAGCTACCCAGGCATAAATTAAAAAAAGCAATTGCATTGCTGGATGAAGTTCCATTACTCCCCAAAAAACACCTTCAGCTTATCGAATGGGTCAGTCATTATTATCACCATCCCATCGGTGACGTTGTATTTACCTCAATCCCTGCTGCTTTACGACAGGGTAAAGCAGCAAAAATTAAGCAGGAGATCGTCTGGCGACTGACAGAATCTGGGGGAAAACTGGATGCCGATGAACTTTCCCGTGCAAAAAAACAACTGGCGCTGTTACTGTTCATCAAGCAAACCCCGGATGGTGTTTCACAGTCACGAATCACCAATAAATTTAAAAATAGTCGACAACCACTGGAAGCATTATTCACAAAAAAATTAATTGAAAAAACAGGCACATCAGTATCAACAACTTCTTCTGCCAGAATGATTTGTCCTCAGGGTGATATTCCATGGCAACTGAAGCCAAATGAAGAACAACAGAATGCCATAGACAAGATTATTGCTTCCTCGGCTACCTATCATGCCTTTCTTCTCAATGGGATTACAGGCAGCGGCAAGACCGAAGTCTACCTGCAGGTCATTCGACACATATTGAGTTCCGGCAAACAGGCGCTTGTGCTGGTTCCTGAAATTGGACTCACACCACAATTTATCGATCTCATCAAAGATAGATTTGAGGGAAAGGTCGTTGTCCTGCACTCTGCCCTGTCTGAAGGCGAGAGATTGCTTGGCTGGCTCAAGGCGCGTGATGGACAGGCACCTGTGGTATTGGGTACACGCTCCGCCATATGGACACCTATGCCCAATCTCGGAATTATTATTATTGATGAAGAACATGACCTTTCCTATAAGCAACAGGATGGCTTGCGTTATTCAGCCAGGGATCTGGCGTTGATCCGAGGACAAAAAGAAAAAATTCCAGTGGTACTCGGTTCGGCAACACCTTCAATGGAATCCATGAAAAATGTCAGGGACGGACGTTATCAGGAGCTCAGATTGTCAAAGCGAGTGAACGATTCAAATTTGCCTGATATCCAGATTCATGATGTTAGAAACGAAAAAATGCATGGGGCACTATCTCAATATTTACTGAAAAATATCAAACAGTGCCTGAAAAACAAACAGCAGGTATTATTGTTTCTTAACCGTCGTGGCTATGCTCCAGTCATCATGTGTCACGATTGTGGATTTATATCACAGTGTCCTCGTTGTAATGTTTATATGACTTTTCACAAACACAAAAACAGCTTGTGTTGTCATCATTGTGATCATCATGAATATTTACCCGAGATATGCCCGGATTGTTCGGGACATCACTTTTTTGAACTTGGACATGGCACGGAAAGATTAGAAGAGACTTTGGCGGAACTTTTACCAGAGGCAAAAATCCTGAGGATCGACCGTGACAGCACAAGACGTAAAGGTGCCATGCAAGCAATGCTAAAGGATATTCATGCAGGTGATGCAGACATCCTGATTGGCACACAGATGCTTGCTAAGGGACATCATTTCCCAAACGTCACACTGGTCGGGATTGTTGATGCCGACGGGGGATTATTCAGTGTAGATTATCGGGCAGGTGAACGAATGGCGCAGATATTAATGCAAGTCAGTGGCCGCGCAGGACGTAGCGACCAGCCGGGAACCGTGGTTGTTCAAACCCATCACCCAGATCATCCATTGTTAATTGAATTAGCCAACCACAATTATGAGCGAACCGCACAACTACTGCTTGATGAACGGCAACAAGCCCAACTCCCACCGTACTCCTATCAGGCCTTACTTCGCGCAGAGTCAAATAAGCAGCATGTCGCAGTTAAATTCCTCAATATTGCCAGGACAAAATTACAGGCACTGACTGATAGAAAACTGGATATTTATGGGCCCGTTTCAGCACCCATGGAAAAACGTGCGGGACGTTACCGATTTCAACTCCTCATTCAATCCGGGAGCAGACAGACAATGAAAAGATTTTTAACCCCATGGATAGAGTATCTTGGAAATCTTCCTGATAGTCGCAAAGTGAGATGGTCGCTGGATATTGACCCTCAGGACATGATTTGAGCCAGGAATATTAAACCAGGAACATTAAGCCTGGGATAAGTTGATATGGGAATATCCTTGTATAATGCACACTGTGTTTGAACTCCAATCAGCGTGCTGTATCAAAACAGGCATAGATCAGACATTAAAGAATTCCAAATCAGAGAACTATTGATATGCACACCAGGAATGTTTTTATCTTACTTGTTTTACTGACGGGGACTTTTTTACCCCTGCAAGGATCTGCTTATGAAACGGCCATCAGTCAGGAGATCGATTCAGTCGAGGTTATTCACAATGGTCGGAATGTGACCATCATGCGTAATCAGAACACAGCCAATACTGTTCACCCTACCTATGCAAAAACTTCACGAAAGTGCCCGCCATTTTGTATTCAACCGGCAAAACTCGCTGAGGGCGTCGAGACAATTGGTGAGCTGGAAATGCTGGATTATTTGAAACGCTCGAGTGGAGGCGACCATACCATTCTTGTTATCGATTCACGCACACCCGATTGGGTCAAGAATGGCACTATCCCGGGTAGCATTAATATCCCCTGGACCGAACTAAAGCAGGGAGCAGGCGCAGATCCTTTTACGATTGCTGATATTCTGGAAAAAAAGTTTGGCGCGCAATCATTAGAAGGCCTGTGGGATTTTTCCAATGCAAAGACCCTGGTGCTTTTTTGTAATGGCATGTGGTGTGGACAATCCCCATCCAATATAAAAACATTGCTCAGATTTGGCTACCCGGCACATAAATTAAAATGGTATCGGGGAGGGATGCAAAACTGGCATAACCTTGGCCTGACCGTCGTCAAATAGATAACACAAGTCTATTAACCTCCTGATAAACAATAAATCATCTTCTACTGCCCGTAAGCTCGCGTTACAATGCGCGATTTTCTACAGAGGTAAATGCCAGGAGTGAACGTTTGAAACAAGAATTACAGCAACTTCTGATAAGTGCTATTTCAATCGTTCAGCAGAAATTAAACCTGTCATTTTCAGCGATTGATGATATTCAGATAGAAAGAACTCGTGATCAGGCCCATGGTGATTTTGCCTGTAACATTGCAATGGTCCTCGCCAAACAGGCGAATATAAATCCAGGACAATTGGCATCTGCTATCGTTGAAAATTTACCTGAATCGGAAATTATCGATCGCGTCGAAATTGCAGGTCCTGGTTTTATTAATTTTTTTCTCAACAAGCGATCACTCCTGAATGTAATTACTGAAATCTTGCAAGCCGGTAAGAATTACGGTCGATCAGAATTTGGTTCGGGGAAATCCATACTGGTTGAATTCGTTTCTGCCAACCCAACAGGACCCCTGCATATTGGTCACGGACGTGGTGCAGCCTATGGTGCAGCTGTTTCCGATTTGCTTGAGGCAGTCGGTTATAAAGTAGACAGAGAATACTATGTCAATGATGCTGGACGGCAAATGGATATCCTTACCGTTAGTATCTGGCTCCGCTATCTTGAACAATGCGGCATCAACATTGATTTCCCGGGAAATGCATATCAGGGTAATTATATCCTTGAGATTGCAGACAAATTGTTTAGCGACAAGCAACAAGCACTTAGCTGTAAAATGGATTCCAAAAATAATATCCTTAAGGGGTGTGAGGAGACAGACGATCCCGAAACAAAGATGGATCAGCTCATAGCCATTTCGAAATCAATGCTCGGGTATAAAAATTATCAGTCAATACTGGATTTGGGGCTAAATGAGATTCTCGATGTAATTCGTGAAGATCTAGCTGATTTTGGTGTGGTATTCGACCGTTGGTTTTCTGAGCAGACGCTGACGGATGATAAGAAAATTCAAAAGTGTATCGACAGGCTAAAAGAAAGCGATTTTGTGTATGAAGAAAATGGCGCCCTGTGGTTTCGTTCAACATCTTTTGGTGATGAAAAAGATCGGGTCATTACACGTGAAAATGGACAAACAACTTATTTTGCATCTGATATCGCCTACCATTTAGAAAAATTCTCACGAGGCTATGACAAGGCCATCAATATCTGGGGAGCAGATCACCATGGCTATATCGCCAGGGTCAAAGCAGCCCTTTCTGCGCTTAATAAAGACCCTGATGCCCTGGAAATACTCCTGGTCCAGTTTGCAACCCTATACCGAGGCACCGAAAAACTACAAATGTCTACTCGTTCAGGGCAATTCGTCACCTTGAAGGAATTACGTGATGAAGTAGGTAAAGATGCGACGCGTTTTTTCTACATCATGCGTAAGAGCGAGCAACATCTTGACTTTGACCTGGAGTTGGCGAAATCAAAATCCAACGAGAACCCTGTCTACTACATTCAATATGCACACGCCAGGATCTGTAGTGTGCTGAAACAGGTGGAAGAAAAAGGATTATCATACGATGTCGCAATTGGGAATAAAAACCTGCACACCCTGACCGAGCCATCCGAAGAAAAACTCATAACAGCATTATCCTGTTATCCGGAAATTATCCATGCCGCTGCAAAAGAATATGAACCTCATCAACTCGCTTATTACCTTAAAGATCTTGCAAACGAGTTTCATAGCTATTACAACTCTTGTCAGTTTATCGTCGATTCTGAAGAGTTAAGAAATGCGCGTCTTAATCTTATCTGTGCCACTAAGCAGGTCATTGCCAACGGACTTGGAATTCTAGGTGTATCTGCACCAGAACAAATGTAGCAGAAGAAATGTAGAAAATGCCCAAAGATTATAAAAACATTAACTCAGGTAAAAAGAAGTCTGCTAGAAACTCCAAGCACCTGAAATCATTTTTTGCTGGATTAACAGTCGGACTTTGTGTCGCAATTATTGTGTATTTTTACCAACATGATGTCGTGCAACAAACACCACTTATGCGACCGCAAGTTACCGTCGCAAAAACCGCGACGGAATTAAGCCAAAATAATGATACACCCCCACCAACATTTGATTTCTATCAAATTCTCCCTAACATGGAAGTCAATGTCTCCGAATGGGAAGCCGAAGATGATGGAAATATTGAAGAACAAGCTGATCCTGGCACTGACAACACAGGAATCTACATCCTTCAAATCGGTTCATTCAAACAATTTGACGCTGCTGACGAAGTCAAGGCGAAACTTGCTTTTATGGGTATATCAGCAGAAATACAACGTGTCGTCATCAATGGCAAAGATATCAGACACCGGGTAAGAGTAGGCCCCTATGCAGATTCAGAAAAACTTTTGAGGATACGTCACCAGCTCACTGAAAATAATCTGAGTTATATGCTGTTAAAACTGCAAAGTAAAAACTAGGCCACGCTTGCATCTCTGCGGTTAAAAATGAGGAAAATTCCAGTGTGATTGATGCTCCGAAATAGTCTCACTCCAATCCAGCCAATATTCACTAAATGTGATGTAGTTCACAGAATCTCACTATTTCTATGTGTCTACTATTGTCTATCATGGAGCGGGTGATGGGAATCGAACCCACGTATTCAGCTTGGGAAGCTGATGTTCTACCATTGAACTACACCCGCAATAATTAAATTAATTCTATCTGCATTTAATGGTTCAGGGAAACTGTCCAAAGCAGTGTGCTCTCTAACATCTTTTGGTATAATATTTACGCTGGATATCAAATAGCAGAACGCATTGATATTAGATATTCCTTGGATTTTAATAATATAATCATTCGGTTAGTGGCATTTTTAGGTCATGGTCAGAGTGTATTAGAATAATAGCTTGATGGGGATAAAAGGCTAAACATATGGGCAACACGAAGCCTACGGTTATTGGCGTAGACAACAGTCCGTCAATGAAAAAATTACTCGAAAGAAGCACGGAAAATCTTGATATTGATTTAACCATGCTTGCTTCTGCTGAAGAGGCATTGTCATATTTGCAGTCAAATACGCCTAATTTAATCATTCTAAGTATCATATTGCCCGATAAAGACGGTCTGAGCCTGCTAAAAGAATTGAGACAAATACCAGTTCATCAGAAAACACAAGTAATCATTGTCAGTTCAAAGGATTATAACCAGGATCGAATGATTGCCAAAGACCTGGGTGTCCTGGAATTTATCGCCAAGCCCATGTCTATGCAGACAATCACAGATGTTGTAGTAAAATATACCCAGGCGAGTTTGAAAAGCGACAGTAAATAAGCAAAAAAATAATCAGATGAGTAATGCACAACTTCGATTTTGGGGTGTCCGTGGTTCTTATGCGGCACCTTTTTCCAGCCACCTTGGTGTTGGGGGCAACACCTCGTGCGTGGAAATCAGAGCGGGGGATCACCTGCTGATCTGTGATGCTGGAACCGGCATCATTCCGCTCGGAAACGAATTAATGCAGCAGGACAAAATACGCGAAATGTTTGTCATCTTGACTCATTATCACTGGGATCATGTCTGTGGTTTGCCATTTTTTGTTCCTGCTTTTTCGCCTGACTGGAAGATCAGTTTTTTCGGTCCTGGTGATAGCCCGACATCAATAGAGGAAAATGTCTCTTCACAAATGCAAGCGCCTTATTTCCCTGTAGGCACAGAAACCTGGCTGGCAGAGATAAATTATCTCGTGCAACAGAGTGGTGGCTTTCAGTACGGACCTATAAAAATTGATTTTTCAAATGTACATCATCCGGGCATTACTTTTGGATACAGGATTCAGGTCAATGACAAGACTATTGTTTACGCATCAGATAATGAATGTATGTTTATTGAGAAATCAGTCAAGCATAGATCTGACGAATTCAATGAAGAGGAACTTGCACTGTTTGAGGAAATGATTCATGAAGAACATCAATCAGAACTAAACCTGTTCAAAGATGCGGATATCCTCATCCACGATGCCCAATATACCCCCGATGATTATGAAAAAAAACGTGGATGGGGTCACTCTTGTTACGTCGATACGATCAACACAGCAATTAATGCCAATGTAAAAGAACTTTACCTGTTTCATCATGATCCTAACTATGACGATGCCGCTATGGAAGCAATCCAGAAACATTCGAACGAGATCATCAAGGAAAAAGGTTCATCGCTTGTCTGTCACATCGCTAAAGAAGGCATGACAATAGATCTTTGAATATCCATTTTTCGGTATAATCCTTTCATCAATCATTTACTCGCTATGCAGATTACCCTCAACGGAGAATCACTTGTCCTTGATAATCCACTGAACATTGTTCAGTTACTCTCCAGACTTGAACTCTCCGGGTGCCTCGCCGTAGAGGTAAACCAACAAATTATACCCCGCAGTTCATTTGCTACTTATGAGCTTCAGTCAGATGACAAAGTTGAAATCGTGGAAGCGATTGGTGGTGGCTAGTGGAGTCCGTTAACAATAATCTTGAAGATCCACTTATCATTGCCGGAAAAGAGTACACCTCAAGGCTGCTACTTGGCACGGGAAAATATAAGGATATGGAGGAGACCGGTCTTGCCATTAAAGCAAGCAAGGCACAAATAATTACCGTTGCCATTCGCAGAACCAATATTGGTCAGAAGCCCGATGAACCGAATTTACTGGATGTCATCAGTCCGGAAAAATATACTATCCTGCCAAATACCGCCGGGTGTTACGATGCGAAATCTGCAATACGAACCTGCCAACTCGCACGAGAATTACTTGGGGGACACAATCTCGTCAAACTTGAAGTGTTAGGTGATGAGAAAACATTGTTTCCTGATGTCCCTGCAACAATAGAAGCGGCAGAAATACTTATCAAAGAAGGTTTTGATGTCATGGTTTATACCAATGATGATCCCATAATGGCCAAACGATTTGAGGACATGGGCTGTGTCGCTGTCATGCCACTTGCCGCACCTATCGGTTCAGGACTTGGTATCAGAAACCCCTACAACATAAGAACTATTGTGGAAAATGCATCTGTTCCCATTCTTGTGGACGCTGGTGTTGGAACAGCCTCTGACGCTGCAATCGCCATGGAGCTTGGCTGTGATGGCGTTTTGATGAACACAGCTATTGCAGAGGCCAGAAATCCTGTGTTAATGGCAAGCGCAATGAAGAAAGCAATTGAGTCCGGGCGTGAAGCATTTCTTGCGGGACGTATGCCGCGCCGGGCATATGCCAGCGCATCCTCTCCCATTGACGGGACATTTTTCTGATTTGCAAATATAAGCACTGAAGTAACGCAACATCGTAATGACCTCAGGCTCGAACCAATATCCACCAATCCGTAGTTATGTCCTGCGCGACGGCCGCATGACATCAGCACAAAAAGATTCACTTGAAGTCTCCTGGCCTTGTTACGGCATTGATTTTAGCCAGACTCTGCTGGATCTGAATCAGGTATTTGGGCGAACTGCACCCAGAATACTGGAAATTGGGACAGGCATGGGTGATGCCACCATAAAAATGGCAACCATGCATAGAGAGAATGACTATCTGGCGGTTGAAGTACACCGCCCTGGTATCGGCAGTCTCATGCGTCGCATTGATGAGGATAAACTTTCAAATATTCGACTTATCTCTCATGACATTGTTGATATATTGAAATATCAACTCCCTGAAAATAGTATTGATTGTGTTTATATATTCTTTCCTGATCCATGGCCCAAAAAGAAGCATCACAAGAGACGCTTAATCAGTTCGTCGCTGATACCCCTGATTAAAAATGTTTTAAAAAATCATGGTCGCCTGTTTATCGCAACCGACTGGGAAAATTATGCAATGCAGATCAGTGAAATTATCGATAGCGAGCCAGACATTATTAATCTCGCTGGCAGAAATCGGTACGCACCCCGGCCAAGATGGAGACCAATGACTAAATTTGAACAACGAGGTCTAGACCAAGGGCATTATATCTATGATTTTGCGTTGGCTTTCAAAAATTAAATTTTAGAATATTTCCCTGAAATCTTTGATAGAGAAATAGTCTGTTGATGATCGTTCCGGCAATTGACTATCTGGTCTGGCAATACTCAGTAAATAACGAATACCATAATCTTGCGCAGTCTGTAACACAGTCAGGTTGTCATCGATAAATAAAGTTTTCTCCTGACTGAATTGAACAGTGTTGGAGAGCAATTTCCAGAACTCCATATGTTCTTTGGGGCTACCTAGTTCGTGTGCAGAAACAACAAAATCAAAATATTCTTTGATTTCTGTTTTTTCCAGTTTTACATCAAGAATCTTTTCATGAGAATTGGTGACCAAAACAACTTTTTTATCCATTTCATTTAACTTACACAATAATTCTATTGTATATGGCCTTGTCTTAATTAAATGCTCCACATCGTGTTTGAGCATGAAAATATCCATATCTAATTCATCAGACCAGTAATCCAGACAGTACCATGCTAATGTACCTTCCATGGATTTGAATCTGGGAGTTAATACCGCTTTCGCAGCATCAATTTCCAGACCATTAAGTCGACCCCAACATTCGGGCAGATATTCCTGCCAAAAATAGTTATCAAAATGGAGATCAAGCAGGGTACCATCCATATCCAGCATGACCGTTTCAATTTCATCCCAGTTAATCATTTAATCATTGTGCCTAGTTTAAATTCTCTATTATCATAACCAAGCAATAAGCTACTTAACACCCGTAAAAAATAGAATGGAAATAAATCAAAAACTCATAGAAGAAATTTGTCAGATTGCGAGTCAAGCGGCAAGTCGCATTCTCGAAATTTATGATACTGATTTCGCAATTGAAAGTAAGGAGGATCGTTCCCCTTTAACCGCTGCTGATCTGGCAGCACATAATACCATCTGTAAGGCACTTACCGAGTTAACACCTGAGATCCCCGTTCTATCTGAAGAATCTGCGGAACTGCCGTATTCTGAACGGCGTCAGTGGTCTGCTTACTGGCTGGTTGACCCGTTGGATGGTACACGAGAATTTATCAAACATAATGGTGAATTCACTGTGAATATCGCGCTCATTGAGGATCATCAGGCAAGATTAGGTGTCATCTTTGTCCCTGTTTCAGGCGTTTGTTACTACGCAGCGAAATCATCAGGGGCCTTTAAAATTAACGCGGATGGAATAACAGAATCGATTAAGGTAAAAAAATCTGGGATTAATAAGATAATACTCGCTGGCAGTCGCTCACATGGTGGCGAAAAACAACAGGCCTTTATTAAGCGGCTGGGTGGCGCCGAAATTATTGCCATTGGCAGCTCTTTAAAATTTTGTCTGGTCGCAGAAGGAAAGGTAGATATCTACCCAAGATTCGGATTGACCTCTGAATGGGACACGGCTGCTGCACAGTGTATCGTTGAAGAAGCTGGGGGCTGCGTTGTAGATATGGATTTCAACCCAATTGATTACAACACAAAAGAATCCCTGCTTAACCCCGAGTTTTTAGTGATTGCAGATCCATCTTTTAACTGGAGACAGTATCTCGACGAAATAAAGTAAAGATGAAACCAAATAGTACTGCCTACACTTCATCTGGAAGATCTTCGGGTAATGAATAAGCAGAAACGACATCTATATTAGACATATAAATTAATCCACCATGGGGCTTGTTTATCCCGGCCTCATCATAGATAAATCCAAAAATTTCATCCGCATCTTCACTGGAAACTGTTACGGTTAAAATCTCTTTTTCTGTTTGCTCACCAACACCTCTATATGCCAGCGGTGTTAACTTTCCCAGTCCTCTTGCTGTTTTAACATTGGCAGTCAAAATACCCTTTTCTTCCTTGAGTGATTTTTCAACATCAAAACAGATACCTTTGGGCAATATACAAGTAATCAATTTTTGATTGTTGATAAACATTACTGATTGCTCACTGCAGCTGATTTGGCACCGGCTTCTTCTTTTTCCAGTTTCTCGACAATTTCTTGAGGTATGTATGTCGCCGCTTTATCCAGGGGTGTTAAATATATCAACCCCATTCCCGGTGTATCAAGATTTCCAGCGATATACATTCTTTCAAAAATTCTATCTGCCTGATCCTTCGCGACCACAATATTTATTACTTCTTTGTCAACTTCAACCGCCAGTGCGAGGATGCCCAATCTCTCCCTGATACCTTCCCCTCGTGCATAATGGATAGTTGCACCTTGCGCGCCCGCTTCCTGCGCAGCCTTGACGATGGTATCAGCAATTCCCCTTTGAACAATACATGTGATTAATGAGACATCTGTTAATACCGTAATTTCTCTTTTGCTCATGTGATTGCTACCTCCACATTATTATTGTCTTCAAGAACCTCTGCCTGGTGTCTGCGATTAATCTTCCACTGTACCCACAATCCTGTAGATAACACCGCAATGATGGGACAGATAGAGGCCATGGATAAAATACCAAACCCCTCGACAGATCCCATGGCGTTACCAAAGCCCAGTCCCATTGCCAAAACCAGAGGCACTGTAACGGGCCCTGTTGTCACCCCGGCACTGTCCCAGGCAATGTTGACAAACTCCTCCGTTGATAGAGCGGTCAATATCAAGCCAAAGACATAGCCTGGCAATAGTAAATAGGCAATGGGGATATCAAAGATAATTTTTAATACACCGATGGCGATACCAAAGGCAACCCCGATTGAAACAGAATACATGAGCATAGATTTTTTAAACGCACCATTGGTAAGATTCTCAACGGTTGTGCCCAATGCGTTCAGTGCTGGCTCAGCCAATGTCGCACCCAGACCTAAAAACCATGCGAACAAGGCGGCAATTGAAATACCAAGTGTTAAGGAATAAAGCGGCGAGTTAGCGACAATTGATATATCTGTAAAAGCAGCCGGGACCAGGCCGCCTGATTGACCCCCCAGTTTTGCCAGGCCATAACTCAAGCCGATATTAAAAACTACCATACCGACGACACAGAGTGATATTCCGTAAATCATCATGGCTTTGTTTTTTATTTTTTCGTTAAGAACAAAGTACATTACAAAAACCAGAAATAATACCAGAGGAACAATTGCTTGAACTCCCAGAATTATTTCCTGCCAGGGTGTCATTTCATACCAGTTAATAACACGGGTAGCGTTGTCAAATTGACTCGCACTTGCAATGATTGAATCAACGGACGTCGTTGAAGAAACAAAGATTGCTAATATCATCACACCAATAATCGGAAATAATGAAGCAAGCGTCACAATCCCAAACCCGGACAATGACGAATGACCTTTCCCGGCAGAAGATGCGATGCCTATGCCCAGGGAAAGCACCAACGGAACTGTGACCGGCCCGGTGGTCACAGCACCACAATCCCAGGCAAGACCTAAAATCTTGGCCAGCTCCGGATCGGTCATGATATAAAGCGTGAGACCTAGCGTGGGTACCATCGTGCAATAGATAAAGGGTTTCATGCTCCATCCATAGATAAAACGCAGCGTTCCGAGAACCGCAGCCAGTCCAACACCCATACCAATGATTAACACAAGCACATCAGACCATTCGTTGAGCAAAGTATACAAATAGGGTGCCTTTGCAACATCTACAATCGAGCCAGCAGTTTTTAATGCACCAATGGCCGGCTCAGCAAAGGTAACGCCTATCCCCAGCAGGAACGTAACTGTGAGTACCACGTATAATGGAGATTTGGTGGGTAAACTATTGCCTATGGCTTCACCAAAGGGCATCAATCCAACCTTAAGTCCTTCCATGAACATCATCAAACCAATGATGACAGATACCAACCCTGCCATTATCACCTGGGAATCTGTCAGATCCTGTCTGAGGATGAAAAGTTGAAACAAAATTAGATATGCAGCTAAGGGTATGACAGCCTTTGCCTGCTCATACAATCTGATACTGATATAAGGCTGGACCAGTCTGTATATATCGATGTTTCTTAATGTTAATTTTTGCGGGATATACGGAACATCAATGCCATTCTCATCCTGCTGTATTTCTGGCACGAGATCATTGTAACTAATCAACTTTTGTCGAATCGTTATCTCACGAATATAAGACCCAAAACGTATTTTCCTGTCCACTGAGCTAACACCTGTCAAAGTAGAAAACAGTTGTACAGAGCAATTACATTATGCTTAACCGAGAAAATTATACAATGCCAAAAATTGAGTAAATAGAGATCAAGTAAATTACAAATTACAACAACCCTCTAGATTAAGATACAGCCCCATACTATCAATACATTAATCAAAGAAATCAGTACTGCAGCTGAGGCGATATCTTTTGCCCGGCCTGATAGCTCATGATGTTCTCCACCAAACCGATCAACGACTGCCTCCAACCCTGAATTAATCAATTCTGTAATCAGCACCAGAAAAATCACACTTACAAGCAGTGCTCTTTCAGCACCTGTTCCCCCAAGATATGTACCCAGAGGAACAAGTACAATGGACAGATATATTTCCTGTCAAAATGCCGCTTCATTTCTGAACGCTGCAGATAAGCCTTGCATGGAATAACCAAAGGCCTTGAACAAACGTTCAAGGCCTTTGGCTTTCTTATGTAGACATCGGTGCTAAATTGTAATTTCTATTTGACTGTAACCTTATAACAACGCCAAAGCAGCATTATAGTTTGGCTCGTCTGCAATTTCGGGGACTAACTCTGTGTGTATTACCTTGTCATTTTCATCAATAACAACAATGGCTCGAGCGGTGATCCCGGCTAATGGGCCATCTTCTATTAGCACGCCATAGTCTTTCGCAAATTTGCGTGAACGCATCATGGAAAGTGCGACGACATTTTCAGTACCTTCCGCTTTACAAAAGCGTGACATGGCAAAGGGAAGATCAGCAGAGATCATCAGGAAAACAGTGTCTTTTCTGTTCGCAGCCGAATCATTAAATCTTTTTGTTGATAATGCGCATGTTGGCGTATCAAGGCTTGGTACAATATTTAGTAACTTCTTTTTACCGCTGTAAGCCTCCAGACCAACATCTGCCAGTTCGCTATTTACTAACGAAAAAGCGGGGGCCTGCTCACCAATTGCGGGCAAATCTCCACTGGTATTTATTTCATTTCCATGCAGGGTTATTTTAGCCATCGTTTGTTATCCTCTAGTCGTTACTCCCACTATCACTATTTTACGGGCATTAGTATACCCGAACTATCTGGAAATACAGTTTTCAGGTAGTTTAGGTATGGACATATGGAACGGCGAGATCAGCTGTTTTATCTGTATTTGACCCACATCCAGACACCACTCATCGCAAGTAGCAGAAACAAGATTGCCATAAAATCTACCAGTAGCACGCCCGCATATCCCAGTATCCTGCCACTATGGATATCCAGGATCACTCTTTCAACTGGCAGACCCTTGCCACGATAAAGTATCAACAATTGATTATACAAATCTTTTGGGATTTCCTGAGATTCAGACCAGTTAACAACCAGGCCTTCTTCTTCGTGCCATTCTGTCGCATCAAGATCGGCGAGGTAATCACCATGTGCTGCTCTAATGACAAGCTCTCCTTTCTCAGACAGGCCAATTGATTTTATCCCTGCGGGAACACCTTCAGCACCCGCAAGCCCTTCTACAATCTCACCGGATAAAGTTAGAATCAACAAGCTACCCTCCAATGCGACGACGAACTCATCACTTAACATGACCACTCCGATCAAATGATCGATATGATCTGCAATCTCCCTCTGATCAAAATATAAGCGGCTGTTGATTTGGGTCACCCAATGTTGGTTTACCATAAATCCACGCCCCTCGCCTTCAGGCTGGATATGATACCAGTCAAGAAGTATGTTGTTTTTAACAAACATGTTCTGTAGATTCAGATTGTCTGTATGATTCAATAACAAGCCGGTAATCACCAACAGCATGACAAAAAATGCTGCAGTGATACCGATTTTTCTGTGCCACTTATGAATAAAACCCCACATTATTTGATCACCATACTCCCAAAAAATTATCTACCTTTGTTCTATCTGTCCAGGTTTTCCGTTTGCCATCCTTTCAATTTCCTGATGCAAGAATAATGCGAGACGTGCCATTTTTGTCATCGCTCTAACAGAAAGAGTGGCACCTGAAATACCATCGATATGCCTGTCAAGTTGTTTATTTTCTTTTAATGCCACATCACTGAACTGATCAGTAAAAAAAGGGTAACGCACTTCCCAGCCTCGACTTTCACGGAAAGCCAGTACTTTGATGCGTTCAATTTTATTGTGATTAATCACTATGCCTGCCGTAATTGGCCTCACCTTACCTATTTCTTTCAGTATCCACGCCGTACGATCATTTTTTTTCCAGTATTTCAATCTAAGTACACCGAGGTCATGCTCCATGATCTCACGTATTTTTACTTTGAGATCCTTCTTAATCCAAATTTTACTTACCCTAGGGGCATCACCGGAAAATACCTCCTGAATAAATTCTGATGGCTCCTGATAATTGCCTGTCGCGAAAACATGAGGATTAAAAAATAAACCGCAATAGAGACAAAATAGTAGGCTATTTGTTTTCATTACATCGCTTTCAAATTAAAATTGATAAGCAAGGCCCAGATTAAAACCATCCCTGATAACTTTCGCTCTGCTATCACCACTTTCATTTTGATAATCAAACTTGAATGCAACATTAGGATGTGGCCACCAGTTCATGCCCACGTTCCAGCTTTCAAACTGAACATAGGTACCATCTGGTACACCATTTGGTACATTGCCTGAGCCCCCTATGGCATCCCATTCAGCATAACGTGTAAACACACCGATCTCACCGGGGACAAAGCCTGGGGCCTTAAACCTGTATGCAGGTTCAATATACCAGCCGTCGATACTATTCTGTGTATAGGTAATCCCGGTCGGGGCATCGATATCCCACCGCGCATACAGCGCGCGCAAGCCAAAACCACTCGCGTGCTTATAATCAATATGCCCTTCAAACAAGGTTGCATCAACATCGAAGGCATCTGCGGTTCCCGTCATATCCGACTGGTATTGACCTGATATTCCGACTTCAAGGCCAGGCATGCCGGTATAACGAAGTCGACCAGTAAACGCAATATCCTGATCCTCAGCCTTGGAAACTTTCGAACGTCCGCTTCTGGGTCTTAATGTAGACGAAGCTTTACTCGGGTCGTCTACGCCATTTGGGCTTAACAGTCCACCATGAGCAACGATGTCATAGTTCCAGCCTGGTGCAATCTCACCATTAAACCCAATCCCCGCCTCCCACCAGGTCGCCGGTATAATTTCAGTTTCAACCTTGTTACGCTCCACACCATAGAATGTATTCGGTTCGTGCGTCACATTAATAATACCGATCGGTAATATATCCACACCGGCCCGAAAACGGTGATTGTCATTTATGTCCATTTCTATCCAGGCCTGTTCCAGTTCAACTTCTCCTGACTCTCCATCTCCTGATAACGCATGTTCCAACTCAAGCTCTGAAAAGAAACGAATATTGTCTGTAAACTCATGACCGAAATATAATACAAAGCGATGAAAGTCGACTTGATCAAGTGAATTATCACCATCTACCGTATCATTATTATCACTCAGATTGTTGTAATGTAATTCACCATAACCACCGACAGTGGTTCTGTCTGCCCATGATGATCCCCTCGTTGATGCTTGTGCTGTTTCGAACGCCTCAGCCGCAGCTTCAACTTCTTCGGTGGCTTCTTCAACTTTCACCTCATTCATAGCCACACGCTGATCAGTGTCATCTAATCTGGCTTTTAGTTCTTCAATGAGTTTCTGTTGCTGTTGTATGGTTTCCCACATTTCTTCCGCTGATGGCGTTTCGGCATGACTGGCCTGTATATCTATCAGACCCCACAGGATCAAAACATAAGAAATGCTGATAAAAAGATTTTTTCTTTGAGAATTTACAAATAAAGATTGCATGTCAGCCTCTCCTGAAATGACTCAATTTTAATGATGCGGTACAGCATACACATGCTAGAATATAATGTAAATGATAATAGTTCTCATTTATATTATTGAAATGGGCGATTAATTGCTTGAAGACTATCTATCTATATGATTCCTATGATGTTTGAAAAGTTATGATCATATGATGACGGTCGATGCCTTAACGGCAAACGGCAAATATTCATAAGGGGAACATAATGGACGTCACAAATTTCATCATATTGGGTGTACTGGCTGCAGGGGTTCTCTACGCCATCATGCTTTATAACAATCTGGTGTCACTGAAACATAATGTATCCAAGGCATGGGCAAATATAGACGTCTTGCTCAAACAGAGACATGATGAGTTACCCAAACTGATAGAAACATGTAAGCAATACATGGGCTACGAACAGGAGACACTGGAGAAGGTAATGCAGGCCCGAGCCGCTGTTTCTTCTGCCAGAGAAAAGGGTGATGTCGCAGCCCTGGGGCCCGCCGAAACCCAGCTTCGCATGGGATTAGGTAATCTGTTTGCACTGGCCGAGGCCTATCCAGACCTAAAAGCCAACGATAGCTTTCAGCATCTACAGGGTCGCATCTCCGGACTTGAAAATGCGATTGCCGACAGGCGCGAATTTTATAATGAAAGTGTTAACAACAATAATGTGCGCATTGAACAATTTCCGGATGTTATTATTGCCAGGAATCTTGGTTTCGGTGCTAAAGATTTACTTGAATTTAGTGAGGGGGAGACCAAGGACGTCGATGTAAAAGAATTATTTAGCGGATAACAATGATCTTTCTGCAGGCATCCTTATTAGCCCCTGCCGCTGATTGGGTCAAACAGAGTCCAGGTGATGATTTCTGGACCTTGGCGATCATTCTGATATTGCTCACCGTCGGTGGTTTTATTGGTGCCTTCTACTTCTTCCTGAGAAAACGCATTATCGAAGATACTCCTACCTCAAACATACGCTCCGCTGCACAAGGCTATGTTGAGCTCTCCGGTGTCGGCAAGTTAATGGAAGGTTCTATTATTTCCGGGCCACTCACTGGTATCACCTGTACATGGTATCAATATACGATTGAGGAACATCGCAGCTCAGGGAAAAACAGTCATTGGGTCACTGTAGATAAAGGCATCAGTGATAGTTTGTTTTTGCTAATTGATGACAGTGGTGAAGCAGTCATTGACCCTGAAAAGGCAAATGTTACGCCGAGCACAACCGACGTCTGGTATGGCCACAGTCGCCACCCAGAACCTGGGGGAAACGGAACGAAAAGAAAGAAGGGTTTCTTCAGCGGCATGGGTCGCTACCGTTACACTGAAAAACGTATGCATCCCAATGATCCACTTTATGCGATTGGTCTTTTTGACACAGTAGGTGGCGCAGGGTATAAATTTAATATGGACGGTGATGTTGGTAATTTACTCAGAGAATGGGAAAAAAACAGTGAGCAACTCCTGGCCCGCTTTGATGAAAACAAAGACGGAGAGATCGGCATGCAAGAGCGGCAAAAGACCAGGGCAACTGCGTTAAAGCAGGGACAAAACCAGCACGCGGATCAGCAAGCTGCAGCTCCTGTCCATATGCTCGGCAAAACCTGTGATCTCAGACGACCCTATTTACTCTCTGCACTCCCTCAATCTGATCTGCTTAAGCGTTATTCAAGATATTCCATTTGCCTGATTGTCACTTTTTTTGTTGCGGGAATATTATCAACCTGGCTAATTGGTTTGAGACTGGCTGGTTAATTAGTCTGTATTTTTTTATTATGGTTCAGTCATTCACAAAATTAGATTTTTTACATAATGGATAACCCACTACTCCAAACAGATGGCTTACCACTTTTTACTTCGATCAAACCAACGCATATAGAACCGGCAATCGATCATCTATTGAAAGAAAACCGAACAGCGATTCAAGTACTGTTACAGAGTAATAAACCCGTCAACTGGGAAAATACACTCCAGCCCGTGGAAGATCTTGATGATCAGCTGAATCGCGCCTGGTCGCCGGCCAGTCATCTTCATTCTGTCGCGGATAATGATGAATTGCGACAGGCCTACAATGCGTGTCTACCTAAGCTGTCAGACTATGCGACAGAAATGGGTCAAAACAAGGATTTGTATCTTGCCTACAAATCGGTTTACGAAAGCGATGAATTTACCTTACTGGATAATGCGCAAAGAAAAATAATAGAAAATGCCTTACGGGATTTCAGACTTTCAGGAATAGAACTGGTCGAAGATAAACAACAGGAATACAAGGATATAAAAAAAGAGTTATCCCGTTTACAAAGCAGGTTTGATGAAAATTTACTGGATGCAACGCATGCCTGGACAAAGCATGTGACAGATAAAAAGTCGCTGGACGGATTGCCAGAATCGTCACTGGCGCTGGCAGAACAAAAAGCCGTCAGTGAAGACAAATCAGGTTGGCTGTTTACGCTCGACGTTCCTTCCTACATGCCAGTCATGCAATATGCAGACGATGCGGCATTACGTGAAGAGATGTACACCGCCTATATCACGCGTGCCTCAGATCAGGGCCCCAATGCGGGCCAATGGGATAATTCAGAGCTCATGAATGAGATTCTCGCATTACGCCATCGACAGGCCCAATTACTGGGCTACGAAAGCTATGCTCATTATTCACTCGCCAGAAAAATGGCCAATGATATAAACGAAGTACTGGATTTTCTGAATGACCTGGCTTCGCGATCCAGAAAAATGGCAAAACAGGAATTGAAGGCCTTACAGGAATTCGCAAAATCAGAATTTGGGCTCAGTGAATTACAAGCCTGGGACATGGCTTATTACGCTGAAAAATTCAGGCAACATAAATATGCCCTCTCACAGGAAGAGCTGAGACCCTACTTTCCAGCACCTCAGGTAATCGACGGTTTATTTACGATTGTTAATCGTCTGTATGGTATTGATGTGAAAGAAAGAGAACATATTGAAACCTGGCATGAAGATGTCCGTTTCTTTGATATCTTCGATAACACAGGATCCCTGCGTGGCGGCTTTTACCTGGATCTTTACGCACGCACAGGCAAACGCGGAGGTGCCTGGATGGATGAATGCATTGTTCGTAAAAGATCTGCATCTGATGTCCAAACCCCCATCGCCTACATTACCTGTAACTTCACACCTCCCGTCGGCAATGATCCAGCATTGCTCACCCATGATGAAGTCATTACCCTGTTTCACGAGTTTGGTCATGGCTTACACCACATGTTGACATTGGTTGATTATCCCAGTGTGTCCGGGATTAACGGTGTGCCCTGGGATGCTGTTGAGCTCCCGAGTCAGTTTATGGAAAACTGGTGCTGGGAACATGAAGCCCTCGACCTTATTGGCAGACATTATCAGACAGGTAATTTAATCAGTGATGATATTTTTGAAAAAATGATAGCTGCCAGGAACTTTCAGACCGGTATGCAAATGGTGCGGCAACTGGAATTATCCCTGTTCGACTTTCGACTGCACCTGGAATACGACAGTAAAACACCCGTAAATGTGCAATCACTACTGGATGATGTCCGCCGACAAGTTGCCGTTGTGAATCCTCCGGAATTTAACCGATTTCAACACAGTTTTTCTCATATATTCGCAGGCGGCTACGCAGCAGGGTATTATAGCTATAAATGGGCTGAAGTTTTGTCAGCTGATGCCTTTTCAAAATTTGAAGAAGATGGTATTTTTAATAAGCATACCGGAAATGAATTTTTGCATTCAATTCTGGAACAGGGGGGCGTGAAGGATCCGATGGAGATGTTTATTGATTTCAGGGGGCGTGAGCCAAATATTGATGCCTTGCTGAAACACTCCGGTATTGCAGCTTAGCCTCGAAAAAAATTATGCAAAGAACAAATTTAAAACTTCCTGTTTCAAGGTTTTCCAGAAAAGCAGACTTACTATTTTTTCTGTTGCTACTTGTTCCTATAGCCACACAGGCAGAAACTGTATATATCACGGACAGCCTGCTGGTTGGATTACATGAGGAAAAATCCATTGATAGCCCAATTTTGAAGGTGCTTCCAACGGGCACAATGCTGGAAGTCATCAAACGTGATAATGATTTTGTTCATGTTCTTGATCCAAAGGGTGTCTCTGGCTGGATAAATAACAGTTATCTCGTGACCAATAATCCTGATAAAAATGAAACCATGGATGGAGAGGATACTCAATTTAAAATCAGGGAATTAGAAGCTGAATTACAAAACATCAGAATACAACAGGCTAAGCCCGATCTGGAATCCGCTATAAACACTGATGAAATAGAAAAACTAAAAATTGAAAACAAAAATCTTAAACAGAAAATAAAATCTGATAAATTGAAGTCAGGTGAGTTACAGGCCAATCTTTCAGAATTAAGAAATAAAATCAGCCAAAGCGGAAGCAATAGCAAACTAAGTAATGAACTACAGTTGCTGACTGAAAAAAACGCTGGACTGGAAAATGAGATCAAACGATTGCAGAAAGGCAGCAACATAGAAGTATCTGAGCCAAATACCTCGAAACTATCAAATCTAATCATTGGTTCAGGGGTTGCACTGTTAGTTGGCTTACTGCTTGGAATTTTTATTACGGATTGGCTACAAAGACGCCGCCATGGTGGATTAAGATATTAATACTCCCCCCATCTGGTATTAACAAGTATGCTACGTATCGCCACATGGAATGTAAATTCCCTGCGTGTGAGGTTACCCCACGTACTGCAATGGCTCGAATCTGAGCAGCCTGACGTCCTCGCCTTACAGGAGACAAAGCTAAGGGATGAAAATTTCCCGGTAGAAGAGATCCGCGATGCTGGATATCAAGTGATCTTCAGTGGCCAAAAAACCTATAATGGCGTTGCGACGCTCAGCAAGACAAAAGCGACTAATGTCATTACTGACTTCCCGGAATTCGATGATCCACAGCGACGTATTCTCTGTACCAACATCGGTAATATCGCAATACTCAATCTATATATTCCCAATGGGGCTGAAGTTGGTTCAGACAAATACCGTTACAAACTGGAATGGTTGTCCCATCTGCAGAATTTCACAGATACGCTTGTCAACAGATATGAAAACGTTGTATTGCTGGGTGATTTTAATATTGCCCCAGAAGATCGTGACGTACATGATCCGGACGCCTGGGAAGGAAAGGTGCTGGTCAGTCAGGCTGAAAGAGATGCGTTACGGTCTCTATTAGAAAACAGCCTGGTTGATTGCTTCAGAATTTTTGAACAGGAAGAAAACAGTTTTTCCTGGTGGGATTATCGCGCTGCTGGATACCAGCGGAATCTGGGTTTACGTATTGACCATATACTGGCCACAGATTCCCTGGCAGATTGTTGCACGGCATGTCGCATTGATAAGACGCCGAGAGGGCTTGAAAGACCTTCGGACCACACACCTGTTATTGCAGAGTTTGATATATAAAAACCTGTATTAATTGCCTGAACCTATTGCCTGAACCCTTCATTTTTAATAAACTCCCTCTCCCCGTTAGCTCTCCGACGATCTGCAAATGGGATTAACTTTAAAAACTACTTGAAAATTAAGCTGTTATGAAAACTAATATACACCCTGCGTACAAAGAAATTGAAGTCAAGTGTAGTTGTGGCAATACATTCAAGACTAAGTCTACGCTATCTGAGGAGCTGCATCTTGATGTTTGCTCTCAATGTCATCCATTCTATACGGGCAAACAGAAAATGCTCGACACGGCTGGTCGCGTTGATAAATTCAACAAGAAATACGGAATGTAAAAAGGACAGGGGAGACCATTTCCTTTCAATAAAAGGCGCTCGATATGAGCGCTTTTTTGTTTGTGCTGTAATCATTCTATTACCTTTCCTTTCAACTAAGGC
Source organism: Pseudomonadota bacterium (assembly GCA_022574295.1). GTDB lineage: Bacteria > Pseudomonadota > Gammaproteobacteria > Eutrophobiales > Eutrophobiaceae > SMWN01. The sequence goes on from JACZSJ010000006.1 coordinate 37,733, forward strand.
GCATAGCGATCCCGGACCCACGTTATCATGTAGTATCGGATCATCGGATGAGACGGTAGAAATCAATCACATTATCGATGGCGATACTGTCATACTGAAAGATGGTCGTCATGTCCGCCTGATTGGTATTGATACACCAGAGATTGGTCGGGATGGCAGAAAATCAGACGCAGGTGCAGAGTCTGCAAGAAGCTATCTGGTCTCGCTTGTGCAGGGAAACAAAAACATTCTTCTGAAATTTGATTCACAACGCCTTGATCGATATAAAAGAACCCTGGCGCATCTTTTTCTACCTAATGGTCAAAACATTCAGGCCATTTTGTTGGCGGAAGGATTGGCGACACCCTTGACTATCCCTCCCAACCTGAAATTTCTCAACTGCTATCTTTATCATTCAAATCACGCCGTGGTATCACAACAAGGCCTGTGGAGATTAAAACAATATAAACCCATATCATCCACAACATTACACAATACCCCTGGGAACAATAACACCCGTGGCTATCGGGTCATTATCGGGAAGGTAGAACACATTGGTGAAAGTCGATCATCGATCTGGATCAATCTTACAGGGAACATCGCCTTACGCATCAAACGTGAAGATTTAAGCCATTTCCGTGGGTTAGAACTTCTTAATCTGGAAGGCAAGATGATTCAGGCACGTGGCTGGATTTACAGGAATAACAATGAATTCAGGATCAGGATCAGACATGGCTCTGATATCATGCTCGTCAGGTAAACTCATAATACTTACAAAAACTGGGAACTGTTATCTTCAAATCAATGTCATAAAATCCGAACTATGAAAAATATTTGTTATTTAATTCTCCTACTCACTTTCATCAGCATCAATGGCTGTGCGGTCAATCCGGTAACGGGCAAACAGGATCTGGTTCTGATGTCGGAACAAAGTGAGATTGCCCTCGGCCGAAAGACAAACAAAGAGGTACTTCAGCAATATATTGTTTATGACAACCCTGAGTTGCAGGCCTATGTCAACGAGGTGGGCCAAAAACTTGCAATGAATAGTCATCGTAATAATTTAATCTATCGATTTACCGTACTCGACAGCAAGGACGTCAATGCCTTCGCATTACCTGGGGGATATATATTCATCACACGTGGTTTGATGGCTTATCTCAATTCTGAAGCTGAGCTGGCAGCCGTACTTGGTCATGAAATAGGCCATGTCACAGCAAGACATTCAGTCAGACAATACAGCGCAGCGCAGTTGACTGGCATTGGCACTGCTCTGGCCTCAATTTTCATTCCAGGTATGAATCAGGCGAGTAACCAGTTGATGCAGGTAATGGGCACCGCATTTCTCAGGGGTTATGGCAGAGAACACGAGTTGGAGGCCGATAAGCTGGGGGCAGAATATGTGGCCAGAACGAATTACGATACTGAGTCCATGCTGGATGTGATCCGGGTCCTGAAAAATCAGGAAACATTTGAAACCCAGCGTGCCAAATCAGAAGGTCGAGAACCACGCATTTACCACGGTCTGTTCTCCACGCACCCGGATCATGACACACGTCTACAAGAGATTGTTGAATATGCCAGTAAATATCAAAGTCAAACGGGGAGCAGAAAAGGGAGAGAGGAATATCTGAACAAGATCGATGGACTCATTTTTGGGGACAGCCCGCAACAGGGCATCACCCGAGGTAATAATTTTTACCACAAACAACTGGATATCAGCATCGCATTCCCCGAGAAGTGGAATATCACAAACCTGCCAGACAAGCTGATTATCACTGCGCCTCAAGGCGTCGCGACCCAACAGATCCTACTTGAAGATCTTAACAAAAGAATCTCTCCCAGAGAGTTTATGATTCAACGACTTGGCCTCAAAACCTTGACAAATGACAAGCCACTAAAAATAAATGGACTGGAAGCTCACACGGGCATCGCTACCATTAACACAGGAAATGGGAAACGGGCTGCCAGATTTACAGTGATCTATTTCAATAATCAGGCGTATATTCTGGTCGGCGTTACCAAAGACCCCAAGGCAATGTCCCATTATGATGCCGCGTTTATGGAAACTGCCAGAAGCTTCCACCAGATGACACAGAATGAGCGCTTGCTTGCGAAACCACTTCGTCTAAAAATCGTCAATTCGAGCAACGAGACAAATTTCAAATCACTGGCCCAACAATCTCCACTGGAGAAATATCAGGAAGAACAACTTCGCCTTCTGAATGGATTATATCCGCAGGGGAAGGCCAGTTCAAAAGCCCTGCTAAAGATCATCAATTAGCCCGATTACAGAACATATAATTGGCCTAAGTTACCTTGTTTGTTTAAGCTAATTTCTAACTTTTCCTAGATAAGCTATTGCTGTCATTAACAATCGAAAATTATCCACAATTTCTGTGGATAACTCTGTGCATGATATGAGTACAGCGTCTTCCAAATGGCTTAATTATTCACTTTGTTACAAATCTGTTAATTTTTAACCGATTTTATATTTATGATATATATCAATAGCTTATACCTATTAATACAGTTCACAGCCATTTTTTAGATGATTGGATTACCCTCAGCCAACAGAAGCCCCATAATTGTGCATAAACTGATCAAAAATACTTTAGAATTTGATGCCACTCTGAACTTTTGAGCATCATTTTAGTCCTAATTGCAAGTGAGTTTTCCTGCCCTTCCTCCCTTTGGGCAGGTGCAGAATCCCGGCCTCCCCAGCCGGGTAATTTTGGCCCCGGCATGCCCTCCCTCCCCTTGAAGCACCGGGGCCTTTTTATTTTAGCCAAAAAGATATTTCCTGAAATAAAATCCTGAGGAATATCAATATGATAAAATCAGTTAAGAAAATCATTGATATTCAAACCACCGATCAAGGACTTCCCTTGCTTCCTCGGCACCCGTCCGTTTCAGGGCAGAAAATAATTGAATCGAGATTAGATCATCATTCATACGCCGTTTCATCTGTTGCAACAGGGACATCCCTGCGCCACGAGAAAGTTTATCTGATTTATTCAACAGGATATGCGTGGGGAGACCTACCTGGCAGGACCAATCGAGCATTTGCTGATCTCCCGGTTTCAAAAGGTGCCTGATATCCATGATGAGAATCAGTCCTGATAATGCTCTCCTCTCCTGAAAATACCGATTCAGTGTTGCCACCCAATGCTTGCGTAAAGCGACCGGAACCTTTGCATACCCATATCCAGGGAGATCTACCAAACGTCTCTCATCATCCACAACAAAGATATTCATCTGTTGAGTCCGGCCAGGTGTTTTACTGATACGCGCCAGCTTTGAATTACCTGTAATTACATTCAGTACGCTGGATTTACCAGCGTTTGATCTCCCCGCGATCGCAATCTCAATACCACTATCTTCAGGCAATTGCCTGAATTCGTGTGCACCCATCAGAAAGCTAGCCTTGTTATAGTGGTTTTTTGACAAATTTTGTCTCCAAAAGCAGTCCCAGTAAGCAGTAATAGTACACGTCAGTGCTGATATTGAGTAAAATGCACACTAAATAGTCAGTCTGCCAACGGTGCAGAAAGTTAAGCCGATTCGTTCAGTAGGCTTTAAAGAGAGGAAAAATAACATTCATTCTCAGGATTCAACAGTCATTATGAAAAATGCTTTAGCCTTCACATCAATATTTTTAGTTACTTTCTCATGCCATATTTATGCTGGAGATGTGTCGGCAGGAAAAGAAAAATCGCAGGTGTGTGCCGTTTGTCACGGTGCCGATGGGAATAGTGTCAACCCTGTTTGGCCAAAATTAGCAGGTCAACACCCAGGATATATCTTTAAACAGCTAAAAGATTTTCACTCAGGCGCACGTAAGAATGTTCAAATGACCCCACTTGCTGCTTCGCTCAGCGAGGAAGACATGCAGGATATCGCCGCCTACTATTCTTCACAAAAGATCAAGATTGGATACGCTAGTTCTAAGTTATTGGCCGTTGGCGAAAAACTTTATCGTGCAGGTAATGCCAGTAAAGGTCTGCCAGCGTGTATGTCTTGTCATGGGCCCAATGGTGCAGGTAATGTAGCCGCTTCTTTTCCAGCGTTAAGCGGCCAGCATGCTGAGTACACAAAAATACAATTGCTGGCTTTTCGAGACAACAAGCGTACCAACGATTTCAACACAGTCATGCAAATTGTCTCAGAAAAAATGACCACTGATGAAATTGATGCCGTTGCCAATTACATACAGGGTCTACACTAAACTGCTTTGCAGGCTTTTATTTACATCGTAATCCAGTATTTCCTCCTACTTCCTTAGTTCGTGACCCTGGCTATCATTTTGCTGGTAGCTAATGACTGATACAGTAGAAGGCGAGTTAAAACCAATTGATAATTGACCCGTGTATGAAACAAAACACAAATTTACGTATCTAATGGGTAAACCATTACAAATTATTACAATGACAAGCGATACTCTAATTACGGTGAATTGTAGTTCAACAAATTCTTTCAAGGATCATCACATATGAAAATTAAATCACTCGGACTACTTATACTTAGTATTTCCCTGTCTTCATTTTTCCTGTTATCCAGCAGTTTTGCAGATGAACGCTATAAGAAACTCCCCTCACCACAACCTACGAATACTGGCGATAAAATAGAAGTCGTAGAAATCTTCTGGTACGGGTGTCCACATTGCTATCATTTTGAACCAGTCATCGAAAAATGGCTTGAAGAGAAGGCCGAATATATAGAGTTTATCCGTATGCCAGGTGTTATGGGTAAAAACTGGTTGCCTCACGCCAGGGCTTTTTATGCAGCAGAAAAACTAGGCGTGCTGGATAATATCCATCAACCCTTGTTTGCAGCGATACACAAGGAAAAAAGAAAAATTTTGGACAAAAAAAGTCTAAGGAAATTTTTCGTGGAACAGGGTATTAGCGGTGACGATTTTGATCAGGCTATTCAGTCAAAAGAAGTTGAAGATAATGTTAGGCATGCATTTACTATGGGGCAGCGTTACGCAATAACCGGCGTTCCGGCAATCATCATTAACGGCAAGTATGTAACAAGTGCATCCATTGCAGGAAGCTTCACTGAAATAATAGACGTGGTCAATACATTAGCAGCAAAAGAATACGCAATCATGAACGAATAGTTTGTTTTACAATAATCAGTTCAATATATAAGCAAGTATTACAAAAGTATCTTCTGAAGCCATCTGGAAATATCCATAATCTCTTCAGTGCACACCGCGTGTTGCATTGGGTATGTCTGATAGTTTGTACTGTAACCTTTTTCTATTAATGCCTCGTATGCATGTTTCCCCAGGGGTTCCGGTACAACAGGATCCATCGTTCCATGATAAATCTGTATGGGTAATGTCTTATTTTTCTGGCTGGGAACTATTGATTCACAGGTCGCAAAATATGTCGACATTGCAAGCAAACCAGCCAGCGGTTCAGGGTAAGTCAGGGCCGTCTGATAGCCTACAGCACCCCCCTGAGAGAAACCGGCAATCACTATGCGTGAACTATCAATGCCTCGCTCTATCTCCCTGTCAATCAACGCATCTATCTTTTTTGAAGAAGACAACAATTGATCTTCATCAAGTTTTTTCTCAATACTCATATCCAGGATGTCATACCATGCAGGCATCACCATGCCATTGTTTATGGTGACAGGCATAGACGGTGCATGCGGGAAAATAAAACGAATGGCAGCACTGTCAGGCAAATGTAGCTCCGGCACAATCGCTTCAAAATCATGGCCATCTGCACCCAAACCATGTAACCAGATCACAGCAGCATCGACAGGTATTTTGGGTTTGACTTCAACACAAGGTAAATAACTCATAAAAATATTACTCTCGGTGATTAGCGAAACATACTGAACTCTTTATATTCTACCTGTCTTAAAAAAAACAACATATAAAAATAATTATGTCCCAAAGAAAATTCAATATGGATAGTGCTGTGAAATTAATGAAATATGCCTCGCCCGTTTTTATCTTATGTCTACTTGCAACGGGGCTATCCTTATCAGCCGCGGATGATGAGCCCGTCACCGTTGACAATCAAAACACAGCAGAAGCAACATTTGCCGGGGGTTGCTTTTGGTGTATGGAAGCTCCATTTGACAAACTAGAGGGCGTGATCTCTACCACCTCTGGCTATACGGGTGGCCACACAAATAATCCAACCTATAAACAAACGTCCTCAGGCAAGACTGGCCACACAGAGGCCGTTCAAATTATCTATGACCCCGAGAAGGTGAGTTACGAAAAATTACTCGATGTTTTCTGGCACAATATTGATCCAACTACACCAGACCAGCAATTTTGTGATCGAGGAAATCAATATCGATCTGAGATCTTCTACCACAACGAAGAACAAAAACGTCTGGCGTATGCATCAAAGGCTGAGCTTGACAAAAACAAACCTTTCAAAGCACCGATCGTGACACAAGTTACCCAGGCATCAACCTTCTATGCTGCAGAAGATTACCATCAGGATTATTACAAAAAAAATCCAATTCGCTATAAATATTACAGATACGGTTGCGGAAGAGATAAGCGACTCGAACAATTATGGGGTAAAGAAAAATCCTAGATTATCTAGAATAATAAATATTCGTAAAATGCTTCACTCCAGTCACCTCGTCGATCCAGCACAAAACGAGTTAATTCTCTGATAATAATATCCGAATTGTCGTGAAGTTCATCGTATACGGGGAAATTCATTGCCCTTAGATCTTCCAATGTCTTCGGATTGGCTTCGACAAGCACATTTCTGACTTCAGGTGAATTCATACCCTGCATAAATACTTCGTAAGCATCTAGCAAAATATTAAAGCCATTATCATTATTTAACTGATAAACTTTTTCTATTCTTTGCATCGGTGTTAATAAAAGGTGCTCACGCAGCCAGCCAATTTTATCTTTCTTCTCCTTACTACATTCCCCCAGTAAAAATATTAATGCAGCAAACATGGGAATTCGACTATTGCGTAACTTGGTATTACGCATATGCCAACTATCAATCGGGTCATTTGATAAATCAAACTGATGCCATGCACAGTAAGATCTGAAATAGCGAATTAAATCATTGAGCAGATAAACCCATTCCTTTTTCTGATCGTGAATCAGAAACCCTGCAGCATAACGTTCCAGCAATCCTTGCATTAAGCTCTGAAAATTATCCTCCCCATAGACAGGTTTGGCATCAAGTAATACCTGCATCCGCTTACCGAAAATATTTTTGTCATCTGCAATCAAGCCCAAGGTACTGTAATCACAAATCTGACCATGGCTTGCTGGCGTTACATAGATACCGCTTGATTTTGGTAGAGGTAACCCGAGTGGCTCCAGCGCATCCCAGACTGCCTGCATAGCCTTCTGACAACGAGAAGGCTCATGAATCGCTTCATCATTAACCAATACAATGAGATCGCAATCAGAATGCGCCATCCCTTCAAGACGGCCCAGCGAACCAGAGACGGCTGCAATCGACACATCAGGTGCTATATCTGCCAAGGGCAAAAGACGCTTCTGCATTTGTTCCAACATATTATTGGACCAGTTGTGTGCATAAGTGAGTGTTGGGTGTTCTTGGGGATTAAGCATGTCTTATGGTCGAAATTTTTTAATTTACACTTTTAAATACAGTAAATAAGAAAACCACCTAAAAAGGGTGGCTTTAGTAATTGGCGCGCCCGACAGGATTCGAACCTGTGACCTTTGGTTTCGGAAACCAACACTCTATCCAACTGAGCTACGGGCGCATTTAAATCAATTCCTGTTTATTTATATCGATGTAACCTCAGGCAGTGCTTCGCACTGCTCACTCTAGTCGCTCCCGGCTCCATGCCTACCACGACACTTGTGCATCCTGCACATCGTCCAACTGAGCTACGGGCGCTTGTTTTTCTCACGATACAAAAAGAGTACCTTTTCATCCATCTGGCGTCTATACCCAAACTACCTGAATATATGAAGTTTTCTCAGGCTATAAGTACAGGTATACTACCTGTAATAAGAATTACAACGTATTAAAATATAAGCTCATTCTTTGAGCTGTTGGTCACTGGAGAATAAAAAATGAGTCTAGAACAAGATAAAGCTTTTTTTAAGAATTTTGCATTCGTCCTGATTGGATTGTCCGTGCTGATGGTGACTTTTATGGTACTGGGAGCAATGTTTGGAGGTGGGGATGACATATCGGCGAGCAATACTGCTGCAGTCATGGAAAACACTGCTCCAGTTGCCAAAGTACAAATAGAAGGGGATGAACCGGAAGCCCCGGCCATGGAGGAAAGTACTGAAATGGCGGCAGCTGAAGAAGAACATGTAGGTAAAACGGCCTATGGCAGCATATGTGTTGCATGTCATGGCTCCGGCATCCCAGGCATTCCACAGTTAGGGGATGCTGCTGCCTGGGCTCCTCGTATAGCACAAGGTAATGACATACTCTACGAACATGCAATCAACGGCTACACCGGCAGTTCAGGCATGCCGATGCCAGCGAAGGGCGGTAACCCAAGTCTCAGCGATGATGATGTGAAGGCAGCAGTTGATTACATTGTGTCTAGCAGTCAATAGAACTTTATGCGTTCTATATTGAAAATCAAATAATTAATTTGGCTTACTCTCTTAACGCCTTTTGATAGGCTTCATCGGACATCTTGCTCCAGTCTTTGTAACTCTCACTGAATGTCGTATAAGCATCATATATTTTTTTGAATTTAGCATTTTTAGACGCCTCTTCGTCCAATGTTTCCCGGGTTAGACGTTTTAATTCTGCCAATACTTCTGCTGGGAATTCCAGTACTTCAACATTTTTTTTCGAGCGCAATTCTTTCAACGATGCCTGATTATGAAATTCCATTTGTGTATAGATCCATCCGCCCACAGCCGCAGCGGTTGTCTCAACCATCAATTGTAAGTCCTTCGGCAATTGCGCCCAGGCGTGACTATTAATCATCAACTCAAACTCCGTCCCCGGTTCATGCCAGCCCGGGAAGTAATAATATTTTGCTGCCCGATCCAGGCCGAGGCGCATATCGTGAAATGGTCCTACCCACTCAGTCGCATCAATCATTCCTCTTTCCAACGCGGTATAGACCTCACTGCCTGCTAGCAATACAGGGTTGCCTCCAGCACGTTTGAATACCTTGCCCCCCAGCCCCGGGATCCGCATACGTAAACCTTTAATATCATCGAGGGATTCAATCTTTTTATTAAACCAGCCGCCCATTTGTACGCCCGTGTTCCCCATCGGCATTGGCACCAGATTAAAGGGCGCATAGACCTCCTTCCAGAGATCCAGGCCACCACCATGATATAGCCAGGCATTCATCCCTTTTGCGGTCATACCAAACGGGACTGACGAAAAAAATTGCGCTTCAGGGACCTTGCCTGCCCAATAATAGGGCGAACCATGACCCATCTCTATCGTTCCCTGTGACACGGCATCAAAAACTTGTAAAGGTGGGACCAACTCGCCCCCCGCATAGACATGAATATCTAAACGACCCTGACTCATGATTTTCACATCTGCTGCGAATTTCTCGGCACCTTCCTGGAAGATGGGAAAATTGGGTGGCCAGGTTGTCACCATTTTCCATTTAAACATTTGATGATTCGCTTCGTGTATACCTGCCGAAGTCTCTCCGCTATCGCTTCCTCCGCACGCTGCAAGTAAAAGACATAAACTAAAAAATATTATTCGAGATTGTTTGAACATAATGTTTCCTGCTTTTTTTATTCTTTTGAATTTTCTCAGGCAGTTTCCAGATTAGCGTATTCTGCCACCAACCATTTACTCCCTGCCTGTTCGAAATTGACCTGAACTCGTGTGTTTCCCCCTGATCCCTCCAGATTCAGGATGACACCCTCGCCAAATTTCGCATGAGATACCCTTTGCCCTAACGTATAAGTCCCCTTGTCTGCATCAGACCCTGCAGTGACAACGCCACCTTGTTTTGTCCTGACAAACATTGGTTCGACAATCGATCCTCCCATACGCACTTCGTTGATCAACTCCGCAGGTAGCTCGTTAATAAAACGTGAGGGTTGCGGATAGTAATCCTGTCCATGCAAACGCCGATGCTGCGTATAAGTTATTGTCAGTGCCTTTTCTGCACGGGTAATGCCAACATAACAGAGTCGTCTTTCCTCTTCTAACTGTGTCAAATCTCCCATACTGCGCTGATGTGGGAACAGACCTTCCTCCATGCCAACCAGATAGACATTAGGAAATTCCAGACCCTTGGCAGAATGTAAGGTCATTAAATTTACGCAATCAGAGTGAGCATCTGCCTGAGTTTCACCTGACTCTAGCGCAGCGTGGGCAAGAAATGCCTGCAAGGGCTCCATCCCCTCCAGTTCCTCATCCTCTGCATTAAACTCACCTGCGGCGGTAACGAGCTCTTCCATGTTTTCGATACGTGCCAACCCACGTTCGCCCTTTTCTTTACGATAATGCTCAATCAGTCCACTGACCTTAATCACGTTATCAACTGCTTCATCCAAAGGCAGTCCTTTGTTACCACCCATATGTGTGATCAACTGAGCAAAAACTTCTAACGCATTCAAGGCACGTGCACTTAATGATTTATCTCGTAAAATACTTTGCGCTGCTTGCCACAATGAACATTTTTCCTGACGGGAAATACTTCTTAGTTCTTCGACGGTACGTTGGCCGATCCCTCGGGTGGGGGTATTAATAATACGTTCAAATGAGACATCGTCATCCTGGAACGTTGACAGCCGCACATAGGCCAGGGCATCTTTTATTTCAGCACGTTCATAGAAACGCATACCACCGTAAACACGATAGGGAATGCTGACACGCATCAGTGCCTCTTCAATGACACGAGACTGGGCACTAACACGATATAAAACGGCACTGTCTTTGTAATGACCTGTTTTGCACTGCCAGTCCGAGATTTGTTCAACCACATAGCGGGCTTCATCATGTTCATTATAGCCGTTGTATAAAGCGATCTTCTCGCCACTCTCACCCTCCGTCCACAACCGCTTGCCAAGACGTGAATTATTATTGGTAATCAGTGCATTGGCTGCATTCAATATATTTGCGGTTGAACGATAATTTTGTTCGAGCTTGATCAACAGAGGGTTTGAAAAATCCTTTTTAAATTGTTGCATGTTCTCGACACGCGCACCTCGCCAGCTATAGATCGACTGATCGTCATCGCCAACCGCAAACAGATTCCCCTTATCGCCGATCAGCAATCTCAACCAGGCGTATTGCAGGGAATTGGTATCCTGGAACTCATCGACCAATACATATTTGAAACGCTGACGATATTGTTCCAGAATATTTTTCTGATCACGAAATAGCTCATGCGCGCGTAGTAACAGTTCAGCAAAATCGACGACCCCGGAACGGTTGCAGACATCTTCATAGGCCTGATAGATCCGAATCATCCGGTACAGGGTCTGATCACCGTGATCATCAATATGTTGTGGCCTTAATCCTTCATCCTTTCGTGCATTGATAAACCATTGCACTTCTCTTGGGGGGAAACTCGACTCGTCTATTTCCATGGCGCGAAGCACACGACGAATGGTGCGGTACTGATCATCACTGTCCAGTATGGTGAAACTCTGAGGCAGGCCGGCTTCTTGCCAATGCGCGCGCAGGATGCGATGGGTCAGCCCATGAAAAGTCCCCACCCACATGCCCCCCGCAGGGGCATCTAATAATGTTTCAATACGCGAACGCATTTCAGCCGCAGCCTTGTTGGTGAAGGTCACTGCCATGATGCCAAAAGGACTGGACTGGCCGGTTTGTATGTACCAGGCGATGCGATGCACCAGTACGCGTGTTTTCCCGCTGCCGGCACCTGCCAGTACCATGATATTTCCGGGAGGCGCAGCAACGGCTTCACGTTGAGATTCATTCAGGGTATCTAAAACCAGAGAAACATCCATGGCGAGAGATTTTAACAAACCTTCGGCCTTTATACCCAAACTACTTGGAAATGCAGGATTCAGAGTTCAGAGTGACAGTCAGAGCAACGCGCAGTGAATGACTAGTCCTTCATAAGAGTTGCAACGCTGCACTGGCTGCCGCAGGGCAAGGTGACCTATCGTCTCGCTGAAACCTATATTTTCCAAGTAGTTTGGGTATACGGATGTTAATATTCGCCCTTATTTTTCAACCGGGTTAAATACACGAATGAGTTGTCGTACAGAACAGGAAACCAAAGAACTCTCAGGAATCATCCTGAACATTCTCGAAGAGGCCAAAAAACAGGGGGCCACAGCAGCAGAAGCAGACATTGGTACCGGTGCCGGGCTAACTGTCACAACACGGCTGGGTGAAGTAGAAAAGATAGAACATGAACGAGACAAAGGCCTCGGCGTCACTGTCTTTATCGGCAACAAAAAAGGCAATGCCAGCAGCTCTGATTTTGCTGAGGATGCGATCAAAGAAACGGTTACAGCGGCCTGTAATATTGCCAAATTTACCAGTGAAGACGAGTTCGCCGGTCTACCGGATGCTGAACTCATGGCAACAGAATCCCCTGATCTGGATCTGTATCATCCCTGGGAGATCTCTGCAGAGGATGCCATTCAGCTGGCCGTTGAATGTGAAGCTATCGCCAGAAGCGAAGATAAACGTATCAATAATTCTGATGGCACCTCTGTCAGTACTTATTCCGGCAATCATTTTTATGGCAATTCGCATGGCTTTATTGATGGCTGGCACTGGTCAAGTCACACCATTGATTGCACAGTCATCGCAGAAACCAGTCACGGAATGCAGCGAGATGGCTGGTATAGCAAGGCCCGCAATAAAAATAATCTGCAAAATATTCATGATATTGCCAAAGAAGCTGCAAAGAGAACAACACAGCGTCTGGATGCAAAAAAATTATCCACCAGACAATGCCCGGTGATCTTTGAAGCCCCGGTTGCCTCTGGCTTGTTTTCCGCATTTGTGACCGCGATCTCCGGTGGCAGTCTTTATCGCAAGGCCAGCTTCCTGCTGGATAAAATAGATGAACAGATATTTGCCGACCATATTCATATCCATGAACAACCCCATCTGCAAGGGGCCCTCGGCAGTGCACCCTTTGACAATGAAGGCCTTGCGACAAAAAACCGTGATCTGATCGTTGATGGCATCTTGCAGGGTTATGTACTCAGTAGCTATTCTGCAAGAAAGCTTGGCCTAAAACCTACCGCCAACGCAGGCGGCGTGCATAACCTCACCATTGACACCAGTGAACACGATCTGGATGCGCTGATCAAACAAATGGATACTGGTTTATTCATCACCGATATGATTGGCTTCGGCGTCAATCAAATTACCGGAGACTACTCACGCGGTGCTTCTGGTTTTTGGGTTGAGAACGGCGAACTTCAGTATCCAGTCGAAGAGATCACCGTCGCTGGTAATCTCACTGAAATGTACAAACAAATAGTTCACATCGGAAACGATATTGATCCGCGTGGAAATATTCTCACTGGATCGGTTTTGATTGAGAATATGATGATCGCAGGGGAGTAGGGGTAGTTTTTTCTGATTTGTTTCTAATTTAACGCATGGTTTCGCCTTTGACCGGCATTCGTCATACCGGTCTTGAGCCGGTATCCAGTAAACAAAATCTTCTTTCATACTTGCTTAGTAATCCAGTATTCTGATAAGAGCAGTTGTCTTTTAATATTTGGTTTCGCCTTTAACCGGCGAGGTACTTCTTTTTTGCTTGTCCAAAAATGAAGTACCCAAGAAAAAAAGACACTCCGATATCATGTCCTGCGGATACCCTCGTCAGTCAGCAGTGTTTACGGGTACGCACCTACATAACATCCTGTCATGGAGCCGCTTATCTGCACGTCCTGTGCAGATATCCCTATCACTACTTCCTTCCTCGGCACGATATAAGGGGTTTTAAAAAAGCGCCCCAATAAAAATTGTCTATACTAAAACGGTTCTCAATACCAAAGAACAATGGAGTTTTCACCATGCCTACTTTAATTACCTATGACACTTTATCGGACAAACAGTCCCTTAAAATATAGTTATGTGAATACTATGAAAGTGAACGCCCTTACACAGAGGCACTTCTTGATTCCTTTTTATGGCCTCATTATTACTATCGCATCAGCTTGTTCCGATGGCTCTAAGCACGTCGTGATAAGTTTGCCTAAAGAGCATTTGAGCAGTACTCCGGCGGGATTATGGTTACTGTCTTTTGACCTTGATTACTCACAAGGAGCAAAGCGCCTAAAATTACAAGTACGGGATAACCTAGAAAAAAACGGGACATTAGTAGACAAGTTTATCTATCAATCTGGAGCTAATAAGGTTGGCGCGAAAATTTGGGAATATAAGGGCAACAAATTTAGAGAAGAGCATTACAGCGGGGGCATTTGGGAAGGTCCTAACGTCGTTTCTTTCCAGAAATATTACAACGGTGGCCCGGCGGAGAATCTTTGGATAACTGTTGAATTCAGTGAAGGCGTTCCATATTCGGAATTATTGCCAAAACACTACATGCAGTTAGAGCAAAATAGAAAGCATGAGCATTCCGCAACTGTAGAATCGGAATTGGACCAAGGAAGGAGGCTCTTCTTGTTCGGCTATGGTGCTATGTGCAAGAGAATCTCCCTGTTCTAAGTTTAGAAATATCTAATAAGCTATGAAGTGGGCAGAATTATTTTGTGATGAAGTAACTGCAAAAGGCGTCATTTGTGATATTTCAATCCGAGTTAACGGATGGCCAGAAACGATGCTTGTTGGTGGAAATAAGTGTTTCAGTAAATCGGTAACGTTCAATACAGATCGTTCGTTATATTTTCAAGGAGTTGATCCAAAGAAATTATCGGAGTCTGGTGATTATGTGCTTATTTGTGGTGGGCATGGAGATAGCCTGCGCGACATTTTTATTATACCTTGGCACGAATTCTTTGAAATGCTCAGTCATGGTGAGCCGGTAAATACCTATCGTTATCCCAAAGAATATTGGCAATACAAATTTAAAATCCAACAAAACAAAGGTAGTTGGTATTTCTCTGTACAAGGCTTTGTAGGCAAGAGCGTTAATATATCTAACAGGAGGTACAGTATTGAGGAAGCAATCAATATGTTCCAACGGTGAGGCATGGATTGAATATGCACATAACAAGGGGATCAAGTCCCGTTATGCCTTGCCAAATTGTGAGTTAACGATAGCGGAAAGCGTATAGGGATATACGCTTTAGCTCACCGGATCAGGGATGAGCCTGTGAGCGACGCGTAAGCGTTAACACATAATTTTGGGAGTCGAAGACCAAGGCATCCGGGCACCCTCTTTCTTGGTTACTTCTTGTGGGGTGAGCAACAAGAAGTAACTCACCGTAAAAGGTGAAGCCATTACTTAAATAATTACTGGATA
>JACZSJ010000125.1 GCA_022574295.1 Pseudomonadota bacterium
TGGTGAATACCAGCATCCAGTAAGTTATTGTTTTGACTAGATTCTGGCATGCGCCAGAATGACGATTTAATGTAATTTGGAACCTAATCAGAAGTTCCTTAAATCAATTACTGCTGGATACCGGATAACCGCTACGCGGTTCCCGCTATGACGAAAATGGGTTAATGGGACAGTAGTGAAAAAAAACTCTATCAGCCGGTTTTAAGGTCTGACAAGCCAAGCCCATGATCCCGGAGACGTTTTATTTCATCTCTTAAGCTGGCCGCCTCTTCAAATTCAAGGTCCCTTGCATGATGATACATTTGTTCTTCCAGCAGTTTTATCCTTTTCGTCACCAACTCAGGTGTTAATACTGAATAGTCTCCCGCTTGCTCTGCAACTTTATCAAGATGTTGCCGCCCTTTCGACCGCCCACTACGAGCGCCCACCATGATATCCGTTACTGCTTTAAGAATACCTTTCGGGACAATATTGTTGTCCCGATTGAATTGCTCCTGCCTGATACGGCGACGACTGGTTTCATCAATCGCGCGCTGCATGGAACCCGTTGTCTTAGCTGCATAAAGAATAGCTTTGCCATTGATATGTCTGGAAGCGCGTCCCATTGTTTGCACCAGGCTAGTCTCGGAGCGCAAGAAACCTTCTTTATCGGCATCCAGTATGGCAACCAGAGAGACTTCAGGAATATCCAGGCCTTCACGTAGCAGGTTGATCCCGACTAACACATCAAACTCCCCCAGACGTAAATCCCGTATGATTTCAACTCTTTCAATGGTATCTATATCTGAATGCATATAACGAACACGAACATCGTGTTCACTAAAATAATCTGTGAGATCTTCAGCCATTCGCTTGGTCAATGTGGTGACCAATACACGCTCATTTACCCTGGCCCTGAGATTGATCTCGGAGAGTAAATCGTCAATTTGTGTTTCAACCGGCCTGATTTCTACAACAGGATCAAGCAGTCCTGTTGGCCTGACCAGTTGCTCAACCGTATTGTCTGAGTAGCGTTCTTCATATTTACCGGGCGTCGCAGAAGTATAAATTGTTTGCGGTGCAAGTTTTTCAAACTCATCAAATCGCAAGGGCCGGTTATCCAGCGCGGACGGCAGACGGAATCCATATTCCACAAGATTTTCCTTTCTTGATCGGTCCCCACGATACATACCACCGAGCTGAGGAATAGTGACATGACTCTCATCAACCACCAGCAGCGCATCAGAGGGCAGATAATCAAACAAGGTGGGCGGCGGCTCACCCGCAGCTCGTCCAGACAAATATCGTGAATAATTTTCTATTCCAGAGCAATAACCAATCTCCATGATCATCTCAATATCGAACCGGGTGCGCTGTTCAAGACGTTGTGCTTCAACCAGTTTATTGAGCTCGATGAGTTGTTTCAGCCGCTCCTTGAGTTCCACTTTAATTTCTTCAACCGCATCCAGAAGCACCTGTCTCCGGGTCACGTAATGCGATTTAGGGTGGATGGTGATTCTTGGTATCTTATTCAGAACTTCGCCGGTCAAAGGATCAAACCAGGCCAGGCTCTCAATCTCTTCGTCAAATAATTCCACACGAATGGCATTGCGTTCAGATTCAGCCGGAAAAATATCAATAACATCGCCTCGAACGCGATAGGTTCCCCGATGTAATTCGACATCATTTCGCTTATATTGAATTTCTGCCAGGCGGCGTAACAAATGACGTTGGTCAACTTGATCACCAACATCCAGATGCATGACCATGCTCAGATAGGTTTTGGGATCACCCAGACCATAAATCGCAGAAACCGTTGCGACTATGATTGTGTCTGGCCGTTCGAGCAGCGCCTTGGTTGCAGATAACCTCATCTGCTCGATATGTTCGTTAATCGAGGCATCCTTCTCTATATAGGTATCACTTGCCGGGACATAAGCCTCCGGTTGATAATAGTCATAATAGGAAACGAAATACTCGACCGCATTTTCAGGAAAAAACTCTTTCATTTCACCGTAGAGCTGGGCCGCAAGCGTCTTATTATGTGCAAGTATCAAGGTAGGTCGCTGACACTCCTGGATAACATTAGCAATGGAATAGGTCTTGCCAGAGCCTGTCACACCCAGAAGGGTTTGATGGGCCAGACCATCATCCAGACCCTGTACCAATGCCTGTATCGCAGCAGGCTGATCTCCGGCCGGTTGATACTCTGAAAATAACTTGAATTCTTTGCTCATTAGGTGTTTGTTGAAAGCCTCGTTTCCAGTATATTACACGCCTTTAAATTACCAACAGAATTAGAGGAATAAAATTGGACGTAAAGATCTCTCAACGCGCTGCCAGTATCAAGCCTTCGCCAACACTTGCTGTTTCTGCAAAAGCAGGACAATTAAGGGCCGAAGGACGGGATATCATCGGTCTTGGTGCTGGTGAACCTGACTTCGACACCCCTGAACACATCAAGCAAGCAGCGATTCAGGCACTTAATGAAGGCTTTACCAAATATACAGCCGTGGGTGGTACCGCAGGCTTAATTCAGGCCATTATCCAGAAGTTTAAAAGGGAAAATGACCTTGAGTACAGTACAGATCAAATACTGGTCTCCTGTGGCTGTAAACATAGTCTGTATAACCTGATGCAGGCCCTGTTGAATGCCGGTGATGAAGTGATTATCCCTGCGCCCTACTGGGTATCCTATCCAGACATGGCCAAACTGGCCGGTGCAGAAACCGTGATCATCAAAACCAATGCCGAAGGGAACCTAAAGATCACCCCCGAACAATTACAGGCTGCAATCACCAGTAAAACCAGACTGTTCATTCTGAACAGCCCGTCAAACCCCACGGGCGTTTGTTATACACCAGATGAGCTCGCCTCTCTGGGCAAGGTGCTGGCCAACCACCCAGACATCGTTATCGCCACCGATGATATTTATGAGCATATTCTATGGGGTCAGGAATCCTTTCAAAATATTGTCAATGTTTGTCCTGATCTGTACGACCATACCGTTGTATTAAATGGCGTATCCAAGGCTTATTCCATGACTGGATGGCGTATTGGCTACGCAGGCGGTCCAGCCTCTCTGATTCAGGCAATGAAGAAAATTCAATCGCAAAGCACCTCGAACCCGACATCGATTTCCCAGGTAGCTGCACAGGCAGCCCTTGAAGGTGACCAGTCCTATATCAACACAAGCAACAAGATTTTCAAGGAACGTCACGATTTTGTCCACGAGCAACTGAATAAGATTGAGGGCATAGAATGTCACGCATCTGAAGGCACTTTCTATCTCTTCCCGAATTTTCAGGGGGTCATTGATCGTATGGAGAATATCAATAATGATATTGAACTTGCTGAATATCTCCTGGAACAGGGAGAGATTGCCATGGTGCCCGGCTCTGCATTTGGTGCCCCGGGATACATACGACTCTCATTTGCAACCAGTATGGAAAACCTGCAGAAAGGCATGGAACGACTGGAAAAGGCCCTGACATAAATGGCAGTTTCTTTTAAGCCCGTCATTCCCGCGAAAGCGGAAATCCATACTCGAATATTGCACTGTACATAACTAGATTCCGCCTTCTATGGAATGACATAAAGAATTAGTCATTTTTTATATACGCAGTAGTTGACCGACATTCATCACATCAGTAACATGCGCGATTCCTATTCCTCGGTAGCTCAGTTGGTAGAGCGGGTGACTGTTAATCACTAGGTCGGCGGTTCGAGCCCGTCCCGAGGAGCCAATTTAATCAAAGATTTATCCCGCTTTCCTCAGTGGGATTATTCTGTTTCAGAATATCCTTTCAGAACATCCTTATTTAGTGAATAAAATTACGATTGTAAATGCTTGCCCATCAGGGGATGAAGGGTAGGCGCTTGACCTGCCTTCCACTTGGTCGGAAACAAGGCGTACTTGTCGAAGCAAGCATATAAAC
>JACZSJ010000126.1 GCA_022574295.1 Pseudomonadota bacterium
TCCATCCCTGGCACGAGACAGTCCTGTTTCCACTGACAGATCCAGAAGCAGGGTAAGTTCAGGTTTAAACCCTGACAGATCCCCAGAAAATACCCATTTCTCAAGTTGTTGTATTTTTTCAAGGGAGATGCCTCGCCCGCCTCCCTGATAGGCATAGCTCGAATCGGTAAATCTATCGCAGATGACTATCTTGCCAGCACTGATAGCAGGTAAAATGATTTGTTGTACATGTTGTGCTCTGGCCGCAAACATCAAAAGCAGTTCAGTCTCTTCGAACATGGACTCTTCATTTTTTATTAGCAAAAGATCACGTATCCCTTCACCCAGATTTGTCCCGCCTGGTTCACGTGTTAACAGCACATCTCTACCTGCTTGTTGTATTTGCTCAGCAATAAACTGGATATGGCTACTTTTACCGGCACCTTCAATACCTTCCAATGTAATCAGTAGACCTTTTCCTGATGGTTTCATGAATGAGTTATTGTCCTAACTGGTATCTAGCGACGGCACGGTTGTGCTCTTTCAATGTTTTTGAAAAATAATGTGACCCGTCACCTTTTGCAACAAAATACAAAGTCTCACCAGCCTCAGGATGAAGCGCTGCATGGATTGCTTCGACACCGGGTAATGCGATGGGCGTTGGCGGCAACCCCGTATAAAAATACGTATTGTACGGCGAATCTATCTTTAAATCCTGGCGACGTATATTCCCGTGATAATCATCTCCCATGGCATAAATGACCGTTGGGTCCGTCTGTAATTTCATACCCTTTTGCAGCCTTCTGACAAACACACCTGCGATTGCAGCGCGTTCTTTAGCAACAGCAGTCTCCTTCTCAATGATGGATGCCATGATTAATGCTTCATCAGATGTCTTATAGGGTAAGCCTTCCTGCCTTTGTTGCCATTCATCTTCAAGAACGCGTTCCATCCTTACATAGGCTCTATGCAAAAATTCAATATCTGTCATGCCGATTGGGAAATGATAAGTATCCGGGAAAAACCTTCCCTCCGGGTGTATTTCCGGGACAGATAACGCTGCCATGACAGTTTTACTATCGATATTCGATAACGTTTGTACCAGTGTTCCATTACTGACCACCTCATCCATTAATTGCCTGAATGACCAGCCTTCGATCAATGTCAGAGAATGTTGCACAACCTTCCCTGCAACAAATAGCTCCAACAATTGTCTTTGTGTTACCCCTGGTTTTAGCAGGTATTCACCTGCCTTGAGTCGTGATTCATTGCCCTGTAATCGCCCTTCAAGCATGAAATAGTACGGATGATTCAATATTCCACGTTGCGTTAAATCCTGAGCAACTTGTTTCAGGTTCATGCCTGGTTTGATTGTGTAGGTTAAAGAGATGGGCGCGGTGATATTAATTGGTGCATCCAGTTGCGCCTGCATGTCCCGCCAAAACCACCCTGCTGCCAGCCCTCCTGCAATGAATGACAGGATAAAAAGTAATAACAAAATGCGCTTCACGGCGGAGCGATGATTCCCTGTGATATCAGAATCTTTTTAATCTCATTTGTGGCCTGTTGAGAAGAAAATTTGTGTTCGCCTAACTGTCTCACTGGTAAGATGCCTGCAATACTATTACAAAAAAATATTTCACTGGCCGTATAAAGATCATCCAGTGACATCTGGCAAACTTCACACTCATAAGAAAATTCCTTACAGTGATCCAATAGGTATTGCCGTACAATTCCTTCAATCCCGCAGAATGAAAGATCTGGCGTTCGTAATTCCTTATCGGGATAAATGGCAAAAATATTACTCATGGTGCCTTCAATCACATTCGTGTCGATATCCAGCATCAGGCCTTCCGTGATGTCAGTACCCTCCCATTCGTTACGAGCCAGCACCTGTTCCAGTCTGTTTAAATGCTTGATGCCAGCCAGTCCCGGATTATGTCCAAGCCTGGTAGAACACAAATGAACATTGATCCCCTGAGATAACAGCGTGTCTGGGTATTCTGGCCAGGGAGTTATGGCGAGCAACCTGGTCGGTTTCGTGCCTGCACCAGTCCTTTGATACCCCCTGCCTCCTGCCCCACTGGTGATGATGATTTTTAAAACGGCACGATCCTGATCCTTACAAAGATCATCAAGCTCTGATTCGAGAATAGCAACATCATCGAAATCAATCTTTAGTCTTTCGCATCCTGACATCAATCTTTCAAGGTGTTTTTCCAGGAGTAACGGTCGCTGATCAATCACCGCAATCGTTTCGAACAGGCCATCACCGTAGTGTAAGCCCCTGTCATGAAGATTTATGTTGTCTGTACTCTTTCCATTTAAGAGAAACATGATGTTGCCTGAAATATTTTTCTTGGCTAATTTTTCTTGGCTTATATTTTTGGGCTAATTTTCTGATTTATTCAACGCGCCTGAATATCAATGTTCCGTTGGTCCCACCAAATCCAAAAGAATTTGATAAGACTGTATCTATTTTCATCTGTCGTGCCTCATGCGGCACAAAATCCAGATCGCATTCAGGGTCGGGGTTGTCCAGATTAATCGTCGGTGGCGCCACTTGATCACGAATTGCAAGCACAGAAAAAACAGCTTCTACACCCCCCGCCGCACCCAGCAAGTGGCCGATCATAGATTTGGTGGAGCTGATTGCCAGATTACCGGCATTAGCACCAAAGACACGTTTTATGGCCCGCGTTTCTACAACATCACCTGCAGGCGTAGAAGTCCCGTGGGCATTGATGTAATCAATTTGTTCAGGATTTAGTCCTGCGTTATTCAGTGCATTTTCCATACACCGCGCTGCCCCATTCCCATCTTTCGATGGCGCAGTCATGTGATATGCATCACCGCTCATACCGTAACCAATCAGCTCGGCATAAACCTTCGCGCCACGTTTTTTTGCATGTTCATACTCTTCCAATACCAGCACCCCAGCACCATCACTGAGGACAAAACCATCTCTGTCTTTGTCCCAGGGACGACTGGCAGCCTGTGGATCATCATTTCTTGTAGACAATGCCTTTGCTGAGGCAAAACCAGCCAAACATGTTGGTGCGCTGGCCATTTCAGCGCCACCTGCAACCATGACATCAGCGTCACCATATTCAATCAACCTGGCTGCATCGCCGATGTTGTGTGTCCCGGTGGTACAGGCCGTTACAATGGCAAAATTAGGGCCCTTTGCGCCGTATTTAATCGAAAGGTTGCCTGAAATCATGTTGATGATATTACTAGGTACATAGAATGGAGAAATTTTACGAGGCCCCCCATTTAGAAATTGTTCTGTACCCTTTTCGATACCCGCCAGGCCCCCAATCCCCGAGCCAACAGCGACCCCTATCCTGTGTGCATTTTCCTCGGTGATTTCAATACCGGAATCTTCAATGGCCTGGCTCCCCGCAGCCATTCCATAATGAATGAAAGGATCCATTTTTTTTGCGTCTTTACGGGGGATATAATCTAACACATCAAAATCCCTGATTGATCCACCAATACGTACAGAAAAATCAGAGGTATCAAAATGTTCTATCAAGCCTATGCCGCTGACACCATTCTGAATATTATTCCAGGTATCTGTGACATTATTGCCAACGGGTGTCAGCATGCCCAGGCCAGTGACTACAACACGTCTTTTACTCAATTTTTCAATCCTTTTTTATCTTCTATAATCACCGCCGAAACACCCAGCCGCTCCAGCGTTCGAACCATAAACACAAAGTGCTCGGTTATTCCCCCACTATCTCCATCATATATGATAGGTTTTGTGGTTACCTCCAGTATATCATTCAAAGTGTTCATCCTCGAGGTCAAATCCACACATTCAATGTCAGGCTTGCCTTTTGCAGTGGAATCCGTCAAGCTGCTGAGCCACATCCCGTCAAATTCTTTCTCAATCCTCTCTGT
>JACZSJ010000056.1 GCA_022574295.1 Pseudomonadota bacterium
TGGAAACGGCCAGGTCCGTGGCCATCGGGCCGGGTCTTGGTCAATCAAATTGGGGGGGCTCATTATTTTCCAAAGTGTTGGAGAGCAATTTACCATTGGTCGTCGATGCAGATGCCTTAAATATACTTGCGCAGGAACCGGTCTCTTCTGATCGCTGGATCTTGACACCTCATCCGGGTGAAGCAGCACGATTGTTAAACTGTGATTCCAATGATATTCAATCAGATCGTATTTCTGCTGCCAGGAAAATCCAGAAAAAATATGGCGGTATTATCGTACTGAAAGGCAGTGGCAGCATTATTGCCGATGGCGAGGGAAACATCTCAATCTGTTCAGCCGGCAACCCGGGGATGGCCAGTGGGGGGATGGGCGATGTTCTGACAGGTATTATTGCAGGTCTATTAGCTCAGGGTCTTGATGCCGGAGATGCGGCACGATTAGGTGTATGTCTCCACGCGACTGCTGCAGATAAGGCCGCCGTTGATGGTGAACGTGGTATGTTGGCCAGCGACTTGATGCCATGGATACGACGATTAGTTAATGCTCCAGCTTGACATTGTCGATGCGTCTGCCATGGAGGCACTAGGTCGGAAATTAGCCAGTTTCTGTGTTCCCGGGAGCAAGCTGTTCCTGCAGGGAGAACTTGGCGCGGGTAAGACAACACTGATCAGGGGCTTTTTGAATGGTCTCGGATACCAGGGAATCGTTAAAAGCCCGACCTATACCCTTGTTGAACCCTACCTGATCAACGATCTGGAGATATTCCATTTTGATCTTTACCGACTTAATGATCCGGAAGAACTCGAGTCGCTCGGTATACGCGATTATTTCTCCGGAGAGGCTATATGCCTGGTTGAATGGCCAGAAAAAGCTGCGGAATTTCTGGCTACGCCGGATATACATATACACATTCAATATCAGGATGATCACAGAAATGTCTCGTTAGATGCCAAAACTCCTTCAGGAAAGGAAATTATCCGTTCTTTTTGACACCCCTGAAAACTTGATTTTTCCCATACTATTTCCTATAAAACAGTGATATAGGTTGATTTTCTAGATAAAACTTGAAATTATTCAAGTAACAATCAAATAACAAAGACAATATCAGGAAAATTCAGGGTTTTAAGGTCATGCGTAGACTGTGTTTAATTTTGTGTTTCATGTTGCCAATCTCTGTGTTTGCGGAGCAGGTAACCATGCAGAATGTCCGTATCTGGGCAGCGCCTGATAACACGCGGGTGGTTTTCGATGTTTCAGGCCCGGTTGAGCACAGCTTGGAATTACTCGACAAACCACATCGTCTTGTCGTTGATATTCGTAATGCAAAAATCAGCCAGGCTATCCGTATGGCTATTAGCCAGCCCATCAGCGCAGATAAATATTTGAAAAATATTCGAAGTGCCGAAAGAGGGTCTTCTGATTTACGTGTTGTCTTTGATTTAAAGAAGAACATCGAAATGCGAAGTTTCCTGTTACAGCCTAACAGTCAATATGGCCATCGCCTGGTTGTCGATCTATATGATGAAAATAATCAAAAAGGTGCCATCCAGGTAATGACACAGGCGGACAATAAAAGATCAAAGGATGTTGTTATTGCGATCGATGCAGGTCACGGGGGAGATGACCCTGGCGCGACGGGACCAAATGGTCTGCGCGAAAAGGATGTTACGCTGAAGATAGCCAGGAATTTGGCCAATTTAATCAATCAGGAATATGGCATGAAGGCCGTACTTATCAGGGAAGGTGATTATTTTCTCAGTCTACGCAAGAGAATTGGGAAAGCAAGGAGGCACAAGGCGGATCTATTCATCTCTATTCACGCGGATGCCTTTAAGGATCCAAAGGTAAGGGGCTCATCTGTTTATATCCTCTCCAACAGAGGGGCAAGTAGTGAAGCAGCCAAGTGGTTAGCCGAGCGTGAAAATGCTGCTGATCTAATTGGTGGTGTCAGTCTTGATGATAAAGACGATGTTCTGGCGTCCGTATTGCTCGATCTTTCTCAAACTGCCAGTCTTGAAGCCAGCATCGGTGTTGCTGACAGAGTCCTGTCTGGTCTGAAAAAACTCGGCAAGACGCATAAAAAGCATGTGCAATCGGCAGGCTTTGCAGTTCTAAAGTCTCCGGACATTCCTTCGATACTGGTTGAGATGGCCTATATATCGAATCCTGAGGAAGAGAGAAAATTAAAAGGTAAGGCGTATCAAACTAAACTCGCAAAAGCAATGTTGAGTGGGCTGAAAGATTATTTCAGGAACCATGCCCCTGAGGGAACATTACTTGCGAGTGCTGCAAATCAAAAATATGTTATTACGCGTGGGGATACACTTTCAGGCATTGCCCAACGCTATAAAGTCAGTATGAATACATTACGTGATTCCAACCAATTGAAAAGCGATAGGATCCGGGTCGGCCAGGTTTTGAACATTCCAGCAATATAAGTTTAGCTGATCAGTTGATTCGTTATACCAAATAATTCTCAAAGACTGCCGCTGCCTGGCTAAAGCTGTGGTAGACCTAAAAATTGCTTTATAATATTCAATCCTTTAGATTTGAGGCGTGAGATCAGCCTAAGGATTAAGTAATATAAAAATGTTAATCAAGCTGGTTCACCTGTTCTATTCAAAATCATTATGTTAGAAAAATGTGTTAGTACAGATTTCCTGAAACGTGGTATGTATGTCTCACGCCTTGATCGCCCATGGGGCGAAACTGATTTTCTATTTCAAGGCTTTTTGATTAATGATCAAGAGACGATTGAGCAACTCGATAAGCAATGTAAGCATGTCTTCATTGATATCGAACGGGGGAAAGGTGCCGATCAATATTTGGAAGCCTCTCCCCTTCAAAAGAAATTATCCCAAGTTGAGAAAATTAAAGAAACACTGTACATAGCGAGGAATAATTACAATAAACTCGCTGACGAATTCACGATTGCGATGGATAACATTCTCTCCGGCGGAGAGCTTCAGATTAATCTTCTACAAGATCAGCTTAATACAGTCGTCGAAGGTATTTCAAATAATCCAGATGCATATTTACTGCTAACCAAATTAAAAGGTAAAGATGATTATACTTATCATCACATGATTAGTTGCTCTATTCTTGCTGTAGCACTTGGTAAAGAACTTGGCCTTTCTAAGGATGAAGTAGAAGAACTTGCAATTGGGATATTACTTTTTGATATAGGAAAAATGAAGTTGTCATCCGATATCTTAACTAAAACGGAATCATTAAACGACGAAGAGCATCAAATGATCAAAGCTCACGTTGCTGATAGTGTAGAGTTGTTATCTAAAACAGAAGGGGTAAGCTCTTCTACCATCGAAATAGCGCGAGACCACCATGAACGTTATGATGGTAATGGTTACCCTAAAGGGAAAAAAGACGCGGGAATATCATTGTTTGCAAGTATTGCGGGTCTGGTTGATTGTTATCACGCTATGACGAGTGAGCGAGTGTTCGCAAAAGGGATGAAACATGGCGAAGTCGTTAATCAGCTTTATTTACGCCGAAACATAGACTTTAAAGAAGAACTTGTTGAACATTTTATACAATGCCTTGGCTCATACCCGGCTGGAACGCTGGTTGAGTTATCGACTGGTGAAGTTTGTGTTGTTATTCAACAGAATAAGGTCAGGCGTTTAAGACCAAAAGTGATGGTATTGCTGAATAAGGACAAGAAGTCCAATGACTATTTCCCTATTATGGATTTACTTACAGAACTTGAAGATAGCGATAGGAACCCGATATCTATTGTCCACATACTTGAAAATAATGCCTATGGACTTGATGCAGAAAAATTCTACTTATAAATAGTCTTGAATAGAGTTAAGCCGTAGACCACATGCCTGAAAATAGAAATGAATACGCAATTCGTTCTCGCAGCAGCATCCTGGATCAGCTAGGTAAAGAATTACTCCTCAGTAAGGATAACAATACATCCAGTGGGCTCCTTGTTCTAAGAGTGGTTTCATTACACGATGTTAATATAATACATGGTTATGAAAATGGAGATGACTTTATGTCCAGGTTTTCTTTATTCATCCATGAAGTTTTCCCAAAAGCAGATTTGATTATTCGTATAGGTAATAATGAATTTGCAATATTATTAAAAGACATTTTAAACAAAAATCATATTTTATTAGCTATCAATAAAATCCTGAGAGACTTATCAAATCCTTTTCTTATAAAAAATGAACAGGTTTATGCCAAAGTTTCAATAGGGGCAGCCCTTTTCCCTGATGATGCCCGTGATGCAGAACAATTATTAATTTGCGCAGATACGGCACTTGCCAAAGCGGTCAGCGAAGTAAAGGACTATAGTTTTTTTTCTACACAGAGTATTTTCAAAGGATATTCCAACGTAGAGATTAGCAAAGAACTTGATAAAGCTATTGATAAGTTTGAATTATCTCTTCTATACCAGCCAAAAATTGATTTACAAAAAAATGAAATATGTGGCGCCGAATGTTTAATGCGATGGACTAATTCCATGATGGGGTCGGTTCCCCCGGATGTTTTCATCCCGATTGCTGAATCGACAGGCCAGATTATGGACTTAACTGTCTGGTCATTGAACGTAGCCTTTAAACAGGCACAACAATGGTGTTCCAAATGGTCTGGCTTTCAAATTGCCGTTAATTTATCTGCTGCTATATTATACGATCCCAATATTATTCAAATGATAAAAAGCGCATTAAATATGTGGTCTATCGAAGGGGATAAGGTCATACTTGAGGTTACGGAAAGTGCAGTGATGCTTGAACCAGAACATTCTTTAGAGGTTCTTAAAAACCTCACTGAGTTAGGCCTTCATCTTTCTATTGATGATTTCGGCACCGGTTATTCATCGCTCGCTTACCTGAAATGTTTGCCTGTTGCCGAACTTAAAATTGACAAATCATTTATTCTGGACATGAACAAGAATGAAGATGACAAAATGATCGTTCGAACCATTATTGAACTTGCACATAATTTCAAATTAAGTGTCATCGCAGAGGGTGTCGAAAATAGAGAGACAATGATCGCGCTGGAATCATTGGGCTGTGATAAAGCGCAAGGTTATTATATCTCACGCCCTGTCACAGACAGTGATTTAAATGAGTTTATCCAATCGTCAGAATGGAAAATAAATACCAATGATCCTGCTATCGACCAATCCTGACAAACACACATAGTAATAAATCATATCCATCTCTACCTCATCGCTCATCGCTATCGTATGATAGCGTCATGGCGGTGACAGGTTTAACCCAAAGAATACATAAGCTCTCCACTGCACTTGCAAACCAGATTGCCGCAGGTGAAGTTATTGAACGCCCGGCCTCAGTGGTTAAGGAATTACTGGAGAATAGTCTGGATGCCGGGGCTTCCGAGATTAAGCTTGATATCAGGAAAGGCGGACGATTGCTGATTAGCCTACAGGACAATGGTTGTGGCATACATCCTGAAGATTTGCCGCTGGCACTGGCGCAACATGCGACCAGCAAACTCAATACACAGGTAGAACTGGCAAGAATAAACACCCTGGGGTTTCGTGGTGAGGCCTTATCCAGTATTGCTTCTGTGTCCAGACTAAAGCTGTCTTCTCGTATCGCGAATGAAGAGCATGGCTGGTCTATTAATGTAAAACATGGAGATTCGCAGACGCAGCAAGCTCCAACAGCCATGGACGTTGGTACCAATGTTGAGGTGTGGGATCTGTTTTTTAATACGCCAGCGAGACGAAAATTTCTACGCACCGATAATACTGAGTTTTTTCACATCCGTGAGATTGTACGAAGAGTAGCCTTGAGTCGATATGATGTTTCATTCCATTTAAAACACAATAATAAAACCATCTTGCAATGTTCCAGGCAAGAAGGTGGTATCGCAGAACGCGTACAGGCGATATTTGGCAAATCCTTTCTTTCGAACGCGTTCGAACTCAGTGATGAACGTAGCGGTTTGCGACTGTATGGCTGGTTAGGCCATCCGGAGATTGCCAGGAATCAGATGGATCAACAGTATTTTTATTTGAACGGCAGAGTAATTCGGGACAAGCAGGTGAATCATGCGGTACGGCTGGCAACCCAGGAGCAGCTTTATACTGGTAAGCACGTAGTCTATGTTTTATTTCTGGAGATGGATGCAGGTGATGTTGATGTGAATGTGCATCCTACCAAACAAGAGGTGAGATTTCGTCAGGCAAGAGATGTCCATGATTTTATCTTCAGCGTCCTGAGGCAGGCATGTGAGGGGAATACCGCTGGGACGGGGTCAAGTGCACACCCTGATATTTCTAACAGCCAATATATCAGTGGCTTGTTTGCAGGGTGTACGCTGGAGAGTCAGGAGAAAGATATTCAGGAACGAGGTGCGCAATACTCGTCTTCGATAAAACCTGGAATTCAGGCCAAAAGTCAGGCCAAAAGTCAGGTCAGAGATCAGTATTGGGACAAATCGTCATCGACCTCGAATAATTTCCTACTGATTGAGAACGGGAGGTATTTGATTACACAAATGGAGAATCAAATATTTTTGCTCGATGTTTTTTTATGTCAGGAAATTGTTGTGTTATCGAAACTGGAAGATGATTTCGCAAAACAAGGTATTCGTAGAAGACCATTGCTTGTGCCACTGACGATGAATGTTTCGATAGAAGAGGGTAATTTGGTCGAGAGAAAAGAGTCTACCTTTGAAAGCTTTGGTCTGAAAATGGAGCGGGTCGCGCCAGATAGCCTGTTAATACGTGAAATACCTCTACTATTTGAGTACGCAGACATCACGAAACTGATAGATGACATGATCCAACTGATAAAATCTGGTCAATCTAACGGGCAGATCCTGTCCATGATGTCCGGGCATGTAAATGATGCAGGATCGATAAATATAGATGACAGCCTGGTGACATGGCTACTGACTGAATTAAAAGTGGCCAGCATGACTGCTACAAAAAATTTAAAGAATAGTGCATGGCGAATTCTTGATAGTGGAATGCTGAGTAATCTATTGAAAAGGAAAGGCTGAGATGACTTTGCCTGCCATATTTTTA
The DNA here is from genome assembly GCA_022574295.1 of Pseudomonadota bacterium. Lineage (GTDB taxonomy): Bacteria > Pseudomonadota > Gammaproteobacteria > Eutrophobiales > Eutrophobiaceae > SMWN01. Next base: position 7,034 of record JACZSJ010000056.1, read on the forward strand.
ATGGGACCAACCGCAACAGGAAAGACCGACATCGCTGTGGAGCTATGCAAACGACTTCCCATAGAACTCATCAGTGTTGATTCTGCCATGGTTTACCGGGGCATGGATATCGGCACGGCCAAGCCGTCGAAAACACTCCTCAGCGAGGTTCCGCATCGCCTGATTGATATCTGTGAGCCAGATGAGACTTATTCGGCCGCTAGATTTCGGCGCGATGCCTTGCAAGCGATTGATGAAATACATGCGGATCAGCGGATACCGTTACTTGTCGGTGGCACAGGTTTATATTTCCGTTCTCTGGAGTCTGGGATCTCGGATTTACCGGATGCGGATGCGGGCGTCAGACAGCAGCTCGAAGCTGAAGCCAGCGAATTAGGTTGGGAGGCCATGCACAGGCGGCTTGCCAGGATTGATCCGGTGGCTGCTGACAGGATTCACCCGAATGATCCCCAACGGATACAGCGTGCCCTGGAAATTTACGAAATTAGTGGTCGTAATATGACTGATCACTATGAAGATGAGACAACAAGACCACTACCCTTCAAGGTGATTAAGATCATTCTTAACCCGAAAGATCGGACAGTGCTGCATCAGAGAATCAAATCTAGATTCCTGAAGATGCTTGACCAGGGATTCGTCGATGAAGTCAGAAGTTTTCATGAAAATGACCGGTTTTGCGGGTCATTGTCCGCTATGCGAATGGTGGGTTATCGGCAGATATGGGATTATCTGGATGGAAAAATGGATCACGATCAAATGATTGAAAAAGGAATTGTTGCAACGCGACAATTGGCAAAGCGACAAATGACCTGGCTAAGAAAAGAAGAAAATGGCATTTTCTTCGATTGTAATGAGCCCGGACTCGTCGACGAGATAAAGGGGATTTTAGGGTGAAAATCGCATTTATTGTCCCAAATGTAATATACTGAAAGGATAATAAAGGAACCCATGATTCATTAGAGGTTCTAACAAAACAAAAAATAAAAGAGCCGATGTCAGGCCCATAATAATTATAATTTGATAACAAGGAGAATTGTTATGAGTAAGGGGCACACCCTGCAAGATCCGTTTCTTAACGTTTTGCGCAAAGAGCGGATACCTGTGTCAGTATTTCTTGTTAACGGGATTAAACTCACAGGCCATGTGGAATCATTTGATCAATTTGTAGTGCTTTTAAAAAATTCTGTCGGTCAACTCGTCTATAAACATGCAATATCAACCATTGTTCCTGCACGTAACGTCAAGCTGCCAAGGGCAGACGATGACCATGATAAGCAGCCCAGGGCAGACGATGATCATGATAAGCAGCCCAGGGCAGACGATGATCATGATAACAGTCAAGCTCATGGAGAGGCGTAAGGCCGCGCATTGCTTGGGTTATCTTTTTGAGTGACGAGGCTGCCATCAGCGAGCGAGCTGTTCTCGTTAATATAGAGTTCCAAAAGACTGAATTCAATGAAGGACTTGATGAATTCGTTGAGTTGGTGACCTCCGCTGGACTCCATCCTGTAAATACCGTGACATGTTCCAGAAATGCGCCCGATTCTGGTTTTTTCATCGGTAGTGGAAAGGTCGAGGAAATCAAGGAAGCACTAACGGACAATCAGGCCGATGTCGTCATATTCAATCATATTCTCAGTCCTCGGCAGGAACGCAATCTGGAGAAAGTTTGCCAATGCAGGGTGGTTGATCGTGTTGAACTGATCCTGGATATTTTCGCCCAGCGTGCAAGAAGTTTTGAAGGAAAATTACAGGTTGAGTTAGCGCAATTGCAACATCTGTCGACCCGTCTGATTCGAGGTTGGACACACCTGGAGCGCCAGAAAGGGGGAATTGGCTTAAGAGGCCCCGGCGAAACACAGTTAGAGACAGACCGTCGCTTGATAGGCAAACGAATCAAGACGATTAACACTCGTTTAGAGAAGGTCAGGCGTCAGCGTCAGCAAGGCAGAAAAAAACGGACCCGATCTGCCATCCCGGTGGTATCTCTTGTAGGCTATACCAATGCAGGAAAGTCGGCATTATTCAATCGGTTGACGGGCTCGGATGTCTACGTTGCGAATAAGCTATTTGCAACACTCGATCCAACATTTCGACGCATTGAACTGGCACCCGCCACGCCGGTGATTTTGACCGATACAGTCGGCTTCATCAGGCATATTCCCCACGATCTCGTGAATGCATTTCATGCCACATTGGAAGAAATCAGAGAAGCAGATCTACTTTTACATATTGTCGATGTCACCAGTGACCACCGTCATAGTCAGATTGAGCAGGTCAATCAGGTCATCAAGGAAATCGGAGCCGAGGGTGTTCCGCAGATTGAGGTTTACAACAAGATTGATCTACATGGAGAAATGAGCGCAAGAGTTGAGATGAATGAGGACAATTCGTTAGGCAGAGTCTGGTTATCAGCCAGTACTGGCGAAGGCATTGATGGTTTATTAATGGTGATTACCCGGTTCATTCGTTCCAGGGTCCAGCATCACAGGCTCAATCTGCCGCCATCTGCAGGAAAATTGCGGGCACACTTGTTTGATATGGGGGTTGTGCGAAATGAACGATGTGATGAGAAGGGGGGCTGGCTAATGGAAGTCGATATTGAATCGCAGAGATTAGAGCAGCTATTTCGGCAATCGGGGCTTGTACTGGGCCAGGAATCGAGACTTGAATCAGCTCTGGAAGATGTGCTGCGACAGTGAGACAATACACGGTCTAACGAATGACATGAAAATTGGCGTAATGCCTGAAAATTGGAGAAAAATAGTATGGGTTGGAATGAACCGTCTGGCGGAAATAATGGTAAGGATCCCTGGGGCAGTAATGGGGGCAATAAAAAACGTGGTGATGGTCCACCAGATCTGGATGAAATCGTCCGCAAGATGCAGCAAAGTCTGGGAGGGATATTTGGCAACAAATCATCCGGTGGATCGGCAAATGGGGGCGGTTCTGCCTTACCAACTGCTTTTATTTTAATCGCAATCACTGCCTGGCTCGTTTTTGATGCATTCTATGCCATTGACGAGCAGGAGCGTGGTGTCGTCCTGCGTTTCGGTGAACATGTGGCCGTTCTGCCACCTGGACTCAGTTTGCGTTTCCCACGTCCAATTGAAAAAGTGATTAAAGTGAACGTTGGACAGGTGCGTTCAATTACCCATAAAGCGTCTATGTTGACGCAAGATGAGAATATTGTTGATGTTGAAGTCGCAGTGCAATGGAAGATCAGGGATCCAGCTGATTATTTGTTTAATCTTTATGCGCCTGATGCAACACTAAGGCAGGTGACAGAAAGTGCTGTACGCGAGGTGGTTGGTAAGAACAAACTGGATTTTGTTCTGACAGAAGGCAGAAGTGAGATTGCCCAGAAACAGGAAATATTAATCCAGGAAATCATGGATCTTTACGAGTCTGGGATTACCATTGCCAAGGTTGAAATGCAAACAGCAAAACCCCCTGAAGAAGTAAAGGCGGCATTTGATGATGCCATCAAGGCAAGAGAGGATGAACAGAAATCGGTCAATCAGGCAGAGGCATATAGAAACGATATTATTCCTAAGGCCAGAGGTGGCGCTGCACGTTTGCGTGAAGAAGCGACCGCGTATAAGGCAAGTGTCATCGCCAGGGCCGAAGGTGAGGCCAGTCGATTTGAGCAATTACTCGCAGAGTATCAACTCGCACCAGAGGTGACACGTCAGCGTCTTTACATTGACGCCATGGAATCCGTTTTATCGAATTCAAGCAAAGTACTGATTGATTCTGACAATAGTAATAATTTGATGTACTTGCCAATTGATAAATTAATGGAACGGCGCGGAAAATTATCTGCTGAGACATTGTCAATTCCTGGGCAGTTTAAATCAGATTCACAATCAAGGGTCCCGGGTTCTGTGCCTGGTCAGCCTGGAAGCAGAAGTAGAGGAGTACGTTAATGATGGTTCCAAAAATTATTATTTCAGTTGTTTTGCTGGCACTGATTGCGTCTGTTTCTTTGTTCAAGGTTGAACAATGGGAGCAGGCAATTGTCTTCAAATTTCGTGAAATTGAAAGATCTGATTACAAGCCAGGTTTGCATTTTAAAATCCCTGGTGTCAATACCTCACAGACTTTTGAAGCAAGGTTATTAAACCTTGATTACGAGCCACAACGTTTTCTTACGAAAGAGAAAAAAGATGTGATTGTTGATTATTACGTCAAATGGCGAATTTCTGACGTTGACAAGTTTTACACAATATCCCTGGGGGGTGACGTTCAATACGCGAATGGATTGCTTGAACAGAGAATCACCCGGGCATTGCGTGATGAATTTGGTAAGAAAACCGTACAGGAAGTGGTGGCGGGTGACCGTGGTGAGATATTTGATGCACTTTCAGCAACGATATCTGGTTTGCCACAGGAACTGGGTATATCGGTCGTAGATGTCAGGACAAAAAGGATTGATTTGCCAGCAGAAGTCAGCCACTCCGTTTATGAGAGAATGCGCGCTGAGCGGTTACGCGTAGCTAAGGATTTTCGTGCACGTGGTGAGGAAGCTGCGGAAAGAATTAGCGCAAGTGCTGACCGGGATCGGGAAATCATTCTGGCGAATGCTTATCGTGATGCCGAGATCATCAAGGGTGAGGGTGATGCACAGGCAACGGAGACTTATGCCGCTGCCTTCAGCAAGGACTCGGAATTCTATGCCTTCTACAGGAGTTTAACGGCCTATCAGAACAGTTTTAGTGGTCACAATGATATTCTGCTGATTTCGCCTGATTCAGATTTCTTTAAATATTTCAATCATCCGCTAGGTCGATAGATTTAATTTATTAGTCACGATTTATTATCCGGGACTCCACTTGGCCAGGACATCATCGGAGATCCCCCGAAAGTTACCCAGGGGTTCTCCGATAGGTATTGCAAAAATAATCCAGTAAACCTTATTCCAGGAATAATCCAATGTGGATTGATTTTTTTACAGCACTGGCTTTGGTCTTTATTATCGAGGGAATCATGCCGTTTTGTAATCCTGCAGGCTTGCGTAAGATGTTCATTTTGGTGGCAGGCATGGATGATAAGAAATTACGTTTTATTGGGTTAACGAGTATGTTGTCGGGGTTGCTATTACTTTATTTGGTTCGTTGAGACCCCTGTAAAAAATCAATAAGTTATCAAAAAATGCGATGAAGACTCAAAATATTTGGATATTACCCGAAGGCATAGAAGAAATTCTGCCGCCACGAGCTGGGCAACTTGATCACTTGTGTCGGGGAATCATTGATCTATATGCAAGCTGGGGTTACCAATTGGTGATCCCGCCCATGATTGAATATATGGACTCCTTGCTTACGGGCACAGGCAAGGATCTGGATCTGAAAATATTTAAGCTGACTGATCAGCTAAGTGGTCGCTTGATGGGGGTGCGTGCGGATACAACGCCACAGGTTGCGAGAATCGATGCCCATAATCTGAAGAGGGAAGTGCCGACGAGATTATGTTATCTGGGAACGGTTTTACATACGCGCCCGGAAAATACCGGGGGTAACCGAAGTCCATTGCAGGTGGGTGCTGAGTTGTATGGGCACAAAGGCATTGAAAGTGATACGGAAGTACTGTGTTTAATGATTGAGACACTAAAGAAAGCAGGGATTGAAAAAACTCATGTCGATCTTGGTCACGTCGGCATTTATAACAATCTTGTTCGATTGGTGAAACTGGATGAAGGCCTGAAAGAAGACAAGGAACTGGAATTATTTGATGTACTACAGCGAAAGGCGATGCCTGAATTAAATGATATGATTTCAGAAGGGAGCCTGTCTGTGGAAGCAGGAAAGATGTTTAAAGCATTGGTAACTGCGAATGGTGCAATTGATGAATTTAGAGAAGCCCGAGTTTTATTTGAAAATATTAATTCAGAGATTAAGTCTTGTCTGGATGAACTGCAGAGTATATTCGAATTGATCAGCAAAAGAATGCCAGAGGTGACACTGAATTTTGATTTATCCGAGTTGCGCGGATATCACTATCACACGGGGATTGTCTTTACAGCCTATGTGCCAGGCTGTGGTCAGGGTATTGCTTTTGGCGGACGATATGATGATATTGGCAGTGCCTTTGGTCGTGCACGTCCGGCAACTGGATTTAGTACAGATATTAAAGCCTTACTCGATCTGAGTATGTCAAAAATTGAAAACAGCTTGGGTATTTTTGTGCCGTGCAGTGATGAACCAGGTCAAATGGAAGCCATCAGCAAGTTACGAAATCAGGGTGAAATCGTTATCTGCGAATTGCCAGGGCAGAATGATACGCCGGAAGATATGGGTTGCGACAGGCGACTTGAATGTCAGGGCGATCAATGGGTCGTTGTTCCTCAATAAAATATTTTTGTATTCTAAAATTACACGAGCAATCTAATGGGTAAAAATATTGTCGTTCTCGGCACTCAATGGGGTGATGAAGGCAAAGGTAAAATCGTTGACCTTTTGACTGATCAGGTTGCGGCGGTTGTACGCTTTCAGGGGGGACATAATGCCGGGCATACGGTCATCATTAAGGGAGATAAAACAGTATTGCATCTCATTCC
>JACZSJ010000057.1 GCA_022574295.1 Pseudomonadota bacterium
CAATAATATCCCTCACAAGTGTTCGGGACGCCTACGGCGGATTTCTCCCTCCGGTCGAAATGACTGGAGTAAGTATAGAGAACTATTCTTGATCGGATAATAATAAACTTGAACGACCTTTACCCAGAACTGGAACCCTTCGCGACGGATGTTCTTGAATTAGACGATGGGCATTCCATCTATTTCGAGCAATCAGGAAATGAAAAGGGACTTCCTGTCATTTTTCTGCATGGTGGTCCTGGCTCGGGATGTAATGAAAATCATCGTCGCTATTTCAACCCGGATAAATACAGGATCATCATTTTTGATCAGCGGGGATGTCATCGATCAACACCAAACGGATCTGTTGAAAATAATTCCACACAGGATCTTCTCAATGATATTGAATCGATCCGTAATAAACTGAATATTGAAAAGCTGATTTTATATGGTGGTTCCTGGGGCGCGACCTTGGCATTGCTTTATGCCGAGCAGTATCCACAACGAATCTCTGCAATGATCTTACGTGGAATATTTTTGGCCAGACAATGTGACTTTGAATGGTTTGCCAGTGATGACATGCACGGCGTGAACCGGATCTTTCCTGATTATTGGCAGGAGTACCTGTCTCTCTTTGAGGACAGGGAAAAAGATGATTTGTTAGGGTCGTTATATCAACGTGTTTTTTCAAAGAATAGAGAGACTCAATGTGAAGCGGCCAGGGCATGGTCGTTGTGGGCCGGCAGGGTCGTGACCCACAGTTTGAGTTTTGATAAAGCGTATGTGCTGGATGAAGAGGATGATGACAAGCTGATCAATGAAGTTAAGATAGAAATGCATTATGCGAAAAACAGATATTTTATTGAAGAAAATCAAATACTTGATAATATTTCCCAAATACCGGATGTGCCAATCACTATCATACATGGTCGCAAGGATTTAACTTGCCTCCCAGAATCATCCTGGTCAGTCCATCAGGCTTTACCTGACTCCGAATTCATTATCATTGCCGATGCCGGTCATTTGGCAGGTGAACCTGCAATGGTTGATGCCCTGGTGTCAGCAACAGACAAAATGGCAGATATTTGTAGTCATGCTCAATAAAAAATATTGTCATTTCGAATGAATATGAGAAACCCTTGTTTTATGTTGAACGATGAAGCTAAGAGGTTAGATTTCTCACCCTATCGGGTTCGAAATGACAAGGGTATGTTCGGGTTTGGAATAACAGGATGGAGTTGTACTAAATGAAGAATTACTACATTTATTTACTGACCAATTGGAATAACAAGGTAATGTACGTAGGAATGACAAATAACCTTGAACGCAGGGTGTACGAGCATAAGAATAAGCTTGTTACCGGGTTTACGAAAAGATACAACATCAACAAATTGGTTTATTTCGAAGAGACATCAGACGTTAACGCAGCTATTTCCAGAGAAAAGGAAATTAAAAAATGGCGACGTGAAAAGAAAGATAGTCTGGTATTGAGTATCAATCAGGAATGGAAAGATTTGAGTGAAGGATGGTGCTAGATTCTGTTTTGGCAGAGGAGTTGAAATGGCAGAGGCGAGTACGTTTTTTGTCATTCCGAATGAATGTTCTTATTATCTTTCCGACAATAAGTATGAGGAATCTTGCCTTTATAATGAAGCCCGAGTGATTAGGATTTCTCACCCTATTCGGGTTCGAAATGACAGAGGGATTCGGGTTCGAAATGACAGAGGGATTCGGGTTCGAAATGACAGAGGGATTCGGGTTCGAAATGACAGAGGGATTCGGGTTCGAAATGACAGAGAAAATATGGTTGGAAATGAAGAAGGGAGTAAAGTAATAGAATGACTTTCCCCAGCAAAGATTGCCCGATCATTATGGGTATTCTGAATGTCACACCTGATAGTTTCTCGGACGGTGGACGATTTGATGAAAGCAGGACTGCTGTAAAACATGCTCTGGAGATGATGTACGAAGGCGCAGATATTATTGATGTTGGTGGAGAATCGACAAGACCAGGATCTGAGCGGGTGAATGCCGAAGAGCAAATCTTGCGTATCGCCGATGCTATAAAATCAATCAGAGAGATTGCGCTTGAAGAAGTAGAAATAAGTATTGATACCACCCTGTCAGAAGTCGCAGAGGCTGCAATCGATTCTGGGGCATCAATGATTAATGATGTTTCAGCAGGCAATGATGACCCACAGATACTTGAGTTAGCGGCAGATAAAAATGTACCCATTATCCTGATGCACATGCAAGGGACTCCCCAGACAATGCAGCTTAAGCCTGTGTATGACGATGTAGTGGAAGATATTCGGGCTTATTTACTGGAAAGAGTAGAAATAGCCATTGCCGCAGGCATCAAGGAAGATAATATAGTGATCGATCCTGGTATCGGTTTTGGTAAGACGCAAGTGCATAATATGCAATTGATGTCCAGCCTGGAACGCTTTGTGGATACTGGATTGCCAGTGTTACTAGGTGCAAGTAGAAAACGTTTTATGTCTGCGATATGCGAAGGGGTAGAGTCCGACGAACTGGTCGGTGCCACCTGCGCAACAACGGTTGCTGGCGTGAATGCAGGAGTACAAATATTCAGGGTGCATGACGTGCGGCCGAATAGACAGGCTGCCGATGTTGCCTGGGCACTAAAAGCAGAGTGTGATTAAACTAGCTCAGCTTTACTTTCACCCTTAAGAATTTTCTTGGAATTTTTCATATTGCGAAAAATCAGGGGTTGTTCTTTTACATCCATATTTTTTTCTTTGGCCGCAATCTTGCCTATTCGCTCAACATCATCCAGTAGCGCCTGATGATGCGGTGATTTATCACAGACCGGATCGGCATTGGCGGCATCACCAGTCATCATGAATGCCTGACAACGACAACCACCAAAATCTTTTTCTTTTTCCGGGCAAGAACGACAGGGCTCTTTCATCCAGTCAAAGCCACGGAAGTGGTTAAAGCCTGGTGAATCATTCCAGATTTCCTGGATACTTAGATCTTTCACATTTGGAAATTCAATCGGTAACTGTCCCGCTTCATGGCAGGGCAGGGCTGTACCATCTGGCGTGATAGTCAGGAAGATTGCCCCCCATCCATTCATACAGGGTTTGGGTCGTTTTTCATAATAATCCGGGATCACGTAAATGATCTTGGATTTCCCTTTTAGTTTTTCCTGATATTCCATGGCGATTTTTTCAGCTTTGACTAATTGCTCGCGAGTGGGAAGTAATTGATCAACATTGATGCGCGACCAGCCATAATACTGGGTGCTGGCAAGCTCAACGTAATCTGCGTTCAATTCAACCGTCATATCAAGGATGTCGCGCATCTGGTCGATATTTTTACGATGAATAACAATATTTAATACCATTGGATAATCGTATTTCTTAACAATCCTGGCCATTTCCTTTTTATGCTCAAAGCTCTTGGTGCCACCGAGAAAATTATTGAGTTCCTCATTACTGGCCTGAAAACTGATTTGAATATGATCCAGCCCTGCATCCTTAAAACGTTTAACGCGCGCTTCGTCCATGCCGACGCCAGAGGTGATTAAGTTGGTGTAATAACCGAGATGACGTGCCTCCTGGATGAGTTCTTCCAGATCCTGGCGGACTAAAGGTTCGCCCCCAGAAAAACCCATTTGGGTGGCACCCATCTTCCGTGCCTGTTGCATGACGCGAACCCAATCCTCTGTTGAAATTTCATCCTTATATTTGGCAATTTCAAGCGGGTTTGAGCAATAAGGGCACTGTAGAGGACACTTATAGGTCAACTCTGCCAATAACCACAGGGGAGGACTCACCCCATCTTTATTTGTTTCTAATCCAACCATTGGCATAAGCCACCTCCAGGAATTTAATCACATCATCTTCCAGCTTATTTTCTGGAAAAGTAGTTTCTAATTCTTTGATTATAACGTTAATTGAGAGTTTACCATTAATACGCTTCATTATTTCACCAGCACTGCCACTGAGTTTGACCATCCCTTCCGGGTATAAAACCACATAGCAATCTTGCACCTCTTCCCATTGCAGACGAAAAGAAGGTGCAACTTCAGGTATATCGGTTTTATTTATATCCATCGTATTGATTAGCAATTGTGGTAGGGTGGTTTGTTTTCTATATAGGCCATCCACATGCAATCAAGCATGGTCCAGAGAATATCCAGTTTGAATTGTAGAATTCCCAGCATCCTTTCTTGCTCTTCTCTGGTCTTGTAGTAATCAAGCGTGATGTCGAGTCCGTGTTGTACATCGCGTCGCGCTTCACTGAGCCGTTTACGAAAATAACTATAACCTTTCTCACCAATCCATGGATAATATTCAGGCCATTTATCCAGACGTTTTTGATGAATCTTTGGTGCAAACAGTTCGGTGAGCGATGAACTTGCTGCTTCTTGCCAGGGAGCGCGTCTGGCAAAATTTAAATAAGCATCAATCGCAAAACGGACTCCAGGCAGGACGTGTTCATAGGACAGGGTCTCTTCGCGTGTTAAACCAACTGCCTCAGCAAGCTGTAGCCAGGCTTCAATACCACCGTCATCACCTTCTTCACCATCGTGATCAATGATTCTTTGCACCCACTTACGTCTCGCATCTCTATCAGGGCAGTTCGCCATGATGGCTGCATCTTTAATGGGGATAGTGGTTTGATAATAAAAACGATTGGCTACCCAGCCTTGTATTGCTGGTTTATCAAGTTTCCCGGTATTCATCAGAATATGGAATTCATGATGAATATGATAATATTTTTCCTTATCGCGGAGCTTTTGTTCAAACTCCTCCCGCGTCCAGGGTATTTGTTCAGAAATCTTTTTTTCAGCACTCATGCATTCATTTCCTCAAGACTTATATAATGATGTCCATACCATCGTAGGACACTTCAATTCCGGCATCGTTTAATACCTGTCGTTCCTCGGATTCTTCGTCGAGGATAGGATTTGTGTTGTTAATATGGATCAGAATTTTTCTGGGTTTATCAAGTGAGCACAATATTTCCATGATTCCGCCTTTGCTAGATTGATCCAGATGTCCCATTTCGCTGGCCAGTTTATCACTGATGCCGTGCCTGGACATTTCATCATCGGTCCAAACGGTTCCATCAATCAGGATGACATCAGCATTTTTCATGTATTCATAAACATGGTCTTCTATCTGGCCCAGACCGGGCGCGTAAAAAAGATTTTTACCTGTGGAGGTGTCTTCTACTTTAAAACCGATGTTATCACCTGGAACTGTATTGTGGCGATGAGGTGAGTAGGGTGGTGCTTCACTTTTTAGTGGTACTGCAGTAAAAACAAGATTATCTGCCTTTGGAATGGTAAATGGAGATTGATCTGTACTGATTTCATGCCAGTTGACACCGCGAAAATGGCCAAGGATATTGAAGATGGGATAACCGGTTGTCATATCTTCGTGTACAGCAGCGGTACAGTAGATATCCCATGGTTCAATATGCTCTCGCATAATAATCAAGCCTGTCGTGTGGTCAATCTGAGCATCACAAAGAATGATGCTACAGATACCTGTGTCTCTGACTGCACGGTGTGGCTGCAGAGGAAGAAATGATTCTATTTGTGCACGAATATCTGGTGATGCGTTAAACAAAACCCAATCTTCGCCATTACCGCTAATGGTGATAGAAGACTGTGTTCGACGCGAACTCTTTATTTCGCCCTTGCGAATACGACTGCAATTGTCACAATTACAATTCCACTGCGGGAAACCACCACCGGCACCGGTGCCTAACAAATGTATATGCATATGAATTTATTTTGATCCAAAAATTATTTTTATATGTGCGAAAACCATGCCACTTTATATAAAGCTAAAGTATATTATTAAATAGTCTTAAATTATGTTATATAACAGATAGATAATACTATTAACTAATATTAATTCTAAGTATATTTTATCCCTAATTGCTTGAGAATAGTTTAAAACCGGCTAGCCAAGACCGATATATCTGGTTGATATGAACCATTGTTGCCAAATCAAATTGGACTACGTGAACGTATAATAGGAATCATGAGCGAACCTCAGGAACATCTGCTTTTTTTGACCGGGAAATTGGCTGAGAAACGGCTGCATAGAATACTCGAGAGCATGCAGCCAACCGATTTTACCTACACCGTCGAAAACATAGGCATTAATGTCGCGGCGTTAATGACGGCAAAGATGATAAAACGTCGATTAACCATACTGGATAGTCCGGGCAGAGTCATTGTTCCAGGTTTATGTCGGGGAGATTTACCAGCAATTAGCGAGTATTTCAACGTGCCATTTATCCATGGGCCAATCGACCTCAAAGATATGCCAGTATTCTTTGGTCATGACTGTAAGATTCCAGATTTAAGCCGACATAATGTCCTGATATTTGCTGAAATCGTTGATGCACCCAATCTTGCGGTAGAGGATATTGTTGCGCGCGCCAGAAAATACCAGCGTGACGGCGCAGATGTCATTGATGTTGGTTGCTTGCCAGACACGCCGTTTCCTCATCTGGAAGAGAGTGTTGAAGCCTTGCATGAAGCTGGTTTTAAGGTCAGTGTTGATTCATTAGAAGATAATGACCTGTTACGTGGTGGTCAGGCAGGTGCAGATTATTTGCTGAGTCTCAGTGAGAGCACACTCTGGATTGCCGATGAAGTTGAGTCAGTTCCTATATTAATTCCTGACAAGCATGGTGACATGGATTCCATGTATCGCGTGATAGAAAAGTTTGCTGATAAGGACAGGCCTTTTTATGCAGACTGTATTCTTGATCCGATACATTTTGGCTTTACAGAATCTTTGGTGCGCTATCGTGATCTGAGACAACAATGTCCAGACATAGAGATAATGATGGGGGTAGGGAATCTAACAGAACTCACGGAAGCGGATACCACCGGGATCAACGCGACCTTATTTGGAATAATTTCCGAATTGGGGCTAAACGCTATCCTGGCGACAGAGGTAAGCCCACATGCACGTGCCGCGGTCAGAGAAGCAGATTTCGCAAGAAGGATGATGTATGCCGCCAAGCAGGAAGGTAGTTTACCAAAAGGCCTTGATGGATCATTGCTAACAACGCATGCGCGAATGCCATTTCCTGATACAGCAGAAGAGATTGAAGAGCTGGCATCGGAAATAAAAGATCCCAGTTATCGAGTGCAAGTAAGTGAAGTTGGTATTCATGTATACAATAGAGATGGCATAATAAACGCTCGGAATCCTTTTGAAATATTTCCGGAACTTGATTTAATACAGGAAGATGCACCCCATGCATTTTATATGGGCGTGGAACTGGCCCGAGCACAAATTGCCTGGCAATTAGGCAAACGCTATATGCAGGATGAGGAACTGGATTGGGGTGTCGCCACTGAGCCCGATGAAACTTCTGATTCTGAAGAACGATCCAGAGCGGCGCATGCCCTGAAAGAGGGGAAGCAAGAAGGAAAGAAAAAAGGCCAAAATAAGAGCCATAGGAAGAGGAAGAGCAGTACGGAATATAAAGTCGCTGGATCAACACTACGGGCGAGCAAAAGGAATAAAGCGATCAAGACCAAGGCCAAAAAGAAAACAGCAAAGAAGAAAACTGGCAAGAAGAAGATAAAGAAAAAAATAGCAAAGAAGAAAACAGCTGCGATGAGGGTCGTCAGGAAGAAAATCATTAAAAACAAAAAAAGGAATTTAAAAAACAAATTTAAGAATAAAAATTGATGATTAACGAAACAATTATTACAACATTAAATGAGGATGGATCAGTTCACATCGCACCGATGGGAGTGAGACGGGAAGGTGATTATTATGTCATTGCGCCATTTAAACCTTCAACGACGTTACAAAATTTGGAAAGAAGTGGTCAGGCTGTGATTAACATGACTGATGACGTGCGAATATTCGCCGGCTGTATAACAGGTCATTACGACTGGCCGACAATAAACACTTCGGTAGTCAATGGAAAGCGTTTAGAAGCTGCCTTGAGTCATATCGAAGTTGAAGTTGCCCGTCAGGAAGGAGATGACATTCGCCCGGTATTCTATTGTCACGAAAAACACCAGGAGACTCATACACCGTTCATGGGATTAAACAGAGCGAAAGCAGCGGTACTAGAGGCAGCAGTTCTTGTTAGTCGATTACATATGCTTTCCGATGAAAAAATTGATAGTGAAATTGTGTACTTACAAATCGCTATCGATAAAACAGCCGGGGAAGATGAGCTGGAGGCCTGGGGTTGGCTGATGCATCGTATTAAAACCTTTAGGGAACAAAATGTGAGTAAAGCGCAGGGAAGTTCAGCATGACAGGTATGTTAGCCAGTGTTTCGGATCTGCAAGAGGCAAAGATCGCACTCCAGGAAAATGTCGATATTATTGATTTAAAAGATCCTACTCAAGGTGTTCTAGGTGCAGTGACCACAGAAATCGCGCAGGAAGTTGTGAAGTTTGTCTCCGGCCAATGTCTTGTCAGTGCGACCATTGGTGATTTGCCTATGCAGGCCACAATGATCGGCCAGGCAATTACTACCATGGCATCAACAGGTGTCGATATTATTAAAGTTGGTGTTTTTGACGAGTTGACCGATGAGGTAATTGCCTCTTTGAAAGAACAGGCGATTAAAGGTGCAAAAGGGTTTAATGGCAAACAATTTACCATCGTCATCGTGTTTTTTGCTGATAAAGGTCTAGACTTAGGCAAGATATCAGATCTGGCCAAAGCTGGAATCAGAGGAGTGATGTTGGATACCGCTGAGAAAACGAAAGGAAATTTAAGAACACATATGCAAGATAAAGAACTACAGTCTTTTGTGATGCAAGCAAAATCATATGGTTTGCTGGCAGGACTGGCCGGTTCATTGAGGGCTAGTGATATTGCACCTTTGCTAGAAATGGAACCAGATTATCTCGGTTTCCGTGGCGCTCTATGTCAGGATAATTGTCGCATACAGCGTATAGATAGTTCTGCCGTTCGGAAGATCCGTTCCTTGGTGACAAACACAAAAGAAGAGTTTATTCATGCAAATACAGGGTTACAATGATTATAAAATAATTATCCCGTAACGATTTTACATTTCAGAACAGATGCAACAGTTGTGAGGTATTAGTGATGGCACAATGGAGAAAAAAAGAGAAAGACGCGACTTATAGCGATGAAGAAATTAAATCACGTTTGCAAGATGAATTACCCAAATGGTATTACGAAGCCGGATGGATCCGCAGGAAATATAAAACCAGTGGCTGGAAAGGAACCCTGATGGTGATCAACACGGTTGGTCATTTATCGGAAGCAGCCTTTCATCATCCGGATATCGCAGCATCCTACGCCTTTGTTATTGTTAAATTAATGAATCATGCTGCCAAAGGTGTCACGGACAAGGATTTTGAATTGGCGAAAAAAATTGAAGAAGTGGTTATGTGGCAACCGGGTATCGATGAAGAAAGTGCGCTAGAAGGTACGCCGGATGATCCCAGATTCAAATATATTAAATATGATTGAGATAGGTAATGATGGTGTTTTATTTATGCTCCAGCCTAATGTAGGGCAAACCTGACAAGCAGCACGATATGTATGAGAAATAAAAATGTTACAAAAATTCCAACAATAAGGAATTGATAAAATTTGCCATATTTGAACTGTCGCTCGCGATTCTTTTCACTTTGAACACCTATAAACATGGCAAATACACCCTGAAATACTTCCCACAGGGCAAGTGATTCTTCAGTCTTGTTGCTTTTTCTCTTCTTCCATTGACGTTCCTGTTTTATTTATGATGGTCGAGTCCACTTTCCGGACTTTCCACCTGATTTCTCAAGTAGGCCGATTGATTCGATCATCATGCCACGATCGATACTTTTACACATGTCATATATCGTCAGCAGTGATGTCTGCACCGCTTGCAGGGCTTCCATCTCAACACCTGTTTGTCCTGTGGTTTCAACATGTGCCTGACAGTAGACAGTATTATCTGAAGGCCTTGTTTCCAGAGTGATCTCGATATATGAAAGTGACAGGGGGTGACACAGGGGGATCAGTTCTGACGTTTTTTTTGCGGCCATAATGCCTGCGACACGGGCAATCCCCAGGACATCGCCTTTTTTGTGGTCGCCTGAGTCTATTCGTTGCAGCGTTTCGGCCTGCATGTGGATAGATCCATCAGCGATAGCAATACGATGTGTTGAGGATTTTTCACCTATATTGACCATATGGGCTTCACCCTTTTGGTTGAAATGCGTTAATTTTCCCATAGATATATAATGGTGCTCTATAATTTAGTGTATCTACTGATGCTGATTTACAAACTATTTTAACCAATTACGATGAATATTACCGTCAAATATTTTGCCAGCCTGCGTGAACAACTGGGTAAAAGCGAAGAAATCCTTACTCTGAGTGATGAGATATCTATTGCCGAGGTTTGGCAAAACGTTTCAGCTTCCATATCAGAGAACATTGAATCAGAAAATATCCTGATGACCATCAATATGGAATATGTGAAATCCGATGCTTTGGTGAAAACGGGCGATGAAGTCGCCTTTTTTCCGCCGGTAACGGGTGGTTGATGATGCCGATTGAAATCAGAGGATCATCATTTAATCCCTGGGATGAAATAAAACTTCATCAACAGAAATTAAACAGGCAGGGTCAGTACGGCGCCACAGCAAGTTTCGTGGGTACCATGCGTGATTTCAATGAAGATAAGCATGTTCAACGTATGACACTGGAACATTACCCAGGCATGACTGATAAGTATCTTGAGAAGATTTGCAAAGAAGCCCATCAACAGTGGGATTTAATCGAGACCCTGATAATTCACAGGATAGGAGAGATCAAGATTGCAGATCCCATCGTTCTGGTTTGTGTCTGGTCTGCGCATCGTGCCGAGGCCTTTGATGCATGCCGTTTTATGATGGAAGATTTAAAATCCAAAGCACCATTCTGGAAACAGGAATCGACCGCAGCGGGTAATCGTTGGGTTGAGAAGAGCACGCCTGGCTAGCGTGCCGCAGTATGGAATTGACCTGATTTAGAATCAATTTAAATGTAAAAGTGTATACTCTTACAATCAATTATAACATGTTCTGCTAATTGACTATTTACTGATCGCGTAGAGATCACATTAGAGGAGAGGATTGATTATGGCTGCAGTAATGAAAACAACACATCACGGCGGTTGTCCGCACGATTGTCCCGATACCTGTTCTATGGTGTTTGAAGTTGAGGATGGAAAACTAACTGGTGTCAGAGGTAATCCCGATCATCCCATGACTCGCGGCAGCCTCTGTGTGAAATTAAAAGATTATGAAAAGCGTCATTATCATCCCGATCGCCTTTTATATCCTATGCGCCGTTCCGGCCCCAAAGGCAGTAAACAATTTGAGCGTATCACCTGGGATGAAGCGCTGAAAGAAATCACCGATAAATGGAAGGCCATCATCGAAGAATATGGTCCCCAGGCAATCATGCCGTATAGCTATTTAGGTCATCAAGGATTAGTCCACGGTCTGAATGGTGGCGATGCCTTCTTTAATAAAATGGGTGCGACGGTATGTGAACGTACATTTTGCGGTGAAGGTTCCTGTACGGCCTGGTTGTCCACAGTGGGACCAACCGCGGGTCTTGATGTGGAAAGTTATGTTCATTCAAAATATATTGTTCTCTGGGCGTGCAACAGTGTGAGCACCAATCTACATCACTGGGCTATTGTCCTGGATGCTAAAAAGAAAGGTGCCAAAGTCGTCGTTATCGACCCTTATAAATCACGCACCGCCAAACAGGCCGACTGGCATATCGCACCAAAACCGGGAACCGATGGCGCGTTGGCGATGGCCATCATCAATAGCATTATTGAACAAGGTTTGGTGGATAAGGATTATGTCGACAATTACACCGTTGGCTATGATGAGCTGGCTGAAAGGGCCAAGACACGAACGCCGGAATGGGCTGAAAAAATCACCGGTGTTGCTGCCGAAGACATACGCCAACTGGCAAAAGATCTCGCCACCGAACAACCTGCTGCAATCCGTATGGGTGTGGCCCTGGAACGTCATCATGGTGGTGGTCAAACCATTCGTGCGGTGACTTGTATACCTGGATTAACCGGTGCCTGGCGCCATGTTGGCGGAGGCATTACCCAATTTCCTATTTGGGAACACCCCTACAAATTTGATGTAATTTGTCGACCGGATTTTATTCCGGAAGGCACACGTGTCATTAATGCTTTGCAAATCGGCCGTGCGTTAACCGGAGAAATGGATCTGGATATTCCGATCAAATCGATGATGTTCTGGAATGCAAATCCAGTCACACAATCACCCGAGACAGACAAGATTGTTAAAGGGTTGATGAATGAAGATTTATTCATGGTCTGCGCGGAACATTTTATTACCGACACTGCGTCTTACGCCGATATTATTTTGCCGGCCTCGATGGGTGCTGAAATGGAAGACATGATCCTTTCATGGGGACATCTGTATCTTACTTATAATGAGAAATGTGTTGAATCTCCGGGAGAATGCATCCCGAATAATGAGATCTTCCGACGTCTCGCTGCACTGATGGGCTATGAAGAAGACCGCCTAAGGTGGTCTGATTCAGAATGTCTGGAAAATTTCATAGACTGGGATGCGCCGGCTTGTGACGGTATTGATCTGGAATATATGCGTCAGCATGGATTTGCCCGTTTGAATGTTGGGACGAAAGATGACCGTTGCCCGCATAAAGAAGGCAACTTCCCGACCCCCTCCGGTAAATGTGAATTCAAACTTGAAGGGGCGACTAACTTCGTTGCTGGACCTTTCCGCCAGATGTATGAGGGTTTTCAACCGGGGGAACCACTGGATAGTTTGCCAGATTATGTACCACCGAGAGAAAGCCCGGAAACCAACCCGGGACTGGCCAAGAAATACCCATTAAATATTATTTCACCCAAGAGTCACGGATTCCTGAATTCCTGTTATGCCAATATGGATCACAAGATCAAAGGTCAGGGGGAACAATTCGTTTTGATTAACGCTGCTGATGCCGAACCACGCGGAATTAAAGAAGGCTATAAGGTACGTGTGTTTAATGATCGTGGCGGTTTTGAAGGTGATGCGAAGATAACCAATGATGTGAAACCAGGTATTGTTGTTTCAACGCTAGGCTATTGGCGGCAATTAAACAAAGGTACGGTCAATTGCATCAGTTCTGCCGAGTTTGCCGATATGGGGCATGCACCTACATTTTCAGACAATCTGGTTCAGGTGGAAGCAGCAAGTTGAGAACCTTGCACGAAGCGGCTTTTTCGACTATTTTTGCCTTACTACGACAAAATATCCACATCATGCAAGGGTCTCAAAGTTAATAATAATTACTCTCTGTATTGTCATTCCCGCGAAAGCGGGAATCCAGTCAATTAACTAGACTCCCGCTTCCGCGGGAGTGACGATTGTAAGTCAATTTATATATGTGATCACTGCTGTCCCGTTAACATTGTGAGGAATCAATATCAGTGTTGCTCTGTACAGGTCTTCAATAACAGCAATGTTTTAGACATGAAAATGAAAAAAGCCTGT
>JACZSJ010000127.1 GCA_022574295.1 Pseudomonadota bacterium
TTTGATCCGTGCATGCCATGTACCACACATACTATGATAGAAGGTACAGATCGGGTGGTCACCCGCGAAGTCACTACATGCGCCTGTGGTATTGTCTAGATCTAATCAGGGACTTGTTACGGTCTAGCCGGGTTTGATTGCTGTGAAACGGGTTGCTATTGGTCTGGTCGGATACTATCAGTTTATTCGTGGCTATCCCCTGGGTCCGGATCTCAGGGAACGTCTGGATAATATCAGCTGGCATGAGATCGATGTCAGTATCAAGGAAATGAACTGGGGACCGATTGCCATCGTGCAGGATTTCCAGGCCAGTTCTATCCAATATGATCGTATTGTACTCATTGCGGGAGTTGATCGGGGGCTGCCACCGGGTTCTGTGACGTGTCGGCATTGGTTAGGTGGAAAGCTTGATAATTCAGTTGTGCAAGACCGTATTTTTGAGGCAGTCACTGGCGTTATAAATCTGGATAATTTGCTTGTGATTGGTGAACATTTCAAGATTTGGCCTGAACAGCTCATCACCATTGAGATTCAACTTGCAGACTCAAGCTTTGGCGACTTCGTACTGTCCGAGTTGGAGGTAAACATGGACGCAGGCGAAGCCAGGATTGTCGGCGAAAAACCCCTCTCACCCGATGTTGAAAAAGTTGTTGAACAAGTGGTGACAATGACTCAAACAGCCGTCTCCACGGGCGTTAAGGGTTTATCAGATCTGCTTCCATTGACTATCGAACAACTCACGCCTCTTGCTGATATGTGCCATAATCAGTTAATGGCAGATTGTAATGCCCCGGCACGACAACATTGAATTACTTAACAAATTTTTTGGAGAATAGCCATGGCTAAACAGGCAAATCAAGCTGTGTCTGCACCTGGCGCATTGGAACGTCTGGTGAATCGTGAAGACATCCTGCAGATCTGCTACTGGTACCAGGGAGAAGGACTTGGTGACATTTATAATGCCAGGTCATTACAACCATTTCTAAATTGTGATGAAGTCCTGATCGAAACTACTTTTAATGAATTAATTTGTGATGGCTATCTTGAGATCGTATCAGCCCCAACGCAGGGATACCGTTTTACTGAAAACGGAAAAAAAGAAGGTGGCAAGCTATTTGCGGATAGTTTTGCTGATTTTCAAAAAGCGGGGCATGGAGAATGTGCAGCAGGATGTTGCGATGACGGTGATCATTCCCAATGTGGTGATGATTGTTTATTGCATTAAAATCCAGTCTTAACGCAGGCATGGCCAATGTCGTCCCCGTCAAAACCAGCTGAAACTGAAAAACTCCCCGAAAACCCACAGGCCTTAATTGGTTTCATGACCAACGATGAGTGGGACGAACTCCTGTGTTATGTCAATGAACTGATCCAGGAAATGGAAGAACTGCCGCTGCCGGAAGTCAAAGACAAGGTATTTGAATTACTTGCCGGTATAGACACCATCCATCGTGAGGGTTTATGGCGCCTGGTCAGGTTATTTAAAGAAGGCGTGCTGGAACAGGTCGTGACAGATCCCGCGATCCACACCTTAATGGAGCTTTATGATTTATTACCACCGGAAGCAGAAGAGGAAACTGAACAAACAGGAGATAAACTTAAAGTTAATTTTCCAAACATTCCGATTAAAGTCATGCCCATGGAAAAAGAGCAGGCGCCGAAGAAGGCCTCTTTGTTTCCGCATTGGGTGCCTGCGCTAAAAGATAAAGAAGATTTGCTGCCGGGTGCTTTGCGGGCTGTGCAAGTAGATGACCAATCAATTCTTCTTTGCCGTGTCGAAAATGAATTTTTTGCGCTGGCGAATCAGTGTGCTCAAGACGGTGCCAGTCTTGAGCAGTCAAAACTAAGCAGTTACACACTGTCTTGCTCCAATCATCCCGGTTGCCTGTACGATATACGACAGGGAACACGCATTGCCGGGTCGGGGGAGATCGATTGCTTTCCGGTTGACGTAACAGAGAAAGGTTCAGTGATGGTCGGTATTGGCATGGAATTCATACCAAAACTACCTACTTTTTGATGGGCATGAAAGTTCCTGAGCAAAAGATACTCGTTGCCGGGGTCGGCAATGTTTTACAGGGAGACGATGGATTTGGAATTGAACTTGCCCATAGATTAATGGAACGTGAGGATTTATCTCAAAGCGTCAAGGTAATAGAAACTGGTATCGGAGGCATGAGCCTGATCCAGGAACTGATGTACGGTTACAATGCAATTGTAATATTGGATGCTTATAAAAATAATGGAACCCCGGGACAGCTTTATTTGCTTGAACCCGTACTCCCTGATATGTCAGACTTGAGTCCGCATGAATTGCGCGACTATTTTTCCGATACTCATTATGCAACGCCCATGCGGGCGTTAAATTTTCTGACGCATATTGATCGTTTACCGGAGACGATTCGGATAATTGGCTGTGAACCAGAGGAGCTTGACGATTTCAGGATTGGTTTGAGCCTTCCTGTCGCTGCTGCCATAGAAGAAGCAATGCAAATGGTTTTAACGTGGATCGACAGTTACTTAAATGAAACAAACTGCGCTCAACACGAGGCTGTATAATTTTAATAACAGATGGAATCGCTAAAACAAGGCATTAATGATCAGTTAAATTCAGCTTCGATCAAAAATGAGCATGCTCTTGTTTTGATCGTCGGTGATGAGAAAATATCAATATGTGATCATGAGACCTTCAATCGCTTCAAACTATGGGTAGCCGAAAAACTGACGCAAGGAACTGTTGAAACATACCAGTATAAAAACTTCTCCATCGAGCATATTGATGATGAAGCAAAATCTGCCTATCCCCATCTTCTCAATCCCTGTGAATGCGGTACCTATCTGCCCCTGGAGATAGATCCCTGTCCGATGTTGTCCAGCGCGATTGGTTTGCTGCGCGATCTTACTCATCTAAATCAATATCGTGATCAAATGGAGCCCGACTTTGTAAGCTTGATGGATGCAATGATAAAGATGGCCGAGCGTAGTCTGGACAAAAATATTGCACTGGAAATCAGATAGGCAAATACAAGAGTCCTTATACTGAAGTTTATCCAGATTTAGTAGGGCTTAGTTTATGACAATTATCGTTATTGGGATGTTGGGTATTTTTCAGTATTTGAAGCAGTATCCTTTTGATTCTGATCTCTGGGATATTAAAGGAAAACAACCATGGGTCCGCGTTGATAACACAACTACTTTTTACTTGCCTTCTAAATTGAAAGATGATCGATAAAACAGACTCGCTGTTAAAGATAATAGGCGTTGTCCATTCCAGTTTGAAGACTACGCAAGATCCACCAGTTCAGGGTAAGCACAAAATGCAAGAGGCCACACTGGAAATATTTCCGGAATATTGTCTTGGCCTGACAGGTATGCAGGATATGAAACAGTTAGTGGTGCTGTATTGGTTGCACAGGGCAGATCGCGAAGTATTAAGAGTTTACCGGGGGGTGATCGCAATAAGGAAATGATCGGTGTATTTCGAAACCGAAGTCCTTTACGACCAAATCCGATTGGTATAAGCCGTGTTGAACTACTTGAAGTTGGAGTTAACGATCTTCACGTACGCGGTCTGGACGCCATTGATGGAACACCGATTATCGATTTGAAATCACCAATATCAAACACTGGCGGGTGATTGATCCCCAGCCCGACACAAAAATTCTGAATCTCGTCGGCGATCTGCTAATCCTCTATCTGGCTATGATCCGTAGCGACTACTTTCCGTGGGAACCATAGGTACCGCATAACGAAGGCAGAGAGACCCTGCCGGTAATACCATAATGTTCCTGCGCCAGCAACCATCCAGGCGAACGTCAATAT
>JACZSJ010000058.1 GCA_022574295.1 Pseudomonadota bacterium
GTGTAATCCCGCGCGACAGAGAATAACGATGCATCTCATCATGCTTTAATGCATCGATCATCTTTTCAACGATATGCCGCGGCGTAGGCTTGTCTGGATTACCCATGCCAAAATCGATAATATCCTCGCCTCGATGGTGTGCTTCCATCTTCAGATCGTTGACAATGTTAAAGACGTAAGGCGGTAACCGTTGTATTCTTGAAAATTCTTTGTTCAACTTCATAACCCATCAACATACTTAAAAAAGCGTGCAAGTATACGGCATACAAGGGATAGAGTCATATCCATAAAATGCCTTTTAGACAAGATTATTTATGATAAGAGTTGCTTCAATACAAATGATTTCCACTGCTGATGTGGATGTTAATCTGCAAGCTGCATCGGATTTAATCGCCCAGGCCGCTAATCAAGGGGCAGAATTCCTGCTTTTACCTGAAAATTTTCCCCTGATGGGCCATGAAGAACACGATAAAATCACCATTCTGGAACCTTTTGGGAAGGGGCCGATACAGGATTTTCTGTCTGAACAGTCACAAAAATACGGTATCTGGCTGATGGGCGGAACCATTCCTTTACAGGCAACCGTCACAGACAAGGTTCGGGCTGCCTGCCTGCTTTATGACCCTGAAGGAAAATGCGCATTCAGATATGACAAGATTCATCTATTCGATGCCACGGTCGACGAAAAATCTGAAGAGAGCTATCAGGAATCCAATACACTGGAAGCAGGGTGTGAAATTGTGATTGCCGAGACACCATTTGGCAATATCGGCATGTCGGTCTGTTATGACCTGCGTTTTCCTGAGCTTTATCGAGCCATGCTGAAAAATGACGTAAATATCATTACTGTGCCTTCCGCATTTACGGCAACCACTGGTGTGGCACATTGGGAACCTTTATTACGTACCCGCGCGATTGAGAACCTTTGCTATGTCATCGCATCCAACCAGGGAGGGCAGCATATAAATGATCGCAAAACCTGGGGACATAGTATGATTATCGATCCATGGGGAGAAATTCTCGATTGTATTGAAAAAGGTCCAGGCTTTGCCATTGCTGACATTGACCTGGAAAGGCAGAAAACCTTGCGCAGGAATTTTCCCTGCCTTGAACATAGAGTAATTAACTAGTTATTAAGTTATTAAACACACTTGAATTAAAAAACGAATGAGTAATATATATGAGTAAAGCACTTGAGATCGCTAAATCACATTTGCTGGATAATAGTGGTCTGGATACCAATGACATTCAGAAAACACTGGATCAGTTAATGACCCATGATATTGATCATGCCGATCTCTATTTCGAATCATCCCATGCGGAATCATGGGTATTGGAAGACAGTATCGTCAAGGAAGGTTCGCATAGTATTGACCAGGGTGTTGGTGTCAGGGCAATCAGTGGTGAAAAGACCGGATTCGCCTACTCAGATGAAATTGTATTACCTGCCTTGACTAGTGCGGCAAACGCGGCACGCGCCATCGCCCGTAGTGGTGGAGAAGGAAAGCTTCAGGCCTGGAAGCAAAATTCACAGCCTTCACTCTATCAGGCAAGTGATCCGCTTACCTCGATCAGTGCTGAGCAAAAAGTTGAGTTACTGAAAAATATTGATCAACGGGCAAGACAAAAAGATCATCGTGTAAAACAGGTAATGATTGGTTTGACAGGTCTGCATAACACCATCCTGGTGGCCGGAAGTGATGGCACATTTGCCGGCGATGTACGCCCGCTTGTCAGGCTAAACATCAATGTCATCGTTGAAGAGAACGGGCGATTCGAGAAAGGCGGTTCAGGTGGCGGCGGTCGATTCTCATATGATTATTTTCTTAATGAAGAACTGACCGACTCATATATTGAAGAAGCAGTCCAACAAGCATTGATCAATCTGGAAGCTGTCGCAGCACCTGCAGGTAACATGACTGTCGTACTCGGCCCAGGCTGGCCGGGCATTCTTCTACATGAAGCCATTGGACATGGACTTGAAGGTGATTTCAATCGCAAAAAAACGTCCGCCTTTTCCGGGCGCATTGGCCAGCGTGTTGCCACCCCGGAAGTTACCATTGTTGATGATGGCACCATCACCGATCGTCGTGGCTCATTAAACATTGATGATGAAGGCACCAGGACTGAAAGTACAACCTTGATCGAACGCGGTATCCTGGTGAATTACATGCAGGACAAACAAAATGCTCGTTTGATGGGAATGAAACCGACAGGTAATGGAAGACGTGAATCCTATGCGCATCTGCCCATGCCACGCATGACAAATACCTATATGCTTGCCGGCGAAGAAAGCCCTGAAGATATTATTAAATCCGTCAACAAAGGTATCTATGCCGTGCAATTCGGAGGCGGACAGGTTGATATCACCAGTGGCAAGTTCTCCTTTAGTGCCAGCCAGGCCTATCTCATCGAAGATGGCAAGATCACACAACCCATCAAGGGGGCCACGATTATTGGCAACGGCCCGGATGTGTTAACACGTGTCTCCATGGTCGGCAATGACATGAAACTGGATTCAGGAATTGGGACATGTGGTAAAGACGGCCAGTCCATCCCTGTGGGTGTAGGACAACCCACTATGCGCATTGATGACCTGACTGTGGGTGGCACTGCAAGCTAGAAAAACAAATTAATCTACAATTAGTAATCCATTAAATATAAAAAAATATTTTGAGAATAAATTTAATAATTAAACCTGTTTGCACGATATTATAAATTTCACTCTAAATGAAGTTTTAGTATTGGCTAACTACAAAATTTATATTTGCTATCCATAATCCCTCTAGGGACGAACTTATTAAAACGCACAATAACTTTTGGTGACATGGATAACGAAATACTCCAATCAATCGTTGAAATGACACGCCAGCGTGACCTGGACTCACTGGAATATAGTCTGGCTGCCACTTTAGCTGAACTGGTTCCTGCCCAACGCATTTCGATTAACAAATTCTTAAAAGATGATGATCATGACCAGCTTGAAGAAGTCGTTCACCTTTCCATTGATATGGATGCAAAAAATGAACCCAGTTATAAATGGAATCATGAACCCAAAATAATTATGGCAGATGAATACATCACACAATGTATAGAAGGGCTCAAACCAGTGAGTTATAAAAATAAAGGGTTTATATGTTTGCTTATGCCAATTTTATCAAATAGTAAAGTAATTGGCGTATTGTCTATCGAAAGCAAGCAGAAATTGTGTGAATTTGAAATTCTGATAGACGGTTTCACCAGGATATATGGTAATTATTTATTCATACTAAATGAAAGTGAACGGGATAAATTAACCGGGCTATTTAATCGACGTACATTTGATAACAAACTCAAACGTTTGCTTAAAATGCAGCGTAAAAAGCAAGAAGAGTATACCGTCTCAGAAAAAATTGATGAAAAAAGAAAACTGGAAAATTCTTCATGCGCATGGCTGGTTATGCTGGATATAGATCATTTCAAAGCTGTCAACGATACGTTTGGTCATCTTTATGGAGATGAAGTTATTCTACTCATCTCACAAAGGATGAAAGAGTGTTTTCGTAATTCAGATTTATTGTTCCGTTTTGGTGGTGAAGAATTTGTCGTTGTGCTTGAGCCAGTACCCGCTGAACAAGCTTATACAATATTGAATAATTTTCGTAAGACAATTTCTAATCATAGCTTCCCTCAAGTGGGCACTGTCACAATCAGTATCGGTTATGCCATGATTAAAGAACGTGATTATCCGCCCACTATTTTAGATCTTGCTGATAAAGCGCTTTATTATGCTAAAGAGCATGGTAGAAATTGCGTTTATAATTATGAATCGCTTGTCGCAGATGGTGATATCCATGATCAGCAAAAAAGTGGCGCGATCGATCTGTTCTAGATTTAATCTAATCTGCTTAATCCTTTACAAATACCCAGGCAATGATCATCGCTACAAACGCTGACGCTGATGCAATGGTAAAACAGGCTGTTGCACCCAAAGATTCCCAGCCATAACCCGTTAACAAACTACCGATGGCGAAGCCGGCACCGAAACTTGCGCTACTGTACAAACCCTGTCCCCTGCCCTGCAACTTACCTGTAAAATATTTGTGTATGTATTGAATCGCGACGGCGTGATATATGCCGAAGGTGGCTGCATGCAAAATCTGGGCAAAACCTAACAAGACCAGCTTGTCCACGAAGAAGGCGATTAACAACCATCGAACACCTGCTAAGAATAAACTCAACAAAAGTAATCTTCGTAATCCAAAGACAGCAATCAGGCGCTGCATAAATAGAAACAACACAACTTCAGCAATCACACCAAGCGCCCACATCTGTCCAATGAATGATCGGGAATAGCCGTGATCTTCCAGATAGATGGAGTAGAAGGTGTAATAAGGTCCATGGCTTGCGAGCATCAAAAAACAGGCGAGCAGTAAGGCAATGACCTTTGGTTTTCTGAGAATTTCTTTTAGTGACTCAGCTGGTTCGTCGTGATGTTCCGGTGGTATTTCTGGTATCGATAAGGTGAGCATCCAGACCAGCACCATTGATATGAGAAGAATCAGTGGTACATAACTGATGCTGAGTGATTCGAAGACAATGCCAAGACTCCAGACAATAATGATAAATCCTACTGATCCCCACAGACGAATGACGGTATAGGCATGTGATGATTCGCCAAGATGGGACAGTGTTGCCGCTTCAACCTGGGGTAAAGATGCGCTCCAGAAGATTGAGAACAGAAATAGTATGAATGCCAGCACCCAGAAATCCTTGACGAATAACACAGCAACAAAAGTCAAGGCAGAGAATAAGGAGGCGAACTGGATGACTCGCATCCTTTGACCCGTATGGTCAACTACCCAACCCCAACAATAGGTCGAGAAGATCTTGGTACCCACAACGATGGCTGAAAGAATACCTATTTGTTCTGCATTGAAATTAATTGACTTGAGATACAAGGACCAGTACGGCATATAGATGCCGACTGTGACAAAGAACAGAAAATAGAAACCGGATAGACGGAAGTATGGAACACCTCTGAGGTGTTTATTGAATTCCATCTTAAAAATTAATTGAGTTGAAGCAGATGTGAAATGTTAAGGGTGAAACGTGAAAAGAATCCACTACTGTTCTATTACTCTTCACACTTCACTTTTCACTCTTAACTTCTGGCCTTTTACTCTTCACTTTTAACGTTTCACTTCCGAGCAGCAGGAACGACTGGAGTTATTGACTGTACATCAATATTTTGACCACGATGGCGCAACACATGATCCATAATCACCAGGGCCAGCATGGCTTCGGCAATCGGTGTCGCGCGGATACCCACACAGGGATCATGACGACCTGTGGTTTTTACTTCACTGGCTTCACCTTGCACGTTGACTGTTTGTCCAGGTATTCTAATACTGGATGTCGGTTTCAATGCCATACTCACCAGCACATCCTGTCCAGAAGAAATACCGCCTAGTACGCCGCCTGCATGGTTGCCAATAAAGCCTTCTGGTGTCATTTCATCGCGATGCTCTGTGCCTTTCTGATTCACACAATTAAAGCCGGCACCAATTTCCACACCTTTGACGGCATTGATACTCATCATGGCCTTGGCGATATCCGCATCGAAACGGTCAAACACAGGTTCTCCTAAACCTACTGGAACGTTTTCCGCAACAACATTAATACGTGCGCCAATGGAGTCACCTTCTTTACGCAAGGCATCCATATATTTATCCAGTTCTTCGACCCTGGAAGCATCGGGACAAAAGAATGCATTATTTTCAACTTCATCCCAATCCCTGAATTCAATTTCAATCGGCCCGATTTGTGAAAGGTAACCACGTATCCTGATGCCATATTTTTCTTTCAAATATTTTTTCGCAATGCCCCCGGCAGCGACACGCATACACGTCTCACGTGCAGAGGCACGTCCACCTCCGCGAGTATCTCTTATGCCGTATTTTTGCTGATAGGTATAATCCGCATGTCCGGGACGAAATAACTCACTTATTTTAGAATAGTCTCTGGATTTATGATCAATGTTGTCTATCAGGAGACCAATCGGCGTGCCTGTGGTGACGCCCTCAAATACTCCGGAAATAATACGTACAAGATCTGTTTCCTTACGCTGGGTCACATGACGAGACTTTCCGGGCTTACGGCGATCCAGATCCCCCTGCAGATCTTCCTCACTGAGTTCCATCCCTGGTGGGCAACCGTCTACAATACACGCATAACCCACACCATGACTTTCGCCACAGGTGGTAATGGTAAATAATTTTCCGAAAGTATTGCCCGACATGGGCGGCTATTGTACTGGATTCCCGCCTGCGCGGAAATGACGGGTCAACGGGACCACAATGATTCTTTATTTGTTCTTTTGCTTTTTTTGTTCATAGATATTAATAAAACCATCTACGTTTGGCATCTTCACCTGCATTAATGTCTCTTTATTGAGTACAAGGTTTTTATCAACGATGCCATTCAGATAAAGAAGATAAGCAGTGACGGCATAAACTTCATCATTGTTCAGTGACCCTGGTGCAGTCATGGGCATACTGCGACGTGTAAAATCGAATAAAGTTGTCGCATAGGGCCATAAGGTCCCGATTGTTTTTTCTGGCCATTCGCCAGTCAAACCCATCTTGGCACCCGCAAGAGGTTCTGCACTACCGCCCAGACCTCCCGCACCATGACAAACGATGCATTTTGATTGATAGATTGACGCTCCCTGCACGACACTACCAGACCCCTCGGGTAATCCTCTGCCATCAGAAAACACGTTGATAGACAGGGCAGCAACTTCCTCAGCCGTGGCCGGCTGACCTAGCTGTGGTCCTTCTGGAATTGAAAATTGCTGATCTTCTGTAGCGACGACGCTACCAATCAGCATCAATACCGAGATTGCCAGAATTTTTATCATCTTCTGCTTTATATACATGTGTTACGAACCCATCCTCTTCAACCGCCAGAGTCATAATTGCATTGTAATGAAAATATCCGTGGCGCCCCCGATTGGCCACTAACTCATCACGCTCTGGTTGGACATAGCCGGTTTCATCCGTCACCCGGCTTTTCAGGTAAGCGGGTTTGCCATCCCATCGCCATGGCATTCTGAAACGGGTAAATGCCTTTGGAATGATCGGGCCATCCAGTGCCGCCTCTGCCCATGTTTCACCATTGTCTGCTGAAACCTCGACTTTTTTGACCTTACCTCGTCCGCTCCAGGCCAGACCTGTGATCTGAAATAAGCCTGGCTCCGGAATAAAGGTGCTGGATACCGGAGAGGTAATTAATGACTTGGCATCCATCTCCAGCGTAAACATGCGCGATTTGCCAGAGGGTAATAGTTCTGTGTATTTCGATGTTTCGTTACGCGCCATTACCGGTTGATCTGAAAGTTCTATCCTTCTCACCCATTTCACGTTAAGCACGCCTTCCCAACCTGGCACCAGTAATCGCATTGGATAACCATTTTCTGGCCGCAACCTTTCTCCATTTTGGAACAGGGCCAGCATGGCATCATCCATGGCCTTTTCCAGGGGGATACTCATGTTCATGGCAAAGGCATCCGCACCTTCGGCAATCAACCACCTGGCTTTTTTCCTGACACCGACTTCACTTAACAATGTCGAGAGTGGGATCCCGGTCCAATTACTGCACGAAACCAGACCATGTGAATAACCTAGCGGAGATTTCGACGCGTTCTTATTCCAGGAGGAATTACTGTTGCCACCACATTCAATAAAACAGGTTTGTGAGCGGCGCGGGTAGCGCATTAAGTCATCAATGCTAAAGAATAATTCTTTCTCGACCAGACCATGAATCAGAAGTTTATGATGTTCAGGATCTATCTGTGGCACACCATTGTGGTGTCTCTCGAAATGCAAACCATTCGGGGTAATGGTACCTTCCAGCTGATGCAGTGGTGACCAGGAAGCGCCATTTCCCTGAAGCACAGAGTTTGCAGAAGGTAACCGCACAACCTTGTCTTCATAAGGTGATGGAACGCCATAGAATGAAAATGGCTTCCCCGGCTGACGCATCCACGGTGGGCGGATCGGATCAATTTCTGCCTGTTTTTCAGACCCCTCTGAAGCCTTTGCAATGACGGATGGTGCCACGGTGGCCGCAGTCGTAAGTGCTGTAAAGGTCAGCCCCTTCTGCAAAAATAATCGTCTGTCCAACAAGCCATTGCCTGCGACCGGCTTTAAAGAATTTGGTAGTTTATTTGTATTTTTTTTCTTGCTCATTATTAGCTTTGGCTTATCTATGGAATCTCTGATCAACTACGCACTTCGTCATGCTGGTGAATACCAGCATCCAGTAAATTATTGTTTTGACTAGATTCTGGCATGCGCCAGAATGACGACTTAATGTATTTTGGGACTTCATCAGAGGTTCCCTATGTTTATATTGCATGTTCAAAACTAGAGTAGACTGACTATACCACCAACATATGAACTTTAGATTTCCCCTTCGAAGCTAACAGACCCTTGCTATTAAGATTGGCTCAGTCACACTCTATTCTGGCGGTGGAACATAACCTGGAATATCGTTCAGATCATAATCATCACATTGTTCTGCGGACAAGTACTCATCCGCATATTTCTGATAAACCTTTTCCCACATAAAAACATCGTACAAATCCGGATCAATATGATTATCCAGTTTCATACGTCCGAGTATTGTCAATGCCTGTGACATTGGCATTGCTTTTTTATAAGGTCGATCCGCCGCCGTTAAAGCCTCAAAGATATCGGCAATGCCCAACATTCTTGCCTGTACAGACATTTCATCCCGTTTTAAGCCTTTCGGATATCCAGTACCATCCATTTTTTCA
Source organism: Pseudomonadota bacterium (assembly GCA_022574295.1). Classification (GTDB taxonomy): domain Bacteria; phylum Pseudomonadota; class Gammaproteobacteria; order Eutrophobiales; family Eutrophobiaceae; genus SMWN01. The sequence goes on from JACZSJ010000058.1 coordinate 8,822, forward strand.
TGATGCCCACCCGCAAACTCCGTGACATTGAGTAGATGTTTTGGGTAAGGCAGGGACCCAAGCATCCTGATGGTAGCTACAACATGATTATTGATAATCTCACGGTCCTCTGCAGTGAGCGTGCCTCGAAAAATATTCAGGTTATAAACCTCATCATCAGACAAAAAATTACTCTCATTGCCTTCTGTATCTTTCCATTTGTACTGCGCTATTTTTTTCACGCGTTGCTGCAGATCATCGGCCATGGCTTCGCCGCCTATATTACACATTTGAATGAACGCTCTGTCATCATCGAACTGCTCCAGTTCTGACGCAAATTGTTCATCACCACTAAAATCCTTTTCTCCCAGGGAATCAAGCTTACGTTTTAAAGCTGCAATCTCTGCATCGCGCTTGAGAATCTCAAATCGTGTATCAATCATCTCTATCCTATCAACAATAGTCTCCAGCTTGGTGCCCTTATCAACCACCGCTTCCGGCGTCGTAATTTTTCCGCAATCATGTAACCAGCCCGCTACATTCAATTCGTACTTTTCCTCATCGCTCATGCTGAAATCTTTATGCGGACCATAATTAATGTTGCAACACGCCTCGGCTATCATATCGGTCAATACAGGCACACGACGACAATGGCCTGCTGTGTATGGGGATTTTTCATCAATGGCACTGGCGATGAGCTCTATGAAAGAATCAAAAAGTTTTTTCTGTGCATCTATGAGCTGTCTGTTTGTTAATGTGATCGCGGCCTGCGAAGCAAGCGATTCAACTACTTGCTGATCCAGTGCCGAAAATGTCCTTATCTCGCCCGTTTCCGCATCTGTTGCATTAATCAACTGCAACACGCCGATGATTTTATTCTCATGATTGGTCATTGGCACGGTAAGAAAAGACTTCGAACGATAACCTGTTTTCTTATCAAACTGTCGTGTGCCTGTGAAATCGAACTCTTCATTACTGTAGGCATCAGGAATATTGATGGTTTCATTTTTCAGGACAGCGCAGGCAACAACATTATGCGTATTCGGCTCTCCATCATCGTTAACCAAGTTGACGGGATAAAAAGTGATGGGCTCACCTTGCGCCCCCCCCATACGTATCCCCAGGGAGTCTGTGTGAACAATTTCGAATTTGAGGGTGTTTTCCTCCGTGTGGAGGTAAAGCGTACCGCCATCAGCTCGGGTCATCTCCTTGGCACGCATCAATATGATTTCTAAAAGACGGTCGTGATCCTTCTCTGCAGAAAGCGCGACCCCGACCGAGTTGAGATTTATCAACAGTGTGGGTAAATCTGATAGCGTTAGATCCATTCCTTTTATATGCCTGAAATGTAAACCATACGAACTGATTCTAGCCCATAACGACAAAGCAAACACAGCCCAATTTTTAAATTGTGAACAATGTCGCTAACTATAGCTATAATTGTGCTAAATCAAGCAAGTGTGGATATAAACTAATGAAACAATTCCTGATTCTATGCCTTATCTCATGTCCATTTTTAGGCCTGTTTTCTACACAGTCTGCGGCGGCGGATTCTGAGGATTCCGAAACACCGAAATATACTGATGAACAACTGCAAAAACTGAAAGCCGCTGAAGAAAAATACAAAGACAATCCGGAAATGTTGAGGCTAATCAATAATATCAAGAAAAGCGCGGGGATCACGGATAACGTTGAGGTAAAAAAAGAATCAGGGCCACCCCCTGTCATGGCTCACGGCAAAGTCCTAACACAAGGCTCTCATCAACAAGCTAAGGAGGCTATTAAGAACAAAGATTATGAAACTGCAATAGCAAATTACAAAGTACTGGCAGCAGAAGGCGACGCGGATGCCAGCTTGAAACTTGGACGTATTTATGAACTGCAAGGAAACAGCAGTGCTGCCTATACCGCTTATAAACAGGCAGCAGAATCGAAAGATAACGATCGTAATAGCAAAAAGGCAGCAGAAAGAATTAGATGGCTTGATAGAAAAGGGGTAACGGGTGATGAGGAAATTGACCAGGCAAATCGGTCGATGGAAGAACCGTCCCTAATATCAGGGGCAAGCACAGTTGAAAATACAAATTCATTGCAGTACAAACCAGTCACTGCTTCCTCACAACTCGGCGCCAAGCCGCCAGTAAAACCTGCTTACCATATTCAGTCCATCGAACAGAGGGTAGTCAAAGTCACGCTGGAAAGAATCAGTAACCTTCAGCACTTCAAACCAGAAAAATTTCTCCGGGTACCCAAAAGCTAGAATTTAAAAACTCAGCTGAGCCCATCCCTGATATCGGTTCAGGTGTAAAAAGTCAGACATGAACCGCTTATTAATCATCCTTCGCAGATGAATCGAGCGCCATAAACATATTATTTAATCTGTGCACAAATCCGGCAGGATCTTCCAGTTCACCACCTTCACTCAGCAATGCCTGATCAAACAGGATATGTGACCAGTCATCGAATTGTTCACCTTCTGCTTCAGCCAGTTTCTTCACCACCGGATGATCAATATTGATTTCAAGAATCGGCTTGCTCATAGGCACATCCTGACCAGATGCCTGCAGTATCCTCTCTAGATTGCGTCCCATCTCATGCTCATCGGCCACCAGACAGGCTGGAGATTGAGTGAGTCGGTTGGTGACACGAACATCCTTCACCTTCGACTCCAGAACTTTTTTGATTTTATCAACTAACTCATCTGATTGTTTACTGTCCTCTTTTTCGGAGGCCTCTTCTTTATCCTCATCCAGCTTGCCAAGATTAAGCTCGCCTTTAGTCACCGACTGTAATGGCTTGCCTTCATATTCTGTAAGATGTGTGGTCAACCATTCATCAACCGGATCACTTAGCAGTAGCACTTCAATGCCCTTCTTACGGAATATTTCAAGATGGGGACTGTTTTTCGCGGTTGAGAAATTATCAGCAATGACATAATAAATTGCCTCCTGATCCTCGGGCATGCGTTCAATGTAATCCATCAAGGATACTGTTTGTTCTTCCTTATCTTCCTGTGTTGATGAAAAACGGAACAGGCTGGCCAGATCTTCTATTTTATCTGCTTCCTCAATCACGCCTTCTTTCATGACACGACCAAACGCCTTCCAGAATTTCGCATATTTCTCTGAATCATCTTTTGCCATTTTGGCAAGCAGATCCAGGATCTTCCTGGTCATGCCTGATCGAATTGAGTCGATGGTTTTGTTTCGTTGCAGAATTTCTCTTGAAACGTTTAACGGCAAATCATCAGAGTCCACGACACCACGAATAAATCGCAAATAGGCAGGCACCAGTTGCTCGGCATCATCCATAATAAAAACACGTTTTACATAAAGCTTTACACCATGTCGCTGTTGTCTGTCCCAAAGATCAAATGGCGCACGAGAGGGGATGAATAACAGGCTGCTGTATTCCAGCTTGCCTTCGACCTTGGTGTGTACATAGGCGAGCGGATCTTCAAAGTCATGACCTACGTGTTTGTAAAACTCATTATATTCTTCTTCCTTGATGTCTTTTTTATTACGCGTCCACAATGCCGTCGCACTGTTGACTGTCTCATCTGCAGTCACCAACTTGCTTGCTTTCTCCTTGCCATTTCCTTTCCGGGCTTCATCAGATGATTCATCATTGCCTGTATTTTCACTCGGCATAATGATAGGCAAAGAAATATGGTCAGAATATTTCTTGATGATATGACGCAATCTAAATCCATCCAGAAATTCAGTTGCATCTTCCCTGAGATGCAACACAACTTTGGTGCCACGTTTGGGTCTGTCCACCGTTTCAATGGTGTAATCACCAGCCCCTTCTGAAGTCCAGCGGACACCTTCAGTCCTGGGTGCGCCTGCCTTTCGTGTGGTCACTTCGACCTTTTCAGCAACAATAAACGAAGAATAAAAACCCACACCGAATTGACCGATCAACTGGCTGTCCTTATTTTGATCGCCTGTGAGAGAATTAAAAAATTCCTGGGTACCGGACTTGGCGATTGTTCCCAGATTTTCAACCACGTCTTCACGTGACATGCCAATACCATTATCCAGAACCGTAATGGTCTTATTGTCCTTGTTATACTCAACCCTGATCTTTAATTCGGGCTCATCTTCATAAAGGCCGTCATCCTTAAGTGCTTCAAACCGCAACATGTCTGCGGCATCTGATGCATTTGAAATCAGCTCCCTGAGAAAGATCTCTTTGTTGCTGTATAGAGAATGGATCATCAGATCCAGTAATTGCTGTACCTCTGCCTGGAACCCAAGCGTTTCCTTTTGTGCTTCAACAGCCATTAGCTTCATTTAACCTCATAAAAATATTTCTGGAATATCATAATCTGGGGATACAAATCTATTTTTCAAGGGCTATAATAATGATCATTTTGAGGGCAACATCACATCATTTGAGATTGCCTAATGATAGTCTAGCGTCCATAATCACACACAGGACTTTTTTGCAGGGATCAACATCATCTTATAGTATAAATTATAGAGGGAGAATCACGTGAAAAAACAGTTAAAACAGTTAGGCCAGGGCATGACGGAATACATCATTATCGTGGCACTAATCGCGATCGCCGCGATCGCCGTTTATTCCATTTTTGGTGACGTCATTAGAGAACAGGTCGGTGGTATGGCTCAGGAACTGGCGGGAACGGA
>JACZSJ010000059.1 GCA_022574295.1 Pseudomonadota bacterium
TATGACCCCAACGCCGCAGTATCTTAAACAGTTTGCTAAAACCATAAGCAGGGTAGCGTTCGACCGCGCTCTGCAATGTGGCAATCACTTCATCATCCCATTGGCAAACTGCCAGGAATAGGCGTCTATTTAGGCATTTCAGCTCCAGAGAGAACTGACAAATTAAGTCGGTTTGGTAACCATATTTGGATGAAACTAATAACAACTCAGTTCAAGGATTATCATTTTCCAGCTAAGATAATTCAATATGCAGTGTGGCTATGCAATTGCCTCAATCTAAGATATTGCGATATAGATGAAACTTATGAATCTATACAATACAACAATATTATAATTTATTAACTGACTGATAATACAAAAAAACATGCATTCATATAGATCCAATGAAATACTATCCATGAGCAATAAGCAATTTAGTAATAATATTTCATCCCAGTTAAAACATAGCCTGGGCAGAATGAAACTTGTTGGTGAACGTTATCCTTATCGCGGTCCATGCTGACAAGTTTGCATCATTACGCTTTGCATTAATTGGTGATGCCGCTGTTGGCATGCATCCGGTAACAGCACATGGATTCAACCTCGGGCTTAGAGGGCAAGATACTCTTGCTAAAGAGATCAAGTCTGTTTTGGTGCGAGGTATTAATTTTGGCTCTTCAACGGTACTAGAAAATTACCAATCAAAACATCGGCGAGTAACGTACCCATTATATCTGGCAACTAATGGGATTGTTCGTTTGTACACTAATGAATTATTACCGGCAAGGATTATGAGAAAAACAATACAAGGCTTGGCAATAATATTTGGCCAATAAAACGGGTAATCATGAACCAGTTAACCGCAATTTAAAATTAGAAGTTTGTAGGTTCTTATACTGCGCATGAATTATCAAGTGCGTGATAAACGCCTTGGGATGTATCACGCCGCCTGGGTTCATTATTGATCTCGTTCAACACTTTCCATTTCTTCCCACACTAGGAAGGAACAAGAAGAATTTTATCCCGATGGCAATCTCTCTCGGCTTTGGCATTTTAGATGTATAAAGAAATCAAACACTTCGTGACTAATAGCTCTGATCGTGGAAACAGACTATGACAGTTCCGCAACAGAGTTAACATATTTGGAACTGATTGACCTAAAAAATGTCATACCTGTGAATCTCTAGATTTTAAAAAAGCCGGGTTAATTCTGAATATATGAGTAAACCTCTAAAACAGACCAATTTGTTAAGTATTAGCCTATTGTCATTGTTAGCGTTCCTACAAATTGTGGACGTTGCGGCAGAGGAATTTATATTAGAAAGCGATAATGATTCTGTTATTGGCGAGTTACGAAAAACTAAATCGGAATCAAAGTATACGTTACTTGATATCGCCCGAGCGAATGGATTTGGATATGATGAGATCAAGCGTGTAAATCCCGATCTGGATACCTGGATACCTGGCTGCCTGGTGATGGTCACGAAATTGTATTGCCATCAAAATATGTTTTACCGTATGCCCCCCGCAATGGCATAGTCCTCAATATTCCAGAAATGAGACTTTATTATTTCTCAAAAGGTGGAAAAAACAATCTAACTAAAGTCAATACTTATCCTCTTGGGATAGGCAGACTAGGTTGGGATATCCCCTATAAAGATACCCATATTATAGAAAGAAAAGAGCACCCTTACTGGCACCCCCCGAAATCCATTCGCGAAGAGCATGAAGCTATGGGAGATCCATTGCCCAAACGAGTGGAACCTGGTCCGGACAATCCGCTTGGAGATTATGCTTTGCGTCTTGGCTTACCGGGTTACCTAATTCATGGTACAAATAAGCCATTTGGGATTGGTATGCGAGTCAGTCATGGATGTATCAGACTTTATCCGGAGGATATTGAAGAGTTATATGAACGGGTAACTTTGGGCACACCTGTTTACATTGTTAATCAACCCTACAAAGTAGGGAGGTTAGGTAACAAAATTTATCTGGAAGCCCATTCATTTATGAAAGAGGACGCCGAGCTATTTGAAAACAACCTGACTAGTGTAATTAAAATGATCATAGAGGTCACTGGTGATCAAACTTATAAAGTGGAATGGGATCTCGTTAAACAGGTCATCCGGGAGTTAAAGGGAATCCCCGTGGCAATTGGGGTGATTGCAACTGCTGCATAACAGGTTAAGGAATGAAAAAAATAGTGAATTTCAAATTATTAATGGCATCGGCTGTTGTTTTTTTTGGCTGCATTCTTTGGTTGATTCAGTCGGGGGCTGCCGAAAAAGAAAGTCTTTCAGAAACCAGCTCTGGCGACGATATCACCGTGACAGGGACGGATACAGATAGTACACCGCCAGGAGTTGGTAAATTTGATTCAACCCTGGTGGAGAAATTTGAGGAATTGAGAAAACTGCGCGGTAAAGCCTATAAACCCAGGACCAGGCATTTAAGAACGGATGGTTGGGCGACATATACCAACCGGCTTTTCCTTGAGTCCAGTCCCTATCTTTTGCAACATGCCCATAATCCGGTGAATTGGTATCCCTGGGGCGATGCAGCGTTTGAAACGGCTAAAAGACTCAACCGCCCGGTTCTTATTAGCGTGGGCTATTCAACCTGCCATTGGTGTCATGTGATGGAAGAGGAGTCCTTTGAGGACAAGGAAATCGCAAAATACATGAATGAAAACTATATTGCGATTAAAGTGGACAGAGAGGAACGTCCCGATGTCGATGCAATTTATATGAGTGCGCTGCATGCGATGGGTCAACGAGGCGGATGGCCAATGACGGTTTGGCTGACCCCGGATAGAAAACCCTTTTACGGTGGCACCTATATCCCGGCCAGAGATGGTGATCGCGGCGCTGGTATAGGCTTTCTAACGTTGCTTAAACAACTGAAAGAAGCCTATAACACTCAGCCGGATAAAGTCGCGGAAGTAAGTCAAAACCTGGCAAATGCGATCAAGAGTAATCTTAGACCTGCAACGGGATCAGGATTACCTTCATCCGAAATTTTGCATGTGGCGGCACAGTATTACAAAGACGGCTTTGACGCCACTTATGGTGGAGTCGGTTCGGCCCCCAAATTTCCAAGCAGTACACCTATTCGATTTCTGCTTCGCTATTATAGCCGTACTGGGGATGCGGAAATTTTAAAGATCGTCCGTTTAACACTTGAAAAAATGGCCGCAGGGGGAATGTATGATCAGGTCGGCGGTGGATTTCATCGTTACTCGACCGACCGGCAATGGCTTGTCCCCCACTTTGAAAAGATGCTCTATGACAATGCTCTTTTGGCAATGGCTTACCTGGAGGCTTATCAAGTGACTGGAGATGAAGATTTCAAACGGATCACAAATGAAATTCTTCGTTATGTTAAGCGTGATATGACTTCTCCGGACGGCGCATTTTATTCCGCTACCGATGCCGATAGTCCCACTCCGAGTGGACATCGTGAAGAAGGCTATTTCTTTACCTGGACGCCTGAAGAGTTAGAGAAGGTGTTAGGTAAAGAACGCGCCAAAATAGTCGGAAAATATTACGCTGTTTCCAGCAGCGGAAATTTTGAGGGGCGCACTATTCTCAATACGCCAAAGACAGGCACGCAGATTGCCAAGAGTCTTGAAATATCCGAAGGCAGATTAAAATCTATCATAGAAGAGTCGAAAGAACTTCTTTATCAAAATCGACAACAGCGTCCTGCTCCGATCAGAGATGAAAAGATTCTGGTTGCATGGAACGGACTCATGATTTCAGCCTATGCTCAGGCGGGACTCATTCTAAAAAACCGTGATTATATTGATCGTGCCGTCAATGCCGCTCAATTTATTCTAACAAGACATTATATCAAAGGGCGTTTGTTTAGAAGCTATAAGGACAACATGGCCAAACACAACGCTTACCTTGATGACTATGCTTTTTTTACGGCCGGCCTGCTTGATCTCTATGAGGCAACATTCGATCCTCAGTGGCTCAAAAGAGCCATTGAGTTGGATGGTGTTTTAGAGAAGCATTATGAGGATCAAAAAGACGGTGGCTTTTTTATGACCAGTCACGATCATGAAAATCTGCTTGCAAGAGAAAAACCAGCTTATGACGGTGCTGAACCCGCTGGAAACTCTGTGGCAATTCGAAACTTACTTCGTCTTGGCGAATTCACGACACAAGATACTTACCGGAAGCGAGCCGATAAAGCCTTTAAAGCGTTTTCCGGCACGTTGAATTCAAGACCTACGGCACTCTCTGAAATGTTGCTTGCCGTTGATTTTTACTTTGATAAAGCAAAAGAAATTATCATTGTCACGCCAAAGGGAAATAAAGATAGTAGCGATATCTTACTATCGGTATTTAGAAAACAATTTCTACCCAACCGTATTTTATCAGTCGTTTCTGAAGGAGAAGACCTGCAAACACAAGCAAAAGTGATTCCTCTTATTAAAGGAAAATTAGCCATCAAAGGCAAGGTGACGGCCTTTGTTTGTGAAAAAGGCATTTGTGATCTGCCTACAAATGATCCGCTGGTTTTTGCAAAACAGATAAAAAAGATAGAAAAATTAACTGCGGCTGAAGGAATGTGACCGAATTATTTTTAAATAGTTTACTCGCTTTTGTGGCAGGTATTTTATTAAATTTTACCCCCTGCGTACTGCCCGTCATTCCTTTTAAAATCCAGGCCGTATTAAAGGAAATCGGAGGAGACCTTCGCTCAAGACTGTTGGCTGCCGGATCATTGTTAGCAGGGAGTTTACTGTTTTTTCTTATCTTGGGCGGTGCAACGGCATATTTGGGTTTAACCTGGGGAGCCTTGTTTCAATCCAGGATATTCTTAGGCGTACTGTCTGCATTTCTTCTTTTTTCTGCTGTTGCGACGTTTGCAGACTATTCATTTAATTTACCACAGTTATTTTACAAAATGCCTGTTCATCGTTATCTGGGTGCGTTCTTAACAGGCGCATTAGCAGGCGTTTTATCTACCCCCTGTTCAGGGCCCTTCCTGGGATCAGTTTTAGCCTATACGGTGACCCAACCGCCGACTATTATTATGGCAATATTTGTCTCCATCGGCATTGGCTTGGCCTTTCCGTATGTCCTCGTATTGGTGCGGCCAGGATTGCTTGGCCGGATAACGTATACCAGACCCTGGGCCATACACGTAAAACACTTGCTCGGTTTTGTCTTGCTGGCGGGTGCGATCTTCTTTTCCCAGGCAGTCATAGCAAAAACATTACAAATAATCTTTTGGTGGTGCCTTTTGGGTGGCATCGTTATCTGGGCATTATTGATGTTGAAAAAGTCAAAAACAGGGTTCGAAAGAATTTTTCCAGCCGGTACTGTGGCTGTTATTTTAGTAATGTTTAGTTTTAGTTTGTTACCTTCATCGGAGAAAAACCTTAAATGGAATGAATTTTCAACTCAAGCAATGGAACTGTCCTTGCAGGAAGGGCGACCTGTCTTGCTTGAGTTTACCGCTGATTGGTGTGTCAACTGTAAAGTCCTGGAAAAAATGACTTACTCCGATAAGGCAGTCATCAAAGCTGCCCACTCAGTTAATCTCATTTCTTATCGGGTCGATATGACGGATTTCGATGAAAAACAAAAAATGACATTAGAACAATATGGTGGCACAGCACTTCCTTATGCGGTTTTGTTTGATAAGGACGGCAACATTACGCATAGGTTTACTGGTATGTTTTCAGTTAATACACTTATAGAAGCGATATATGGCACCCCCCTGTTTAATTGAATATGGGAAAGGATTCTTATGGATTTGAAAGTTAATTTGTCAGTACCAGAGAAAGTATTGAAGTCCGTACACTGGCTTTTTCTTATCTACAGACGGAAAAAAAGAAAAAGTCATTTAATCGTTTCAGGCTAAACAACTGCTTAAAAACAAGGAAATGAACTATGACTATCGGCAGAAATGACACATGTCCATGTGGAAGTGGAAATAAATATAAAAATTGTTGTCTCAATAAGAATGCGTCAATGCAGTTCTATCAAAAACTTTTGCTGATTTTTGCTGGGTTAATAGTCGTCCTGTTTGCAGTACTTATCATTAAATCAATACGAAACTATGAGCCAAGCAGTTCGAATCGAGTCTGGTCTGAAGAACATCAACACTGGCATCAGGCACGTTAATATAAAAACCGTCAGGCAAAAACACAAAGGCAGATGATTTTATATAGTATTTCATCTTGTGCCAGATTCTCTTAATAATTCATTTTCAGTTGCTTCGGAGAAGTTAGATATGAGCGGGCACATGGAATACTGTAATTCTCGATCTAGATCCTCTAGTGCGACTACGCATGATACATGGATGGCACAACTGAAAAATATACTGCATTTGACGCGCTGTATTTGATACACAGGCGGGGACAACATTGATGATTTTCAGTTTATCTGAAAATCGGTAATCCAGCCGTGTTGAACACAATGAGGTAACAGGGCATCAATTTCATAGTCCGCCTCTTCCCTCGGCAAGGACTCTCGCTCTTTTTTCTTTCCAGTCAAACCATTTTGTGCCACACAGGGAGTTAGCCAGGCGATCAACCATTTGCATGACGAGAAGGTTATAGAGCCCATGGACTCTCCTGGAAATATCCTGGTGATGGCATCTCAGGGCCAGGGAAAAAGTTGAGTCTTCATAGTAAACTGAATGCCAGACTCCCGCCGGTATGAATAGAGTCTCACCCGCATCAATGGTTACTTCCCATCCCTTTTTTATATCTTTAAGTTTGGGGTATTTATTAAAATCCGGTTTATCTATATCAATATAACTTCTTACCGTAAAAGGATGGCGATAGAGATTTCTTGATTCATTTTCAGGAACAAGGATGAAGCGTTTTTTTCCATTGAAGGTCGTATGGAAAACATGGGACATATCGATATCAATATGCAAGTGTGTTTCATGACCTTTTGCAGCAAAAAACATGAAGTAAAAATTATCTGAAAAACCTTTGACTAAATCGGGTTTAATAACATCTTTTATCAGGTCTGGACATTCTTGTTTTATATTGTACAAAAACATTTTACGGGTAGCATCATGGCTCAAAATAATATCCAGGAAATCAGTAAATTTATATAATTTTGAGGCTGACATATAAATATCCCCGGGAACAATAAATCTGGAGTCATATGTTTTAACGAGATTATTACCATAAGTGTTTTTAAAGTAATCAAAATTCCATTTTTTTAATGCCGGCCAATCTTTGGCAAAGTCTCTGAGCACTACGGGAACATGTGGAACAAAATATTTATTAGTGAACTCCTCAGTTGAGATATCTCCAACTCGATCAACAGGTAGCAGATTTAATTTATCTTTCATCTCTTTTCCTTATGGTTGCTTATTCGGCAAACTGTAATTATTGCGCTCTGATTATCCCAACCGCATACGGGAAACCTCCAACGACAAAGAGTAAAAGGAAAAAATCATTTGCTTGCATACCTGCAAGTCATAACAGCATACTGTCCAAATACCATCGGAGCCTGGAAATTGATGGCAGAATGTCTCCTCTGTTTATTATAAAGGACCTCAATGTACTCAAAGATAGAAGCCCTCGCCTGTTCATGTGATAAGATCATTACTATAGATCCTACTAATGGGATTGGTATTAATCATCAATCGAGAATGAAGAAATCCAACCGCGTTGTACAAGGATTGGTAACATTTTCTCGATGTCGAGTACCGGATCATGCTTGCATAAATGTGTGCAAACCGTATCGAAGGTATGACCCGTCCCAATCTCTTTGAGCATGCACCACTCGACATCATCCAAGGGATCGATGCGCATGGTGTAGTCTTTTCGCCAGACCAGCAGTTTAATACCACCTTCATTCAGATCCACACGATCATCGCCTTCGAAATCAGACTGATTAACCTGCCAGATATGCTGGATAGGGAATTCCGATGCAATCAGGCTTGCCGATACGGGCAGGTAAAAAACGATGTGTGGTTTGTCTGCTTCGGGGACTTTACCTAATGCGGCGAGATCTATACTGGATTCATCTGCCGCATGAAACGCCCTGTGCCAGGCCCATTCCAGGTTGGCAACATCCGGGAGGTAAGTAAGGTTCTCTGTATGTTTAAAACTGGCAATAAAGTTCTGGAAATCCTCACCATAATTGGCCAGATCTGCCGAACGGGAAGTTGTATTACGCATATATTCCTTCCCCATCGCATTGAAAAAATTATCACCAGTCAAACGATTACAAACAGGGTATATTTCACGCAATGCGCGGTTCAGTGATGCTGTTATACTGCCCTTGTAGATGTTGAAATGATCAATGGAAGAAAGTCCCTCTGTTTCATTGATGTAATGGCCAAGTTTAGAAGTCGTATGATTTTCAGAACCATGTTCAAAGACCGATGTATAAAAAAGTTCCTGCAACTGTTGCAGCGTTATCATAATCCTAGAAACCTCAGTTAGATGCGTTTTAGTGTGCGTTTTTTAGGCTCAATTGCGTCGACTAGAAAGCCGAGCATAGTCATTCTACGTAAGGTTTTCGCTGTCAAGCAACTGAGCTTAAAAAACGTGCAATCAAATGCGTAGGCAGACTCACACAGTGAGTGAAGTACTGAAATATGATAATTCACTGGTTTATGATACATAATTTTAATTTGGGGCCGATCAACTGCGGTTCCTAGGATAATATTTTCTCCAGTAGTGCATCCGAGTGGGCGGCTTCTTCCATCAACACTGAAAATTCGGGAATATCCGTATCCCATTCGATTAATGTAGGTACCGGACCAAATCGTTCCAGTGCAGCCTCGTACAGATCCCAAACGGGTGGATGCACCCGGTGGCCGTGTGTATCGAATAGATAGGTATCATGATCCTCATAGCCTGCAAGGTGGATCTCCCTGACCCGTTCTGATGGTATAGCATCGATGTATTCGATAGCACTGAAGCCGTGATTGATGGCACTGACATGGATATTGTTAACATCGATCAGTAAATGACAGTCGGTCTTTTTGCTCAGTTCGCCGATAAACTCCCACTCGGTCATCTCCGAATTATTGAAACTGAGATAGCTGGCAGGATTTTCAATCAGCAGAGTACGCCCGAGAAAATCCTGCACCTGAATGACATGTTCTGCAACGATAGTGAGTGCCTCTTCTGTGTAGGGCAGTGGCAACAGGTCATGAAGGTATTTACCGTTGACGGAAACCCAGGCCAGATGATCCGAGACATAGGCCGGTTCAAACCGGTCCACCAGTCTTTTCAGTTTAGCGAGATAATTTGTATTAAGAGATGTGGCTGATCCCAACGACATGCCGACACCGTGCAAGGTGATAGGATAATGTTCACGCACCTTTTCAAGATGATAGAGTGGTAAGCCACCCTCACCGAAATAATTTTCGGACAAGGCCTCGAACCAGTGTACGTTAGGTTTGTTATCCAGTATTTGCTGGTAATGCTGGCTACGCAGCCCGATGCCGGCACCTGATATTTCTATTTCTTTAAATCGTGACAAAATAACGTCCTCCATAAAGCATGGGGCCGACTCTGGTAGAATCGGCTCCATTCACAACTATTTTAAGGAGGAGCTTATTTCTTGGGTGCAGCTGCCTTCAGTGTGCTACCCACAATTTTTTCACAGGTGCCTTCTGGAACATAAATCCACTCACCCGCACCACCATCCGTGCTGGCCTGGCCTGCACAGTCATGTTTGGCTGTGCCACAGTCATTCATGCCTGCCTTGACGATACCTGCACATTTTTCAAAGCCGGGTTTAGCAGCAGCGGCCTCATCAGCAACAGTTCCTAATCCCAGTGCCATAACACCAGCCAGTGCAACATTCATCATTGTTTTATTATCTTTCATCCAATCTCTCCTGTGCGTACTTGTTTCAAAGAGTTATGATCATTGATTCTGCCATATTTATCTTCTCATATGAGAAGATAAACTATTGGTATAACTCCACCCATAAAAGTTCAATATATTACAGTTTCCTGTTAACACGTTATTCACATATTAAGGTGTGATAGATTTCTAAACGCAATTCACGTGCCAGCATGTCAATGATATTGTCAGCATTTTATATTTTTTATGTCATTGTCATGAGATATCAAAGGGATAAGAAATCATGTCGGTTTTTCTGCATGTGAGGAAATAGCTGAATTTTTAACAGGACACTGAACATTTCCTGCTATTCAGACCAGGTTATATTGAACATACCGTACAATATCCTCCGTCTGCATCGGCTTATTGTGGTGCCCTGAAGCCCGCTCTGCGTTGATAGTGCAGCATACCCATCATTTCCCCCAGTTGGCTCAGTATTTGCAAGTTCTAGAGGTAATTAAAGCCGACATTAAACCGGTAAAGACAAAAGTAATTGAAAATATTCGATGCATTAACAGGAATAAAGAGGGAGAAGCGGATGGGTAATCGAGTTATAAACAGGGTCAAATCAGCCTCTCTGTGGATGGGCGTGCTAACGCTAGCGCTTGCCTGTCAGATCAACGCAGCAGAGACTGCTCCTGATATAGGCCCACTGCCAACGATAAAGACAGATGCAGCGAAAGCAGAGTTAGGTAAACGTCTGTTTTTTGACAAACGGCTTTCAGGTGATGCGGCAATTTCCTGTGCAAGCTGCCATATCCCAAAGAATGGCTATGGTCATCCTGATGCACTATCTCCAGGATATCCAGGTAATAAACACTTTCGTAATAGTCAGACTCTGATTAATACCGCACACAAAAAGACCTGGATGCATGATGGGCCTGGCAATGTGCGTGAATTGCAAAATGTACTGTTGAAGGCAGTAGCAACGTGTACAAGTGATCTTATTACGCGTGACTTGATTCCTGACTATCTGATGAACGATTATCCAGAGTCGCATTCAGAAGAGAAACAATTGAGTGAGATGAGCCTTGAAGAAATGGAGAAATCGCATGTAGCACGTGTGCTTGAAGCAACGGGCTGGCACCGTGGTAAAGCCTGTGAAATACTTGGCGTATCTCGTCCCAGACTACGCCGGATTATCAAGCAGTACAAACTGATTCCGCCCACAAATATTCAATATATGGAAGACTCCCATTGAGCAATGAAAATGATTACAGCTAATCGATCAGACCTTTGTAATATTCGCATACCCAGGCCTGATAATAGTATTTGGTCAATAAAATAGGCAATCATGAACCAGTAAACCGCACTGGAAAATTAGAAATTTGTGTGCTCCTAAACTACGCATAAATTATCAGGTGTGTGATAAATGCCCTGGTATGTATTACGCCGCCTGAGTTCATTACTGATCCCATTCAACACTTTCCACTTCTTCCCACACCAGGAAGGGGCAAGAAGGATTTTATCCGGAGCTGTTCCTGTCAGGCGATGATAAACCACATCAGTGGGTGTTAATTCAATCATGTCACACACAGTTTCAATGTAGTCATCAAATTCAAGTGGAATGTATTCGTTTCTTCGCCACTCATTTGCCAAACGGGTTCCTTTCACGACATGTAGTGGATGTATTTTCAAGCCTGCGACACCTTTTGATATGACACGCTGTAATGTGGTTAGAGCATGTGATTTATCTTCACCAGGCAGACCAAGCATAAGATGTGTACACACGTTTATACTGTGATTATGTGCCGCATCTACAGCGTCACAGTATTCCTTATAGTCATGTCCACGGTTGACGCGTTTAAGTGTTACATCAAAGCTCGATTGTAAGCCAAGCTCCAGCCACACTTCATAACCTTGTTGCTGATAGTCAGCTAATAACTCAAGAACAGGCTGTGGAACACAGTCCGGTCGGGTTCCCACCGATAGGCCCACTATATTTTGTTCTGCCAGTGCTTGGTCATATGTCGATCTAAGCTTATCTATATCACCATAGGTATTGGTATACGCCTGAAAATAGGCAATATAATGCAAGGCCCCTGTACGTTTTCGAATAACACGTTTACCTGCATCGATTTGAGAAGAAATTGTTTCAGGTTTAAGCCCATTCGGGCTGAATGAAGCATTGTTACAAAAACTACAACCACCACGTCCTTTGCTACCGTCACGATTGGGGCAGGTAAACGTCGCATCTATGGCAATTTTATGGACACGATGGCCATAGCGTGCCTTGATATCCTGACCGAATGTGTTTACGTAATCCGCCAGTGTCAGTTTGGCATTGTTTGAACCACGGCCTTTATTTATTCTTTTCTGCAAGAGGAGCATAAGGGATGAAAATATTTTTCTGGTAAGAACAATTCAGTTTTATGAAACCGTTTCTAACGGTAAAAGGTCTGGTAACAGAATCTCTTTTTAAACAAGATAGGATCCCTCTGCACGTGCATGATCGACCTGGTTTGGTGGGTAAACTGCCCACTTGTCAGCATAATACTTCTCTCTCTTGTCACCATCAGACTGTTTGTTGAAGGTGAGAAAGATATTTCGCCTGCTTCTGTTACTGGTATTCGCCGGTGATCCATGCGGTACGTAGGAGTCGAAGAAGATGACATCCCCCGGATTGGCATTCAGCAACATATATTCATCTTCGGGTTGATAAGGTGGGTCGTCTTCTGTCAAAGGTTTCCATTCTTCACCCATCAGTTCTTTTTTATAGTTACCGGACTTCATGAAACTCAAGGCTGCGTTTTCCTTTCTGTTCTCATCCACAACGATACCCATGCTGATGTAGAAATCGCCGTAAGCATTCCAGCCGGCAGCCTGGTCCTGGTGCAATTTGTCAGCACGACAGCCAGGCAGTTTGTAATTAACCTTTTCCTTGAAGAGAACGGGTGGCTCATCAAACAGTTCCGTAAGGCAATCGATGGCTTTTTGTGAAAGGATTAATTTTGTGATCTCGGGGTTGTGATATCCAAGGAAATGCTCGACCCTGACGAGAATATTTTCATCTTTCAGCGCGCTCTTTTCGTAATACTTCGCTTCCCCACCTTTCATGGGTATCTTATCGTGAAGATCATCCAGCCATGAAGATATGACTTTCATTTCTTTTTCATCATAAAAAGATTTCATTACAATGAATCCCTTATCATTGAATTCTTTCTTCTAATCTTCACTTAGAATCATTTTAAACTCCCCAACTGCAGTTTCACCTGTCCAATTATCAAGATAAGTTAACCGAGTAAAAATATAGCCAATGAATCAGAATGTATTTGATATAAATCAAACATTTGATTAAAAACAGAATCATTGTCTCTGATAGCTAATCTAGTAAAAGATAGTCTAGGGTATATTAATCTTTTATTTCCAAATTTAAATTGGGGAATGCCTTCAAGTAAACTTTGAGTAATTCAAATTGCTTTTTGATTTTAATACCGGACAAAATTTCTTACCTAATTGGTCCCAGCATTACAATTCTTCCATCTTCAATACATCCTTTTATATCGTATATAAACAAATTTACACTTTCATATTTGGGACATTTCATTATATTTATATATAATTATCTTTGTAATAAGATTATAATCACTTTT
>JACZSJ010000007.1 GCA_022574295.1 Pseudomonadota bacterium
CTTTTCTAATCCTAGCTTTTCAGCAAATACCTTTTCAAATTCCTTGTCTATATCAATTATTTTGGAAAAGCGTTTTATATATGCCTTATTCTTTTTGGATATTTTATAAGCATAGGTAGCCAAAACGACAAAGGCTAAAACAAGAAGCGATATAATTACATTTAATTCCATTTGATTATCTCCTGTGGATTATTTATAGCAGTACATCAATTGGTTTAGAAGAGATTCATGTAAAAAACCACTTATACACTATAGCCTCAATGGGTCTATTTTTATAGATATGCCACATTAGGTGTTCTGTCGTTTTTGTCCCCCGTTGATGTCTTACTGGATTTATTTTGATGAGTAGCGAAAAATGTACAGGATGTACATTTTAGCCCATCGGATCATGGATGAGCCTATGGGCGGCGCGTGGGTCATCAAGATAAATTCAGGAACCCGAAGGGTAAGACATTAGGGTGCCTTTCTCTTTCGTACCTTTCTCTTGGGCACGCAAGAGAAAGGTACTTGCCATCAGGCAAAACCAAATCGTTTTTTCGACAAGTAACAAAAAGTTTTGTACAGGGATGTACTTATACTGCGCATCGCATGGATGCTAAGGAGCAGTAAACTCGCCATAGAGGCGAAACAAAATCTTTAGCACACAAGAGAAAGGTACTTGCCATCAGGCAAAACAAATCTTAGCCAAAACTACTTAACAGTTATTGAGTCCAGTAGTTCACCTTTACGATTCAAAATCAAGATTGATTTGCCATAACGACCTCTAAAAGGGACAAAGGCAAGTTCCTCTTCATTCATCCCTGTTTTTTCGAGCCAGCGTGTTTTGTTGGTTTTAAATTTATCATCTGTGGTAAGTGAGTTGCTTACAGATGCTTCAAATAATTCATCAATATGTTCTTCTAATGGGGTATATAGCTTTCCGAATATAACAACTCCAGTGTTTTCCCCACCAGTTTCCGGTTTTCGAGAGTGGAGGATAGCTGGGCTTTGGTGACTCAATTTCTTTAATTGTTCAGGCTTCACGTCAGCGGCTTCCAAATCTTCCATCAATATGGGATAAAAGCGCCCTTCCCAAAAACTTATGGCCAAGGGTCTTTGACTATATACAGCAGATAATCCCCAGATAAATGCGCTGATTTGGATTGCGCCTATCACTGTTAAATCGAACAAGATTGCTTTGATTGATTTTCCCGAATTGAATATGATCAAAGTCAGGAGGGGACCAAGAACGATGTCAACGAAAAGCATGATACGCACGCCTTGCCAGCCGCCATTGGTAGAGAAATGTGGATTTGGGAACCAGAGAAAGACAATAAAATAGAGCACGATAAAAAAAGCCAGGGCACTCAGGGATAAGTGAATACCGCTGGCTTTCAAACGAGGTTTAAGAATCTTCTCTTTCATGGATGTAAAATCATTTTGCTAGAATTATTTACTACAAATGTAAGGTAAATCAAGGTAAAGCGCTATGGATTCTTAATTTCTGTTTCTTTTGATATGCGGTCTTTGCGTGATAATTACATT
Source organism: Pseudomonadota bacterium (assembly GCA_022574295.1). GTDB lineage: Bacteria > Pseudomonadota > Gammaproteobacteria > Eutrophobiales > Eutrophobiaceae > SMWN01. The sequence goes on from JACZSJ010000007.1 coordinate 1,525, forward strand.
GATTTTAATCTCTTTCCAGCCCCGTACGATAGTCATTTTGACGCTGGAACCCGGGGTAAGTTTTGCGATAGTATCGATGGCCTGTCGCGGATCTGTAATGTCCTGACCCTGAATCTTGATCACAACATCTCCAGGATTGATTCCGGCGATATCTGCCGGTCCTCCCTGTAATACCCCCGAAACAAGTACACCGCCTTTCATCAAACCCATCGCTTCTGCGATGTCTGAGGGGAGGGGCTGTGCCCTGATACCTATCCAGCCGCGAACAACACGTCCATTACTGACCAACTGACGCATGACTTCTATTCCAGAATTGATCGGTGTCGCCAGCCCAATACCCTGTGAGCCACCGGTTGTTGAATAGATTGCGGTATTAATGCCAACAAGATCGCCATTGGCAGTAATTAATGCGCCACCCGAATTACCGGGGTTAATATCTGCATCTGTCTGGATAAAATTATCGAATGTTGTTATCCCCAGACGTTTTCTGCCAATGGCGCTGACGATGCCCTGCGTTACTGTTTGGCCAAAGTCATATGGATTGCCAATAGCGAGGACGATATCACCAACACGCAGTTGGTCGGAATTGCCAATGGGGATGACGGGAAGGTCGTCCAGTCCAATTTTCAGTACAGCCAAATCTGTATCGCTATCAATGCCTATTGTTCTGGCGATGGTTTCCCGACCGTCACGTAAGGTCACAAATATTTCTTCAGCACCTTGTATTACGTGTGCATTGGTAAGAATGTGTCCTTCTGTATCCATGATAACGCCGGATCCCCTGCTGTCGATTCTTTTTAATGTATTTTGAGAAGACTCACCAAAAAACTGTCTGAACAAGGGATCCTGAAGTATTGGATTTTGGGCTTCCGTATAAGTGTTCCCTGAATAAACATTAACAACAGCTGGCGCGGCTGCCTCAATTGCTGCGTGATACGAATCTACCTGTCTTGAAGGATTGAATATCAAATCTCCTGGCATAAGCAGTAAAATAACTGCAGCTGCAGCCAGGCCGATAACGGTAGATTGTGCAACAAAAATCAGCGCTTGTTTCAGGTTCATGGTCTGGGTTTCGTTCAGCTAAGAGGGGTGCTAACTATGCAAAGATTAATTGTTTCCCGGCAATAGGCTTGACATAGCATGGTATACTACCGAACTTGCAAGAAATTAGTAATGGGGGAGAGTGATATGCAAGATGGTGGCCAAAGTGGTGATATTGATAAAAAGCGGCGTCATTTTCTCACAGCTGCTGCGACAGTAGTTGGTGGCGCGGGGGCTTTGGCGACGGCTATACCATTTGTATCTGCCTTATCCCCAAGCGCGAAGACCAAGGCGATTGGCGGCCCTGTAGAAGCTGATATCAGTGGGCTGAAACCTGGTGAAATGCAAATAGAAAAATGGCGTGGTAAGCCAGTCTGGATCTTGCGCAGGAGTGAAGAATCAGTGGCAGAACTGTCTGGAATGTCGGACATGTTACGCGACCCGGACTCAGAAGTTGAGCAGCAACCCGAATATGCGAAAAATGAGTATCGTTCTGTCAAACCTGAATATCTGGTTGTTGTCGGTTTGTGTACACATCTTGGTTGTTCTCCAAAATATCGGACAAAAGATGATAGTGAGGGTTTAGGTGCTGACTGGAAGGGTGGGTTCTTCTGCCCCTGTCATGGATCAAAATTTGACCTGGCTGGACGCGTCTACAAAGGTGTGCCTGCACCCGCTAATCTGATGGTGCCGAAATATCAGTTCATTAGTGAATCAATTATATTGATTGGTGAAGATTCAGTTGGTAATGATGCGGGGGCAAGCTCATGAGCAAGCTCATTAATGGAGGAGTGAAGTTGCTGAATAATACCCTCGGCTGGATTGATGATCGTTTTCCTCTGACCAAGACCTGGAATGAACATCTTGCCCAGTACTACGCGCCAAAGAATTTTAATTTCTGGTACTACTTTGGATCACTGGCATTACTGGTTTTAGTCATTCAGTTTGTCACGGGGATCTGGTTGACGATGTACTATAAACCTTCTGCAGAGCATGCATTTGCTTCTGTGGAATACATTATGCGTGACGTTGAATGGGGTTGGTGGATCCGTTACATGCATTCAACCGGTGCATCTGCCTTTTTTATCGTCATTTACCTGCATATGTTTCGGGCCTTGCTGTATGGATCATACAAACGTCCAAGAGAACTTTTATGGCTGACTGGGATGTTTATATACCTGATCCTGATGGCTGAAGCCTTTTTCGGTTATTTGTTGCCATGGGGACAAATGTCTTACTGGGGTGCACAGGTAATTATCTCACTGTTTAGCGCGATACCTTTTATTGGCCCTGAACTGGCTGAATGGATCAGGGGGGATTATGTCGTCTCTGATGTGACATTGAATCGCTTTTTCTCTTTCCATGTTATTGCCGTACCGCTGGTATTGTGTGGCCTGGTTGGTTTGCATATATTCGCGTTACACGAAGTGGGTTCAAATAATCCCGATGGCGTGGAAATAAAAAAGTATAAAGATGCCAATGGCGTACCGTTGGATGGTATCCCTTTTCACCCTTACTACACGGTCAAAGATATTGTTGGGGTGGTTGTTTTTCTGATCTTTTTCTGTTTGGTGGTATTTTTTAATCCGGAGATGGGTGGATATTTTCTGGAGCACGCGAATTTCATCCCTGCAGATCCGCTGAAGACACCTGAACATATCGCGCCAGTGTGGTATTTCACACCATTCTACGCCATCTTGCGCGCAGTCCCGGACAAATTGGGCGGCGTCATTGCCATGGGGGCCTCCACGTTGATCTTTATGGCATTGCCGTGGATTGATCGAAGTCCGGTGAAGTCAATTCGTTACCGAGGATGGAAGTACAGAACCGCCCTGACAATGTTTGTCATTAGCTTTGTTGTTCTGGGTTGGCTTGGCATGCAGGTAGCGACACCAAATGTAACACTAGCGTCCAGAATATTTACGGTCATCTATTTTCTATTCTTTTTGTTAATGCCATTTTACACTGCAAACGATACGGATAAACCCGTTCCGGACAGGGTAACTTGAAGATGGAACGTATAATATTTTTATTTGTTATCGCATTGCTTTGGCCATTAACAGGATCAGCGACGTCGTCAGATCCTTCTGTTTACAAGGCAGATGTGGATATTACTGACAAGGCATCTTTGCAACGCGGGGCAAGGATCTTTGTTAACTATTGTATGGGTTGTCACTCGGCTTCTTATATGCGCTATAACCGCATGGGTGATGATTTGGGTATTGAAGAGTCCATTTTGCAAAGCAACTTGATGTTTGGCACGGAAAAAAGTGGCGATACCATGACCATAGCCATGCAGAAGGAAGATGCTGAGAAATTTTTTGGTATTGCAGCACCTGATTTATCGGTCATCGCCCGGTCAAGAGGTGCTGACTGGTTGTTTACCTACTTCATGACATTTTATCGTGACGATTCAAGGCCTTTTGGTGTTAACAATCTGGCGTTCAAAGATGTGGCGATGCCACACGTATTGTGGGAATTGCAGGGAATACAAAAACCTGTCTTTAAAATAATTGAGAGAGAAGATGGTACTCAGCAGGAAGTGATCGACCATCTGGAACTGGAAACTCCCGGGTTACTGGACAGTGATGGATATCAAAATACAGTCAATGATCTGGTCAACTTCCTTGTTTATGTCGGTGAACCTGCTCAAATACAACGCCGGAATGTAGGTGTGATCGTTATTCTGTATCTGTTAGTCCTGTTGGTCATCGTCTATCTGCTCAAGAAGGAGTATTGGAAGGATATCCATTAATCGTTTTTGCAATCAATTATAATTAAACAATTATTTACCAGGAGATATTATGGCAAGTATAGCCAATAGACGTTCTGTAATGGTGTTATATTCAGACAGTATCAGTCCAGCGGGTCATTGCGTAAGACTGGTTTTGGGGGAGAAAGACATCAATGTTGAAATTAACTATGTTGAAGTTGGAGAGAGGCCTGAATCACTTGTTGAAATTAATCCTTACAACTCTGTTTTGACATTAATAGACAGGGAACTAGTTCTGTATGATGAACAGATAATCATGGAGTATCTCGATGAACGATTCCCTCATCCTCCATTACTCCCTGTCGATCCTGTTACTAGGGCAGGTAATCGTCAAATACGTTTCCGTGTTTTAAAAGATTTATATTCTCTTATTGAAGATATTGAATCATCAGATAGTGCGAAAGTTGGTAATGCACAAAAAATCATGAAAGATAATCTAACGGCAATCGCGCCAGCGTTCATGCATAAGCCCTATTTTATGTCAGATGAATATACACTGATTGATTGTTGTATGGCTCCTCTGTTATGGCGGTTGCCAATATATGGAGTCAAATTGCCAGCATCAGCCAGACCAATCACAGAATATGCAGACAGACTTTTTGAAAGGGATGCCTTTCAGGCAAGTCTTTCTGAAGCAGAAAGGGAAATGCGTGGATTGGTTAGTGTCTGATTAAGTAACTTAATGCATACGAAGCAGTCTAATGACCTCAAACAAGCCCTATCTGATCAGGGCGTTGAATGAATGGATCTATTTTTCAGCTCGATTTGGTGGCCGATCCTTCATGATTAATATTCCCATCAGTGCATATATTACAATATATGCTAAGGAAAATGGCCAGGGAATGATATTTGCCGAGGAAGAATCATTACAGAGAGATCAATGAGAGAATTTGGCAAGACATAGAACAGAAGGAACCCAGCAGAAAACCAGCATTGAGAATTGTTAAATAGGGTTGTTACGCGCTTTAGGGTGCCTTTAATGTTAATCTATATACTGAAAGAGTTTCACAACTTTCTGTACACCGCCAGATTTCTGTGCTGCTCCTGTGGCGAAATCAGATTCAGCTCGGGTTAAAAGTCCCATTAGATAAACAACGCCTTTTTCGGTGACTACTTTTACACGAATCCCTCCATCAAAATCCTTTAGCGTAAGTAGTCTGGTTTTTACTTTTGCGGTGATCAGAGTATCACTGCTACGACTTGTCCATGAGCTAGGTGCTGCGATGGTTAATTCATCATAGATATGAGTTACTTTTTGATTATTTCTGACAATGTTAACAATACGTTGTCGCATATCCTCGCTTGGTGTTTCACCAGTGATTAACACAACTGTATTGTAGCTAGTCACATTGATGTGTGAACTGTCATAGATTTCTTTATCAGAGAAGAAACTTTTAACTGCTTTCAGTTCTATGGCCTGATCTTCAATGAAGGTGCCAGTTGTTCGCCGATCATGAGCAACAGAGGCTGTTGTACCTGCTGCACCGATGACAGCTGCAGCGCATCCAGTAAGTAATAATGGTAGTAATGAGATTAAAAATAATTGCTTGTTAAAAATCATTGTTTGCCTTACTCCTGACCAAGTAGATGACGATCTATTAAATCGCACAAGGAATGAATAATCATAATGTGTACTTCCTGTATTCTTGCTGTAGACCAGCTAGGAACACGAAGTTCAAAATCGTTTTGCTTCATCAGGTCGGCTATTTGACCACCTTCACGTCCTGTTAGGGCGACAACACTCATGTCTCGGTCATGGGCCGCATCTATTGCATGAATAATATTATGGGACTCTCCACTGGTGCTAAATGCCAGCAAAATATCGCCTGCTTGCCCGAGTGCTCTTATTTGTTTGGAAAATATTTCTGCGTATTGATAATCGTTGGCGATTGAGGTGATGGTTGATGTATCCGTCGTCAATGCAATGGCAGGGAGTCCAGGACGTTCCATCTCAAATCGATTTAACATCTCTGAAGAAAAATGTTGCGCATCAGCAGCAGATCCACCATTGCCACAGGACAGGATCTTGTGTTCTCCCAGAAGACAGGCTGTCATGGCATCTGCGGCAGCAGCAATGACGGGGGCTAACAGCTCAGCAGCTTCAGTTTTGATCTGAATACTTTCACTAAAATTTTTTTTGACTCTTTGTACCGGATCCATAACGCTAGTTTGTTTTAATAGATTTTCGCAAGATTATCCTAGAAGCCGCGGTTTGACTGGGTTGAGGGTGTGTGAGTTTGGTGTGGGTAAGCGGGGGGAAATCTGAAGCAATGGCTGACCCATTGCTGAGGATTTTAACCCGGCTAGACGCGCCAAAATGACTTGCCATCGAACCTGTAGCGCCTTTACCACTGTGAGTGAATTCAAACAAATGTAATCATCTTATCTATTACTCGTGGCGGTCAACTGCGGTTTCTAGGATTATGCCTGAAATGCGTTTTTAATCCACTTTATCGTCGAATTTTCCTGCGGGCCAGACAGGACAACAACATCAAATCTGCAATCCAGATGCGATGCAGTACGGTTCTGGGTGAGATACTGCTGACTGGTAACGATAATACGTTCACATTTATTTTTATTAATGGATTCTAGAGCTGTATGAAAATGATTATCTGATCTATAGCGAACCTCGATAAAGCATATGATATTTTTATCTTGCATAATCAGATCGATCTCACCGAATACTGATCTGAAATTTCTTTCCAACAGCTTGAGTTTTTCACGCAAGAGGTATTCCAGCGCTGTTTGCTCAGCCCAACGTCCTCGTTGATAAGAATTCTTCCCTTTGCTGCCTGGCATTAAGACACCCTTAATTCAAACTGCTTGCATCCGATAACTCTGGTTTCCCATCAACGAACCGGGCCCAGATGAGTCTCCTGTGCACTCGACCCTCCTCATCAAGTTTTATGTAACCAGTCTTGCCCTCAAATTGCCTGGATGGTTGCAGGATGAGTTCAGCAATACGCGGTATCAGACGATAGGCATCTATACCAAAGGCATACAATCTCTTATAGGCAGAATGAGCCGGTTTGCGGTATCTTTCAATCATTCTGTTTAATGGAGAATATTCATTTTCCGGATCGATTATCCATGGCATGTCTATGAATAACACACCATTAATATCATTATCTGCACGTGTGTTTATAATACCCGTATAGATATTGGAAATAGAGTACAGAGCAACATCTTCTGTCCCGTAGTAACGAAGCTGTGGAACCAGTTGTCTGGCTGTCATGGGTGGTACAGCCATGAAGATTAAATCTACATCCTGTCTGCGTCTTGTCTCGGTTTTTAGACTTCTTTGTAGTCTACTACGTAAGGCCTTACTTCGCTGTTTACTCTGATCAATATTGAGGGCACTTCTGATGGGATTGGCAAGTTCCTTAATATCATGCCCGAGTTTGACATGCCCAAGAATTGTTCCCCCAAGCTCCCGCCAGTGAGATACAAATGCATCATTGATACGTCTGCCTCTTTCATCTTTCGTCGTGATGCTGATTGCTCGTGCATGACCATCAAACCATGCACGTTCTGCTACCTGTTTGGCTTCTTCTTCCGGTGATAGGCCAAATTGTATGATTGCTGGCAGCGCTGACGTATTGAAATTATTTGCAGTATCCAGTTCGCCATCATATTGATTAAGCACCAGGGTCGTAACTTTTATCTCACCGTGCTCAATCAGGTTTGATATCGCTGATTTTTGTAATGGCCCGACAATGAATTCAGCACCTTCAGCAATAGCTTGCTCATATGCTTCAACCACATTGTCAGCATCAGTACTGTAAATTTTTATGATTGGTTTATCATTTCTTGACTCATACCATGCAGCCAGGAAACCTTCACGTATCGCGATAGAGGCATCACTGTATTTTCCCGTGAATGGAAGGAGCAGGGCGACCTGTATTGGCTGTTTCGCTAATTGTCTGGAAATGTCAATGATTTCTGGAATGATATTGTACAGGGCAGGATGATCAGGATATCTTTGTTGCCATGTGATAACTGCAGATTCAAGATTCGCCGTATTCTGCAGCATGGTTTTGCTTATGATGGCAAGTTCCAGCCAACTAGTAAGTATTCCGGGATTATCAGATCGATATGCATCAAGTTCATCAGGTGACAAACGGGATAAATTTTGCCACAGACTTTGATAATTCTCAGAAATCACCTGGGCGTCATCCAGGTATGAATTCAAAAGTATGCGTTCTTTAGCTGCGGCAAAGTATTCGTTTTTTCTGTGCAATATAGTTGCACGTGTTTCATGATATTTAGCGAGTACAGGCCGTGGCGTATCGGCAGGAAGATCAATGTTTATCAGTGTATAGGCAGCCTCGGGGTCATCTTTTGCCAGTAGAATCTGTGCACTATATGTATTTTTGAGAATTTTCTGTACGTCGCTTAGTTTTTCCTGTGGCAGAAGGTCGATGATTTGCTGGGCCTGATCTATCTTCTGGTCTTTAATCAATGCATCTGTAGCACCCAATTGATATCTAATCTCGTTGTTCGGATCAGCTTTTGCGAGCGCCAGGTATTCTTCTGCAGCGGCGTAAAAATTCCCAGCCTGATAAAGTTCTCTTGCATGTAAATTTGCTTCGGGCGCAGGAACGTCAGTATCAGGTTTACTTGTTTGTGGACCGCAGCCAGTCAAGCTCAATACAGTCAGGTTCAATAAAGAAAGAACCATAAACAGGAAGATAGGTGTATTGTGTCGCATTATTTTACTAAAGTAGTCCTGGTCCTAAATTGGTTTTACCGTGGTAATCGTTACCACATTAGCTAAGCGGAGTTCTGCGTGTCAATTATAAAAGGTGCCCTGTACATCGTCGCGACACCTATTGGAAATCTTGGGGATCTCAGTCCCCGGGCCAAATCGGTGCTGGAAAATGTCGATCTTATTGTGGCGGAGGACACGCGCCACAGCAAGCCTATGTTAAATCAATTTGGCATCGAAACAAAAATTCACGCCTATCATGATCATAATGAGCGCAAGCAAACACCCGTGCTGATACAGCAACTGCAGGACGGAGCCTCCATTGCCTTAATCTCTGATGCAGGAACCCCTCTAATTTGTGATCCCGGATACCATCTGGTGCTGGCCGCACACGCTGCAGAGTTACAAGTGATACCGATTCCAGGCTCTTCAGCATTGATCAGCGCTCTTTCTGCTGCCGGGCTTTCTTCTGAAAAATTCATCTTCGAAGGATATTTGCCGGCAAGGAAAATAGCCCGCCAGCAACGTTTACAATTACTTAAGGATGAGACCAGAACGCTGGTTTTCTATGAAGTACCACATCGAATATTTGCAAGCATGGAAGCTACGATCACTTGCTTTGGCGGTCAGCGACAGGCGGTCATTGCCAAAGAAATCACCAAGCTGCATGAAAAAATTCGTCGGGGAACGCTGGCTGAGCTTATGAGGTGGCTCCATAGTGATAAAGATCTGAGCAAAGGTGAATTTGTTATTGTCATTCAGGGTGCAAAAGAAATATCGTTAGATAAACTCGAAGCCAGACGTATTCTGAAAATCTTGCTTGCCGATCGAACATTTAAAGAAGCAATCAGACTCACCAGTGAAATAACGCGAGGCAAAAAGAACGATATCTATAAGTTGGCTTTGGAGTTGAAAAAGGATGAGCACTGAAAGAAGAAATATGATCTTATTGCTGCGTGAGCTTTTGTAGGTGTGATTTATCTAAGGGTGACCTTTTTATGTTTCATTTCCCAGAATAGTGATGGAAAAGATTGCTTGCAACTTGGCATTGGTTATCTGAAACTGGCGATAGGAGTCGGCCGGGTAATCGCTCTTTGTCTATGGGTTCGCCTATAGGCAGTGAGAGGAAAGTCCGGGCTCCATAGGGCAGGGTGCCAGATAACTTCTGGGAGGTGTGAATCTACGGAAAGTGCCACAGAAAATATACCGCCATTTGTTTCTTATGGGATTAGGTTCCTGTGAAACAAAATGGTAAGGGTGAAATGGTGCGGTAAGAGCGCACCGCGCTGATAGTAATATCAGTGGCAGGGTAAACCCCACTCGGAGCAAGACCAAATAGAGGGGCTCATTGCATTGCAGAAAGACTTGGGCATTGCAACAAGACGTGGTCCGCGTTGTCCCTGGGTAGGTTGCTTGAGGTGTATGGTGACATACATCCTAGATGAATGATTACCTCCGCCAGCTTGCTGGTGGAACAGAACCCGGCTTATGTGCCGACTCCTGTATTTTTCACTAAAAAAACACCAAATTATGTCAATACCTGAAGTAAATTATTAACTAATAATCTCAAGTTAATGATATCAAAAACCTTTAAGAAATTTAGGTACCGGTGTTCGTCATGTTTATTTACTTTTCATCGCTAAGTATCTGTTACACAGACACATTTTCCAAATAAAAACACAAAGTTTACTTGCATCGAACCCTGCAAATACCTATAGTTCGCGGAGTGGGTGATTGTGGGTAATAGTGGGTAAAACAAACATTTAGGGGAATTTCCTTGTTTCGAGGTTTTAGCACGCTCAGTGTTGATAGCAAAGGTCGATTAGCGATTCCTAGTCGGTATCGCGAGCGCCTGTCTTCTGAAACTGGAGGATGCCTGGTTTTAACCCTGAATCCAATGGATAGATCACTCTGGCTATACCCGCTGATCGAGTGGGAATTCATTGAAACCAAACTTGCTGAATTATCAGATTTTGACAAACAGGGTCGCAGGACCAAACAGATGATGCGCGGCTACGCTGCTGATTGTCAGTTGGATGCTCAGGGCAGGATCCTGATACCGCAGGAATTGCGAGATTACGCTCAACTTAAAAAACAGGCTGTTATCCTTGGCCAGGGAAACAAGTTTGAGATTTGGGATGAAAGCGCATGGAGAGAACAACGTGATCAATGGTTGGAGCAAATTGGAGATGAGTCAGGCGAACCCTCCGATGCGCTTAGGTCATTGTCATTATGAAGCGTTCCCCTGATGAGTTGCATGGGGAATGGCCAGGAAAATAGCCAAAGGTAAGAACAACACGGAGTATCAACATACACCGGTATTGCTGAATGAAACATTACAAGGCCTCAAGCTACGTTCTGACGGCATGTACATTGATTGTACATTTGGTCGCGGGGGCCATAGTCGCGCCATTCTTGACCAACTTGGTGAGTATGGTCGTTTACTTGCGTTCGATAGAGATCCGGACGCTATCGCAGCAGTTGATCGACAATTACTGGATGATCCGAGATTCACACTTGTATACGGTTCCTACACCAGGTTGGAAGAGTCAGTGAGAGAATTGAACTTGATAAGAAAGATTAATGGTGTCTTGCTCGATCTAGGTGTTTCTTCTCCACAGCTCGATGATGCTTCACGAGGGTTCAGTTTTCTGCGCGATGGTGAACTTGATATGCGAATGGATAACGGTCATGGCATGACTGCTGCTGAGTGGATCAATCAGGCACCTGCAAATGAAATTGCACAGGTGCTCTATGAATTTGGCGATGAACGATTTTCCAGGCGTATTGCAAAAGCCATCGTTCAACAACGGGATGAAACACCAATTACGAGGACCAGGCAACTTGCTGATTTGGTCGCGAAAACAATACCAGGTAAGGAAAAAAACAAACATCCCGCGACCAGAACATTTCAGGCAATTCGTATATTCATCAACCGAGAGCTGGAAGAATTAGATGCTGTTTTGATGCAGGCAATGCATGTGCTTGCTGTAAACGGCAGGTTACTGGTGATCAGTTTTCATTCACTTGAGGACAGGTTAGTAAAGAGGTTTATGCGTACGCAATCTCACGGTGTCGATATTCCAAGAGAAGTTCCTGTGACGCATGATGTTTTCAAACCAAAGTTAAACATTATTGGAAAACCGATACGTTCCAGGCAGGATGAAATTGCAAACAACCCTAGAGCCAGGAGTGCTGTATTACGTATTGCCGAGTGTACAGCGATATGAAAAATGTTTTCTTAATCCTTCTTGGAACCGCAGTATTTTTTTCCGCGATCAAGGTTGTAATAGCACGCCATGACACGCGTAGGTTGTTTGTGGAAATACAGAAATTGGAAAAAGACAGAGATAATTTGAATGAAGAATGGGGGCGTTTGCAGCTGGAGCAGAGTACATGGGCAACGGATGCACGAATTGAGTCTGTTTCTAAAACAGAGCTCCATATGATTGAACCCAAAACGCGATCTGTCATGCTTATTTTGAAATGACTCTGCGATTAAAAGATTAGAGACGGAAAATGAGGGAGACAGGAAAAATAAAAGAAACGGGGAAAATAACTGAGTTCCCAATGCGGCGTTGGTTTTTACTCAGTATTTATACAATCTGTATGGCAGGGTTGCTTTTCCGTGCCATTGACCTACAGGTATTGAATAAAGAATTTTTGCAGGATCGTGGCGATGCAAGAGCATTACGCATTGTAAAAATACCCGCACATCGGGGCATGATCACGGATCGTAATGGTGAGTCATTGGCAATTAGTACGCCAGTGAATTCGATCTGGGCTGTTCCAAAAAAGGTGTTGGCATCTGACTCAAGGCTGGATCAGCTTGCTAAATATCTGCAGATGAATGATGAAGAATTAATTACCTTGTTAAAAGATCGGATTGGCAGACAGTTTGTCTATCTAAAAAGACATGTCGATCCAGCCCTGGCCGAAGAGGTCATGTTACTGGATATTCCAGGTATCTCATTACAGAGAGAATATCGTCGTTATTATCCTGCTGGCGAAGTGACATCCCATGTGCTTGGATTTACAAACATTGATGATTCCGGTCAGGAAGGTCTGGAACTGGCATATGACAGTTGGCTTAAAGGGTTGCCAGGCAGCAAACGGGTTTTAAAAGACAGACTCGGGCGCGTCATTGAAAACATAGAGAGTATCCGCACACCGGATCCCGGCAAGCAACTGGTTCTCAGTATTGATAGGCGTGTTCAATATCTGGCCTATAGAGAATTAAAGACTGCGGTCAATCATTATAAAGCACGTGCCGGCACATTGATCATGCTCGATGTGAATACGGGTGAAATCATTGCGATGGTTGGTCAGCCTTCTTATAACCCGAATAATAGAACTGGTTTGAAGAGTGGTAATTATCGTAACCGTGCTTTAACTGATGTTTTTGAGCCAGGTTCAACATTAAAGCCGTTTACCATTGCTGCGGCTTTGGAAAGTGGCTTATATGATTTGAAAACGACCATTGATACGCGTCCTGGGTTTTTCAAAGTCGGTGATCATATAATCCGGGATCATAGAAATTATGGTGTGATAGATCTGGCTACAGTGATAAAAAAATCCAGTAATATTGGTGCCAGCAAAATTGCCCTATCACTTGAACCACATTATTTCTGGACAAGCCTGGCAAGAGTTGGATTTGGACAGTCAACCGGAAGCGGTTTCCCGGGAGAGGTTTCCGGGTTTTTAAATTCATACAACAACTGGTCTGAAGTTGAACAGGCAACCATGTCTTTTGGTTATGGCATGTCGGTCACTGCCTTGCAATTGGCACAGGCTTATATGGCATTTGCTACTGATGGCATGATGTTACCAGTTTCATTCTTAAAGGTAACGGAACCTGTCAGCGCAAGCCGTGTGTTTTCTGTAAGTGTGGCCCGGCAAGTCAGGGGGATGCTGGAAACAGTTGTACAAAAAGGAGGCACGGGATATCGGGCATCAATTGAAGGTTACCGTGTCGCAGGAAAAACCGGGACGGTACATAAAACTGTCGCAGGCGGTTATTCAGAAGATCGTTATCTATCACTCTTTGCCGGCATGGCCCCCGCAAGCAACCCAAGATTGATCGCTGTGGTGATTATCGATGAGCCCCAGGGCGATCAATATTATGGAGGCCTGGTGGCAGCCCCTGTATTTTCAAAGGTGATGGCCGGTGCCCTGCGTTTGCTTGATATCCCACCAGATGATTTATCTGCGTTGAACGGACAGATAGTTGCCGCAGGGGGGTCTGACTGATGATGACAGCTGAAAATCTAACATACAGTCAAACACTCAGTCAGTTGTTGCAGGGCTTATTACCACTATCAAATCAGGATGATGTCAGAGTGACAGGCATTACTTCTGATAGTCGGCAGGTAAAGGCAGGTGATCTGTTTATTGCCTATAAAAATCCAGGTGTCATGGACTATGTGGAATCAGCAATTGATTCAGGTGCAAGTGCGGTTGTTGCAGAAGTAGATCAGCTACCAGATATTCCAAAATACAATGTGCCGGTGATTTCGCTTCCGCAGTTGAGCGCACAGGCAGGATTAATCGCTGCCAGATTTTTCGGACACCCAACGCATAATATGAATGTGATAGGCATTACAGGAACGAATGGTAAAACAACAGTGAGTTACCTTATTGCGCAAGCATCTTCCCTTATAGGTCGGGGCAAGAGTGGCCTGATTGGTACTTTGGGATATGGCCCATTTGATCAAATTAGCAAAGGACCCAATACAACACCGGAGCCGGTGACTTTGCAAAATATTTTTGCAAATATGTATCAGCATGGCGTTGATGTGGTTGCCATGGAGGTCTCCTCTCACGGCCTGGACCAATATCGTATTACAGGTGTTGAATTTGATATTGCCGTATTTACAAATTTAAGTCGTGATCATCTTGATTATCACCAAACGATGGAAAATTACGCGGAGTCAAAACGACGCTTATTCAGTGATTATTTGATCAGAAAAGCGGTGTTCAATCTTGATGATGAGTATGGCCATAAACTGGCGGATGAATTCCAGAACAAAATAGAGCTTGTGGGCTATACACTCGTATCTGGTAAGCAATACGACTTTCCTGTTGTCTCGGCAAATGTAGTTTCAAACAAGCCTACGGGCTTAATGTTGGACGTCAGCAGCCCCTGGGGGAAAGGGTTGCTGCAGTCAGACCTGATTGGTGATTTTAATGCCTCGAATTTATTGGCATCACTGTCAGCACTCTGTATGGCAGGTGTTTCATTCTCGGATGCACTTTCAAATTTATCAAAATGTTCAAGTGTCCCGGGCAGAATGGAATATTTCAGGCATGAAGGAATGCCGCTGGTCATCGTCGATTATGCCCACTCTCCCGAGGCATTAAGGCAGGCTTTACGGGCATTGCAATCTCAAACTTCTGGAAAACTCGTGTGTGTTTTTGGTTGTGGTGGTCAAAGGGACAAAGGTAAGCGTGCTGAGATGGGTCAGATCGCTGAAACCTATGCTGATCATATTATTCTGACCAATGACAATCCACGAAATGAAGCTGCTGAGACAATAATTGAAGATATTATCGGCGGAATAAAAGATCAGTCTCGGGTAATAAAAGAGCTCGATAGAAAAAAAGCAATCAGGCAGGCGATCCATTCTGCATCAGTAGATGATGTGGTTTTAGTTGCCGGGAAAGGCCATGAAGATTATCAGGAGATCGCAGGGGTACGATACCCTTTGAGTGATCGTTCAATCGTCAAACAAGCTCTGGGCGAGCCTGAAAGCGGTAATGTGGATGATTAGCATGCAAATATCACAGGCAGCTGAAATTTTGCAAGCAAGGTATCAGGGGGATGATGTTTGTTTCCTTGGATGCAGTACAGATACCCGCACGATAAAAAAGAAGGAATTATTTATTGCCTTGCATGGGGAAAATTTCGATGGTCATGATTACGTAGATAAAGCAAAAGCATCTGGTGCCAGTGCAGTACTTGTTGAAGAAAATTGTGATGCGGCCAGATCATCCATCGGGCCATCAATCATTGTCAAGAACACGCGACGGGCAATGGGTGAGTTAGCCAAGAATTGGCGCGCAAGGTTTTTCATTCCTCTGGTTGCGATTACAGGGAGTAATGGCAAGACAACGGTCAAGGAAATGGTTGCAGCAATATGCAATTGTAAGTCTTCTGTGCTGGCGACCCAGGGTAATCTCAATAATGATATCGGTGTGCCACTGACATTATTTGGCCTGAATGACGATCATCAATATGCAGTCATTGAGATGGGAGCAAATCATCCCGGTGAAATTGAATGGCTTTCACAAATAGCCCAACCCACAGTCGCCACGATTACACAGTGTGCGCCAGCTCATCTCGAAGGATTTGGGAGTATTGAGGGTGTTGCCCGTGCCAAGTCTGAAATTTTTATCGCGCTATCAGAAGACGGAGTTGCCGTCATTAATGGTGATGATGATTTTGCTGATCTATGGCGGGAAAAGAGCAAGCACTCCAATCAGATCACCTTCGGACTGGGTGGTAACAATGAAATTACCGCCAAATCAATTCGTATTGAAAATGGCAAGTCATCTTTCCAAATAGTAACGCCGGTAGGAAACGTCGAAATAAATCTCAACGTGCCAGGCAGGCATAACATTACCAATGCTTTAGCTGCTGCTGCGTGTGCGATCAGTCTGGGCATTGCTTTATCACTCATCAAGCAAGGTCTCGAATCTGTCAGCGCAGTCAAAGGACGTTTGCAAATTAAAACCGGCTTGAAACAATGTCGAATCATTGATGATACGTATAACGCTAACCCAGCTTCTCTGGATGCCGCACTGGAAGTACTTGATGAATTTCCCGGTAGACACTGGCTCGTGCTCGGCGATATGGGCGAGCTTGGCAATGATGACAAGGTGTTACACACACGTGCAGGGGAAAAAAGTAAAGCGTCAGGCGTGGAACGTCTTTATGCACTCGGTGAGTTGACAAAATTAACCGTTCAATCCTTTGGTGAGGGTGCCCGACATGTAGACAACCATGAGCAACTGGCTTCATTGATAGCAGAAGAGATTGATTCAGACGTAACAATTTTAATCAAAGGCTCGCGCGCAATGGGTCTGGAGCACTTGGTTAATGCCTTGGTGATGAATACCCTGGAGATAAAAGAATAATCATGTTGCTCTGGTTCACTGAATATCTTACTCAATTTCATAGCGGCTTTAATGTTTTTCAATATCTGACATTTCGCATAATTCTGGGTGTGTTGACATCACTCTTCATCTCATTACTGGTTGGGCCTTCTTTGATAAGGCGATTGAATCAATACCAGATCGGGCAAAATGTCAGAGATGATGGTCCGCAATCACACTTGTCCAAAGCCGGGACGCCGACTATGGGAGGGTTGTTGATTCTGGTCTCGATAGCGGTCAGTACTTTATGCTGGGCTGATTTAAGTAATCGCTTCATTGCTGTTGTTTTGCTGGTGACGCTAGCTTTTGGAGTGATTGGTTGGGTCGATGATTATCGTAAGGTTGTTAAGCAGGATCCGAAGGGCTTGCCAGCACGGTATAAATATTTCTGGCAATCAATTGTTGGTCTGGCCGCAGCTGTATTTCTTTATGTGAGTGCTGTTTCTCCCGCGGAGACGCAGTTGATTATTCCATTTGTTAAAGATGTGACAATCAATCTGGGCTGGATGTATGTTGTTCTGTCTTATTTCGTCATTGTTGGTTCCAGTAATGCAGTCAATCTTACTGATGGACTGGATGGCCTTGCAATATTGCCTACTGTTCTGGTTTCGGGTGCCCTGATGATATTTGCCTATACCACAGGTCATATCTATTTTGCAGAGTATCTGGGCATTCCCTATATAAAAGGCGTAGGGGAGGTCGCAGTATTTTGTGCGTCTATAGTAGGTGCAGGTCTGGGATTCCTGTGGTTCAACACTTATCCGGCCCAGGTGTTTATGGGTGATATCGGCGCGCTGGCACTGGGTGCGGCGCTGGGCATTGTTGCGGTAGTGGTTCG
Organism: Pseudomonadota bacterium; assembly: GCA_022574295.1. Lineage (GTDB taxonomy): Bacteria > Pseudomonadota > Gammaproteobacteria > Eutrophobiales > Eutrophobiaceae > SMWN01. The sequence continues at coordinate 19,039 of JACZSJ010000007.1, forward strand.
TCAGGAACTGGTGTTGTTCATCATGGGTGGCGTGTTTGTGATGGAAACTTTTTCCGTCATTCTGCAAGTTGGTTCTTATAAATTGACCGGTAAGCGAATTTTTCATATGGCACCACTGCATCATCATTTTGAGTTAAAGGGTTGGCCAGAACCCAGAGTGATTGTCCGTTTCTGGATAATTACCGTGATACTGGTACTGATTGGTCTTGCCAGCTTGAAGGTGCGGTGAGGTAATAACATTTGGAATGTGCAGAGGCATACGAGCTTGAGGTGATAGAGACAAACAAACAATTTAACACGGTGATTGTAGGCCTTGGAAAGACGGGCTTTGCCTGTGCCCGATATTTGGCTACACAAGGAGTCAGTTTTGCCATTGCCGATAGTCGTGATGAACCTCCAATGTTGCATGAGATGAAGGCGTCCTTGCCCGATATCCCTTTATATCTGGGTGAATTCGATGAGTCTCTGTTGGCCAATGCCGAACATTTGTTGATGAGTCCCGGGGTATCATTGCACGAGGATGCAATCACTAATGCGATCAATTCGGGTGTCGATGTGTATGGTGATATTGAATTGTTTTGTCAAAATATTTCATCTCCAGTGATCGCAATCACGGGCTCGAATGGTAAAAGCACAGTGACCACACTGCTTGCAGAAATGGCCCGCGCGGCAAATCTTGATGTTGCTGAAGGCGGTAACCTGGGCACCCCCGTACTGGATCTACTGTCTGAAAAAGAGCCCGATGTTTATGTGCTCGAGTTATCAAGTTTCCAGTTAGAAACAGTGTCGTCACTCAATGCTATTGCTTCCGTCGTCTTAAATATTACGCCGGATCACATGGATAGATATGCAGGATTGAAAGCCTATCAAGCGGCAAAGGAGCGCATCTATGATGGTGACGGGACAATGATCATTAATCTGGATGATCCTGCTGTAGTGAACATGTCTCGAACTCAAAGAACTAGTGTTGGATTTACTCTTTTAGAACCTGAGGCAGGCAATTACGGTGTGCGTGCATATGATGACGTGCGCTGGATAGTTAAAGGTGATGAAAAGATCATTGCTGTGAATGATCTACGCATCCGGGGCGAGCATAATATTGCCAATGCAATGGTTGCCATGGCATTGGCAGAAACGCTCAATTGTCCATTAGATGCGATGTTAAGTGTGTTGCGTTCATTCCCGGGTCTGGATCATCGTTGTCAGTGGATTGCTGAACATGGAAATGTCCAATGGGTCAACGATTCCAAGGGCACGAATGTCGGCGCAACTTGTGCAGCTATTAAAGGGCTTTCTGGTGATGAAAATCTTATATTGATTGCTGGTGGCGACGGCAAGGGCGCTGATTTTTCAGACTTGGAGGAAATTGCTGAAGGCAGGTTAAAGGCCGCGATTGTTTTGGGCAAGGATGGGCCCGAGCTTGGCAAGGTGCTTTTGAACGTAGTGCCTGTTCATTCGGTTGATAGTATGGAAATGGCGGTTGAAACCGCAGCAAGAATTGCCAAGGATGGAGATATTGTTTTGTTATCTCCTGCATGTGCAAGCCTTGATATGTTTGAAAATTATCAGGCACGTGGTGAAGCCTTTGTCACTGCCGTTAAAAAGGTGCAGGGGGATCAGGCTTATGTATAGACCACAGCAAGCCATTCCCAGAAGTCATATATCGGCAACAAATGGTTTGTTTCGACCCTATGATGCATGGTTGATGACAGTGATCTTTTTACTCCTTGGCCTTGGACTTGTTATGGTGGCTTCATCATCCATGGCAATCGCTGATCGTCAGTTTCATGAGCCCCTGCATTATTTCTGGAGACAAATGTTTTCAGTGGCAATCGGCATGAGTTTCATTATTGCTGCTTTGAAAATTCCATTGTCAGTGTGGGAGTTTTTAAGCGTTCCACTGCTTGTCCTTGGTCTGTTATTACTTATTCTCGTTTTAATTCCTGGCGTAGGCAGAGAAGTCAATGGCAGTACACGGTGGATCAGTATGGGGTCGCTCGCACTACAGGCATCCGAGCCTGTCAAATTATGCGTCATTGTCTATCTCGCAGGCTATATGGTGCGCCATGGTGAGCAAGTCAGAAATAATTTTGCAGGGTTTATCAGGCCTATCTGTGTTCTGACCATCGTTGCAGGTTTGTTGTTGCTGGAACCTGACTATGGTTCGTGTGTTGTTTTGTTCGCCACAGCACTGGGGATGCTGTTTATGGGTGGTGTTCCACTTGGCAGATTTTTTGCCTGGGTGTTAACCGCCGTGGTGGTTCTTGCCAGTCTGGCAATCCTGTCACCTTATCGACTACAAAGATTAATGAGCTTTGTTGACCCCTGGCAGGATCCTTTTAATAGTGGATTTCAACTGACTCAGGCATTAATTGCATTTGGACGTGGCGATTGGTTTGGTGTTGGTCTGGGCAGTAGTGTACAGAAATTGTTTTACCTGCCCGAAGCCCATACTGATTTTGTGTTTTCCGTATTTGCTGAAGAGTTCGGGTTGATGGGCACAACTATCCTTATTTTATTGTTTAGCTTTCTGGTATGGAGGGCCTTTGTCATCGGGCACATAGCAGAGCGAATGGGAAAGCTGTTCGCCGCCTATCTTGCCTATGGTATTGGTTTGATTATTGGCGTTCAGGTCTTTATTAACATGGGCGTTAACCTTGGTGTATTACCGACGAAAGGACTGACCCTGCCGCTGCTGAGCTACGGCGGTAATAGCATGATAATTACCTGTTTGTTGCTGGGTATCTTATTGCGTGTAGAAGTAGAAAATCGACAAATAAAACGGTTACCTGATGAGACGAAGTGCTATGCAGAGTAAACCCATGAGGAATAGACCCCAGGGAAATAGACCAATCCTGATCATGGCGGGTGGAACAGGTGGGCATATCTATCCAGCATTGGCCGTTGCTGATTGTTTGCGGGACAGAGGTATCCCCCTGTTATGGCTCGGTACGAAAACAGGTCTTGAGGCCAAAATTGTTCCGGAAAAAGGCTATCAACTATTAACCATTAACATTAGTGGCCTACGTGGAAAGGGATTCTTGCGCTGGATCATCGCACCGCTATCCATTTTTATGGCGGTGGCTCAATCGATCATTTTGTTCATAAATCACAAGCCAATCGCTGTGCTGGGAATGGGAGGCTTTGCCAGTGGGCCCGGTGGCATTGCTGCATGGCTAATGCGTATACCGCTGTGTGTACATGAACAGAACGCAGTTGCCGGGTTGACGAATCGGCTCCTGGCACCACTCGCACGTATTGTGATGGAGGCTTTTCCAAATACTTTTCGCTCATCAATAAATGCAAGGGTGACAGGTAATCCTGTGCGTGAAGAGATTGTCGAAATAGCGACTCCGGAAGATCGGTTTCAGGGTCGCGCTGATAATTGTTTACGGGTTCTGGTTGTCGGTGGAAGTCTTGGTGCCAGGGCATTGAATGAGGTTGTTCCTGATGCGCTTTCTATTCTTGGAGATGAAATAAATTTTCAGATAAAGCACCAAACAGGTGATAGTCACCTGGATTCAACCAAAGCGCGTTACCAGTCTTTAAATATTTCTGTTGAACCGCAAGCCTATATTGAGGACATGGCGGCAGCTTATGAGTGGTCTGATCTTGTGTTATGCAGAGCAGGTGCTATGACCGTGGCTGAAATTGCTGCGGCAGGTGTTGCAGCGATCCTTGTGCCATATCCTTTTGCGGTCGATGACCATCAAACGGCCAATGCACATTATTTAAGTCGTCAGGGCGGTGCCGTCCTGATCCAGGAAGCAGAATTGAATGGACAAGGTCTGGCCCGGTTATTTAGAGATTTCTCACGGGACCGTGACGGTTTGCTCAGGATGGCAAAGATCTCCCGATCTTTGTCCAGATCGGGGGCAACAGATCATGTCGCTGATTTGTGCATGGAGGTGGCTTGTGCCTGAACATCGAAATAACACGATGGGAAATTGTGCCAAGGGTGAGAATACAATGGATCGGGTAAACCATATTCACTTTGTGGGCATCGGCGGTGCAGGCATGAGTGGTATTGCTGAAGTACTACATAACCTGGGATATCAAATATCAGGTTCAGATATGCGGGAAAGCCGCGTGACAAATCATTTGCGTTCTCTTGGTATTAAAGTTGAGCTCAATCATCATCGGGCACAGGTAAATGGGTGTGATGTGGTGGTTGTTTCCAGTGCAATTGCTGATGATAATCCTGAATTGATTGAAGCACGTGAGAAGAGAATACCTGTGATACCACGTGCAGAAATGCTGGCTGAACTGATGCGTTTCCAGCAAGGGATCGCCGTTGCCGGAACGCACGGTAAGACAACGACCACGAGCCTGGTTGCCAGCATCCTTGCCGAAGGTGGGCTTGATCCGACTTATGTGATTGGCGGATTACTTAACAGCTCTGGCACGCACGCACGCCTGGGCACAGGGAAATATCTGGTTGCTGAAGCAGATGAAAGTGATGCTTCATTTCTACATCTACAACCAACAATTGCAATTCTTACCAATGTTGATGCCGATCATCTCGAAACCTATGGCGGTGATATAAATTGCCTGCAAGATAACTTTATCGAATTCCTTCATCACCTGCCGTTTCATGGTTTGGCCATTATCTGTCTGGATGATGAAGGTGTCAGAAAAATCATGGGAAGTATTTTGAAACCTTTCAAAACGTATGGTTTTGATCCGGGAGCGGATTATTTCGCACATGATGTACATCACCAAGGACAGCAAAGCTGGTTTCAGGTTTCCCGGGCAGACTGCAGGGAATGGTTGCAGGTGAAATTAAACCTGCCTGGTAAACACAATGTTTTAAATGCATTGGCTGCAATTGCCGTTGCGCATGAAGTGGGTGTTGCTGATGCTTCGATCATCAGTGCACTGGCTGGATTCCAGGGAATTGCCCGACGCTGTCAGGTATTGGGTGATTTAACAATTCAAGGCAAGAAGGTTCTGATTATTGATGACTATGCACACCACCCCCGTGAAATAGATGCAACATTACAGGCTGTTCGGTCGGGGTGGCCAGACAAGCGAGTCGTGGTCATTTTTCAACCACATCGTTATACCAGGACCAGGGATCTGTTCGAGGATTTTTGTCAGGTGCTTGCCGAAACCGACAGACTGTTATTACTGGAAATATACAGTGCCGGTGAAAAACCTGTTGCTGGTGCAGATGGTCGGTCATTGTGTCGGGCAATTCGCCAGAGAGGGCAGGTTGACCCCATTTTTATTGAGAAACGGGAAGAGATACCTCAGTTACTGGAAAACTTTGTCGAAGAAAATGATCTGCTATTGGTGTTAGGTGCAGGGGATGTCGGTTTGGTATCTGCGGGTTTGTTACAGCAGTACGGGTAAAAGGGGCATTGAGAAATAAAGGTGCAAAACGAAATAAATGAATTTTATGAACAATCAAATCAGTCTGGAATATGGGCGTATGAACCTACGACTCATATGAAAAAAAGTAAGCAACAGGCAACTGAGATTCGCGGTGTCATGAAATTGAATGAGCCAATGATGAAACATACCTCATGGAGGACAGGGGGATGCGCCGAACGTTATTTTAAACCCGCTGATATTGATGATCTTTGCTGTTTCCTTGGGCAATTGGCTAAGGATGAACCTCTTTTATGGCTCGGTTTGGGAAGTAATCTTCTGGTGCGCGATGGAGGGTTGAAAGGAACAGTGATTGCGCTATCTGGTGTATTAAATGATTGTCGTATTTACGATGGTGTAAACATGCATGTGGGTGTCGGGGTCGCTTGCGCGAAGGTCGCGCGAATGAGTGTGAAATCTGAATTAACGAGTGGAGAATTTCTGGCAGGTATCCCAGGGACGATGGGAGGTGCACTGGCCATGAACGCAGGGGCCTTTGGTGAAGAAACCTGGAACATTGTTTGCAGTGTTGAAACAGTCAATCGACAAGGTCAAAAAATCAAAAGAGCAGCATCGGATTTTGAGATAGGTTACCGCTATGTAAATTTACCTGAAGATGAGTGGTTTATTTCTGCAGAGCTATTACTTAAACCTGATGAAGGTGGAAAGGGGGTCGAACGAATACAGGCATTTTTAAATCAGCGAGCCGAAAGTCAACCAACAGGTAAAGCCAGTTGTGGCTCTGTATTCCGTAATCCTGACAATGATTATGCAGCCAGATTAATTGAAGCTAGCGGACTTAAAGGCAAGTTTGTGGGCAAGGCTTGTGTCTCGGAAAAGCATGCGAATTTTATTATCAATTCAGGGAATGCAAGTGCTGCAGACATTGAATCGTTAATTCTGTTCATTCAGGAAAAGGTCATGCTTGATCATGGAGTGGAACTTGTTCCTGAAGTCAAAATCGTTGGTGAGCAAGCATGTCATGACGGTTTTTGATAAAACAATGAACTTCGGGAAGGTTGCAGTAATGATGGGAGGGTCGTCAGCTGAACGGGAAATTTCTCTGCAGAGTGGGCAAGCGGTCCTTGATGCATTGCAAAGGCAGAAAATCGATGCACACATTGTCGATCCTCAGAAAGATATGATGACTCAACTGGAAAAGGGAAAATATGATCGTGTATTTATCGCACTACATGGGCGGGGCGGAGAAGATGGCTTGATGCAAGGCATGCTGGAAACGTTGGGATTACCTTACACGGGCAGTGGTGTCCTGGGCTCTTCTTTGGCGATGGATAAGTGTCGAAGTAAGCGTATTTGGCAAAGCTATGAAATTCCCACACCGCCTTTCGTTGAACTGGATGAGCATTCTGATTGGGTTGATGTCGCCAAATATTTAGGGCTGCCTTTAATTGTCAAACCTGTCAGAGAAGGTTCAAGTTATGGTGCCAGCAAGGTGAAGGAATTAAATGAGATGGAAAATGCATGGCGACAAGCGTGTGAATATGATGAAAGGGTGATGGCTGAATCATGGATTGAGGGTGACGAATACACTGTTTCTATTTTAGCTGATGAAAGCTTGCCCATGATTCGACTGGAAACGCCGCGAGAATTTTATGACTACGAAGCAAAATATATTGCCGAGTCAACCCAGTACCATTGTCCAAGTGGTCTGGACGTTGAGATTGAAAATGAATTGAGCAAATTGGCAGTTGATGCTTTTCAGGCACTGGATGCTAGTGGTTGGGGACGTGTTGACCTGATGGTGGATGCCAATGGTAAACCCTGGTTGATAGAAGTAAACACGATCCCGGGGATGACCAGTCATAGTTTAGTGCCTATGTCTGCAAAGGGGGCGGGCATAAATTTTGATGAATTAACGCTAAAGATATTGGCGACCAGTTTGTGAGAATGATGAGCATATTATGCAAGCAATACTGACAATGAATGGAAATGCAGATAACGGTCTTGATATACATGACCATTCTGCACACGCTAACAGTTTGCTTGGTGGATTGATGGCTGTATTGGTTACAACAGTCATTGTCGCGGGATCATTATGGATGATGAAACCTACCACGCTGCCCATTAAGCAGGTTCATATTGAGGGTGAATTTCTGCGGCTTGATACAAATCGTATGCAGGAGTTGGTAAGTGACAAGGTCAGGGGTGGCTTTTTTAACATTAATGTCGCAGCGATACGTAACACATTGATAGCATTGCCCTGGGTTAAGGAAGTTTCGGTTCATCGGATCTGGCCGGATGGTTTAAGGGTTGTTGTCAATGAACAAACGGCAGTTGTCAAATGGAATGAAACCGGGTTATTAAATGATCAAGGTCATTACTTCGCACCAGAGAAAGATTCATTTCCTAATGGTCTTCCTGTGCTCGAAGGGCCCGAAGATTCCCAGGAATTGTTATTAAAAAGACTCAAACTGTTAAAACAGTTCTACGGTCTGTCCGTAGTGCGTTTGCGTTTGAATGAAAGACGCGCCTGGCAGTTTCAATTAGATAGTGGACTGAGTGTGGTGCTGGGCAGAAAAGATTTTGAGAGCCGCATTGATCGATTTGTGCATGTGGTTATCAAAAATATGGGTGAAAAACTGTCTCAGGCCAGGGAAATTGATATGCGTTATACCAATGGTTTTGCCGTCCGTTGGAAGCAACGTGCAATTGAAAATATTGAGAGCGGAGTTAAATAATAATGGCGAAAAAGATGGACAAAAATCTTATCGTTGGTCTGGATATTGGGACATCCAAAGTGGTTGCAATTGTGGGTGAAATATCCAGTGAAGACGATATTGAAATCATTGGTCTGGGATCCAGCCGATCTCGGGGCCTTAAGAAAGGGGTTGTCGTTAATATTGAATCCACGGTTCATTCTATCCAGCGTGCCATAGAAGAGGCCGAATTGATGGCGGGTTGTGAAATACATTCTGTATTTGCGGGTATTGCGGGGAGTCATATCCGTAGTCTTAACTCTCACGGAATCGTTGCGATTCGTGATCATGAAGTGGCGATGAGTGATGTCGATCGTGTTATTGATGCCGCACGCGCTGTAGCTATCCCGGCTGATCAAAAAATACTTCATATTCTCCCTCAGGAGTTTGTTATCGACCATCAGGAAGGGATTAAGGAACCTATTGGAATGTCTGGTGTCAGGCTTGAAGCAAAAGTACATATAGTTACGGGTGCGGTAAGTGCGGCGCAAAATATTATCAAGTGTGTACGACGTTGTGGACTTGAGGTTGACGACGTAATTCTTGAACAGCTTGCATCAAGTTATGCCGTGCTTACAGAAGATGAAAAAGAACTAGGTATTTGCCTGGTTGATATCGGAGGTGGTACCACCGATATTGCTGTGTTCACAGATGGTGCGATCCACCATACAGCAGTGATTCCTATTGCTGGGGATCAGGTCACAAATGATATCGCCATTGCATTGCGTACGCCGACACAACATGCCGAAGACATCAAGGTGCAATATGCCTGCGCGTTAACACAATTGGCAAATCCTGAAGAGACGATAGATGTCCCCGGCGTTGGAGAACGTCCTTCCCGTCGACTAGCAAGACAAACATTAGCGGAAGTAGTTGAACCTCGCTATGAAGAGTTATTCACATTCGTTCAGGCAGAATTACGACGAAGTGGTTTTGAAGATTTGATTGCTGCAGGCATCGTGATGACGGGTGGCAGTTCAAAGATGGAAGGAGTAGTTGAACTTGCAGAGGAAATTTTTCACATGCCAGTAAGACTTGGTTTGCCACAACATGTCTCAGGATTGGCTGATGTGGTCAAGAATCCGATTTATTCAACAGGCGTCGGCTTATTGTTGTTTGGTCGCAAGCAAATGCAAGAAGGTTTCTCGGCATTAAGGGGGAGTGATGGGATGTGGGAAAGAATGAAGAGCTGGTTTCAAGGTAATTTTTAGAGGGTAATTTTTAAAGTTTAATTTTTAGATGAGGAGATATATGTCATGTTTGAATTTATAGATACTGACAATCAGGCTGCCATTATCAAAGTTATAGGTGTTGGTGGTGGTGGTGGGAATGCTGTTGAGCATATGCTATCAGGCAATATTGAAGGAGTGGAATTTATTTGTGCCAATACTGATGCGCAGGCACTTAATAATTCATCTGCAAAAACTTTATTACAACTGGGAAGGAATATTACAAAAGGTCTGGGTGCAGGAGCAGATCCTGAAATTGGTCGTCAGGCCGCACTTGAAGATAGAGATCGCATCATGGATGTTCTGGATGGTGCAGATATGATCTTCATTACATCTGGGATGGGCGGCGGTACTGGTACTGGTGCCGCACCTATTGTTGCTCAGGTAGCGAAAGAAATGGGAATTTTGACTGTTGCGGTTGTTACACGACCTTTTGCTTTCGAAGGCAAAAAGAGATCAAAAATAGCAGACGAGGGAATTAATGAACTTGGGCAATTTGTGGATTCCCTGATTACGATTCCCAACGAAAAATTATTAGCTGTCCTGGGTCGTGATATTAGTCTTTTGAATGCATTCGGTGCTGCCAATGATGTTCTACTCGGTGCGGTACAAGGTATTGCAGAACTGATTACTTGTCCTGGTTTGATTAATGTCGATTTTGCAGATGTCAGGACGGTCATGTCTGAGATGGGGATGGCAATGATGGGCACGGGTAAAGCACAAGGTGAAGATCGTGCTGTTGTTGCTGCTGAAGCTGCTGTGTCTAGCCCATTACTGGAAGATGTTAATCTCTCGGGTGCACGGGGCATTTTGGTGAATATTACTGCAGGCATGGATATGACAATTGGTGAGTTTGACGAGGTGGGTAATACTGTTAAACAATTTGCATCCGATAATGCGACTCTTGTTGTCGGCACCGTCATTGATCCTGATATGAGCGGCGAAATGCGAGTCACTATCGTAGCAACAGGACTTGGGCACACCACGACGCGGGAAGAAGCGACAAGGGTTCAATTGGTTCAGAATGCAGCGGTGGGTGATTACAAGGCGTTTGATCGGCCAACGGTGATGCGTAATCAGGACAAGGAAAAAGATCCGCAAAAAGTTGAAAATGACTCGGAATATCTGGATATTCCCGCCTTTTTAAGACGTCAGGCGGATTGATAAGTGATGTAATTGCCTGATACACTGTGCGCTGGATCTGTTCCTCATCATTTTAGGTTGGTTAGTTAGGTTCGGAAAAGGCTGGATATCTGGGGAATTCGGGGGCAGATGTATAAAAAGGTCAATAAAATCAATGATAAAGCAACGTACGCTTAAAAATGTTATACGGGCCACGGGGGTCGGTCTGCATACCGGCAAGAAGATTTTACTCACATTGAGGCCTGCACAAGCGAATGCCGGGATTATTTTTCGCAGGGTAGATCTTGATGATCCGGTCGAGATTAAGGCTAGACCAGAAAATGTAGGCGATACAAAGCTGTCTACCTCGTTGGTTAAAGACGGCGTCAAAATATCAACCGTTGAACACCTGTTATCTGCGCTTGCTGGCTTCGGTATAGACAATGCCTATATTGATCTCAGTTCTGATGAAGTGCCAATAATGGATGGTAGTGCTGGGCCATTCGTATTCCTGATCCAGTCAGCGGGTGTGGAAGAACAAAATGCAGCAAAACAGTTTATGCGGATTAAGGAAAGGGTCCGCGTCGAGGATGGTGATAAATGGGCAATGTTTGAACCATTCGAAGGCTTTAAAGTGGGTTTCACCATCGAATTTGATCATCCGATGTTTCATGAAGGAAATTGTAAGGCTGAAATAGATTTCTCAACAACCTCCTATGTAAAGGAAGTAAGTCGCGCCAGGACTTTTGGTTTTATGCGGGATGTTGAGTTGTTGCGAAAGAATAACCTGGCATTGGGTGGCACATTGGACAATGCTATTGTTGTTGATGATTACAGAATATTGAATGAAGACGGATTGCGATTTGAGGATGAGTGTGTAAAACACAAGATACTCGATGCAATCGGTGATTTATATTTACTTGGGCATAGTCTGATCGGATCGTTCACAGGGTTTAAATCTGGACACGCATTAAATAATAGATTGTTGAGAGAATTATTGGCCAAAGAATCAGCATGGGAGTTGGTTAGTTTTGAAGATGAAGTGGATTTGCCCATCTCATTTATGCAGCCTATTGCAGCAACATAACAATAAAATATTTTTGTAAATCATTCTCCGTGGGTGCTGATTTTTAGAATAGATTTCCGAAGGTCAGGGTCATTGATTGATTCTGCGATATTTTTGATAAAATCTGCAGATTTTTTTGACAGGCGTGCTTTCCTGGTAGGATTGGTAGCAGAAAATTTAGATTGACTAGTTTTAGGTTGATTAGCTTTGTGATGGATTGGCAAGACTCTTACTCGGACTGTTTTTAAATTGGTTAATCCGCATTCGAGTTTTGCAAATTTAAGGATATCGGGGATACAGTAGCGCAGTTTGGAGGCCCATGCGGATGTGTCGGCATTCACGGTAAGGGTTTCATCAGAGTAGTTGGCAACATTACAATGATTACTTAGAGAAGGGGCAAGATGTTTGTGTAATTTTTCATTGAGTGCACAAATAGCCATTGCATGATGATACAACTTATTGAGTTGATCATCGGAACTGATGAGTTCGTTGAATTGACGGGCAATAAGGTTTCTGGTTTTGAGATTTTTTTGGCCAGACATAACTTGATGATAGAGAAAAATAATATTATATGGAACTCATATTAATATCGGAGAACAGAAATAAGTCCTACAGACTCTCAATAGGTTTGTTAGGGTCTCTGTTTATCGGGCTACTGTTTCTGATAGCGGTAGTCGCCACTCTCCATGTCGGAGGAAAAATTGCGGTAAGTAAGGCTGAGGGCACATATATTGCGCTGAATGAGCAAAAGGATAATGAATGGAAACAAGAGTTCGAAAAGCAGCAAACCAGTGTAGATAGTGCTAAGAGGAATGCCGAGAAAAGTCTGGATGCGATGGCTGCAAGATTAAGTACCTTGCAGGCCCACTTGCTTCGACTTGATGCGTTAGGTTCACGTCTTGTTGATATTGCCAATATTTCTGATATCGAATTTAACCTGTTGGAACCGCCAGGGATGGGTGGCCCTTTAATGATTGCAGATCAAAATTCTCTAGATGTGATTGATTTTGTTAAAGAATTAAAAATATTAAGTCGGAGGATTGAGGATAGGAATGAGAAGTTTTCAGCGATGGAATCCATGTTGATGAATAGCAATATCCAGGCGCAAATTCTTCCTCAGGGGAGCCCAGTTACTGGTGGCTGGACATCATCATTATTTGGTTGGCGAACTGATCCGATATCAGGCAGAAGAGATTTTCATGAAGGCGTCGATCTGGCCGGAAAATTTGGGTCAAAAGTAACATCTGTTGCAACTGGGATCGTTACATGGTCAGGCAGGCATGCCGGATATGGAAACATGATTGAAATCAGTCATGGGAATGGTTATGTGACGCGATATGCGCATAACAAAAAGAATCTTGTTGTTGTTGGTGATAAAGTAGAAAAAGGACAAATCATTGCGGTGATGGGTACATCAGGTCGTTCAACAGGACCCCATGTACACTTTGAAGTTATACACCATGGTAAGCATGTCAATCCCAGAAAGTTTGTTTCAATAAATTAACAATCCATTTTTGTCATCCTTAAGGTCTATCACTCCATGCGGTAAAGAGTGCTTTTCACAAGCTTATAGAAATCACAATGGTTATTGGTTTAGTTAGAAAAATATTTGGAAGTCGCAACGAGCGGTTGCTAAAAAAACTGCGCAAGGTTGTGGAAATAATAAATGATCTGGAGGAGCAATTTATTACCTTACAGGATCATGAGTTTCCCCTGAAAACTGCAGAATTTCGTGATCGAATCACACAGGGGGAAAAGCTTGATGATCTGTTGCCTGAAGCCTTTGCCCTGGTCAGAGAAGCGGGAAAGAGAACGCTTGGTGAGCGACATTTTGACATGCAGTTGGTGGGAGGCATGGTCTTGCACAACGGTAAAATCTCGGAGATGCGCACCGGCGAGGGCAAGACATTAGTTGCAACATTGCCTGCCTATCTCAATGCCCTGAGTACGAAAGGCGTCCACGTGATTACCGTCAATGATTATCTGGCCAGGCGTGACTCGGAATGGATGAATAATATCTATGAATATCTGGGTCTTAAAACGGGTGTGATATACACGGGCATCAGTCAGGAAGACAGAAGGAAAGCGTATGAGGCAGATATCACCTATGGCACGAACAATGAGTTTGGTTTTGATTATTTGAGGGATAATCTGGCCTTTAGTCAAGAGGGCCGTGTTCAGAGAGAACTAAACTATGCAATCGTTGATGAAGTAGACTCTATTTTAATCGATGAGGCACGAACACCACTGGTTATATCTGGTGCAGTTGACGATAGATCGGATTTGTATATCAGCATCGACAAGATAATACCGAGATTGGAGAAACAGGAAGAAGAGGACGGACCTGGTCACTATAGTGTCGATGAAAAATCGAGACAGGCTTATCTCACGGAAGAGGGTAATGAATATGTTGAAACACTATTTCGAGACGAAAATATCATTGGCTCAGAACAAGGCTTGTACGATCCTGTGAATATCAGTGTGTTACACCACCTAAATGCCGCAATGAGAGCCCACGCCTTATTTCAGAAGGATGTCGATTACATAGTAAAAGACAATGAGGTAGTCATTGTTGATGAATTTACAGGAAGGACAATGTCCGGTCGACGTTGGTCTGATGGATTACATCAGGCAATAGAAGCAAAAGAAGGCGTGCCAATTCAAAATGAAAACCAGACGCTGGCCTCAATTACTTATCAAAATTATTTCAGATTGTATGAAAAATTATCGGGGATGACCGGAACAGCAGATACCGAGGCCTTTGAATTTGAGGACATTTATGGCCTGGAAGTGGTTGTCATACCAACACATATGCCAATGATTCGTGATGATGCAAGTGACGCAGTATATCTCAAGTCAAAACAGAAATTTGACGCAATCATCAGAGACATTAAGGACTGTAAAGACAGAGGTCAGCCTGTGCTTGTTGGTACCGCTTCAATTGAGGTATCTGAATATCTGTCTGATTTGCTCAAAAAAGAGAAGGTAAACCATCAAGTCCTGAATGCCAAACAACATGAAAGAGAAGCTGAAATTATTGCACAGGCGGGGATGCCTGGTGCTGTCACTATCGCGACCAATATGGCTGGTCGTGGTACAGATATCGTGCTTGGAGGGAGTCTAGATGCTGAACTCAAGCAGTTAGGTGAGGAAAATGAAAGCGAAACAGGAAGAATTAAGGAAGCATGGGAGAAAAGGCACCAGGCAGTCATTGCCAGTGGGGGGTTACATATTGTTGGTACGGAACGTCATGAATCGAGACGTATTGATAACCAACTAAGAGGGCGAGCAGGACGCCAAGGTGATCCGGGCTCTAGCCGGTTTTATCTTTCACTGGAAGATAATTTGATGCGCATCTTTGCTTCGGACAGAGTTGCATCTCTGATGCAAAAACTCGGTATGGAAGATGGCGAGGCAATAGAATCTTCATTGGTAAGTCGTGCAATAGAAAATGCGCAAAAAAAAGTAGAAGCACATAACTATGATATAAGAAAACATTTGCTTGAGTATGATGATGTCGCCAACGATCAGCGAAAAGTGATCTATGAGCAAAGAAATGATCTGCTTCTGGATGATGATGTGAAGGAAAATATCGACGCAATGCGTGAAGATGTGGTAAGCGAAATTATCAGCACATACATACCTCCTGGCAGTGTAGATGAATTGTGGGATCTGAATGGCTTAACTGAGGCGATCGAACATGATCATGGCCTAAATCTGGATATTACAGCCTGGCTTGAAAGTGATAACTCGTTAGACGAAGAAGCGCTTAGAGATAAAATACTGGAAAGTGTAGAGAAGGCAGCAAAAGAAAAGGAGGTCCTTGTTAGTTCCGGCATTATGAGGCGAGTTGAGAAACAGGTGATGCTGGATATTCTGGACAGGCAATGGAAGGAGCATTTGATCTCGATGGACCACTTGCGTCAAGGGATTAATCTACGAAGTTATGCTGCAAAGAATCCAAAACAGGAATACAAACGTGAAGCCTTTGAAATGTTTGTATTGATGCTTGAAAATATAAAGCATGATGTAATTTCTTTTCTTTCGATGGTTCAGGTAAGAACAGAGGAAGATGTAGAGGCAGCCGAGCAACAGCACAGTAAACCTCAGAACATGAAATTTAACCATGCCGCATCTCCGGATGCATTGGGGAATCAACCAGCAAACAGGCCAGAAAGTATGGGAATGGAACCCTTTGTGCGGGGACAGAGAAAAATTGGACGTAATGAGCCCTGTCCTTGTGGTTCGGGGAAAAAATACAAACAATGTCATGGAAAATTAAAATAAATAGTTAAGGGACCTCTGATTAAGTCATGAATCGACATCTTGCGATTAAAATATCCTGTTTCTGCGTTATAAAAATTCGCAATAGCCCTGCTATTACGTGCGTTTTACGCCTTGAACCAGAACATTGTAAGCAGCAATCTATTCGACCCAGACTTAACCAGAGGTTCCTTAACTATTGGTGTGTTTTATGGCTGTAGGTTTAAGCAAAATATCAGAACTCCTGCCCGTTAAGGGTGTACAAGTATCTGCCTGTATTGCTGGGATATATAAAGAAAAAAGAGAAGATTTAGCGCTTATCTCATTTGGCAGCAATTCAAACTGCGCTGCCGTTTTTACGCAAAATGCTTTCTGCGCAGCGCCCGTTATTGTTGCCAAAAAACACATTAAGGAGGGTAAACCCAACTATTGTCTAATTAATTCAGGCAACGCAAATGCAGGGTTGGGGGAGAGAGGAATAGAGGCTACTATGGATGTATGCCGTCACCTGGCTGATTATACAGGGGCATCTGTTGAAAATGTTTTGCCTTTCTCAACAGGTGTGATTGCAGAGCCATTGCCTGTCAAAAAGATAAAGAATGCAATTCCAACTCTGGTTGACATACTAATAGCAGATGCATGGTCGCATGTTGCAAACGCAATTTTAACGACAGATACCTTAGCTAAAGGCATATCGAAAAAATTAGATCTGCCAGATGGTGAAATAACAATCACAGGAATTGCCAAGGGTTCTGGCATGATAAGGCCGAAGATGGCAACCATGCTTGCATATATTGCAACAGATGCAGATATTGATGAGACATTGCTCCAGAGTTTATTGAGTGACGTCGTAGAAGATTCATTTAACTGTATTAGTATTGATGGTGATACTTCGACAAATGATGCCTGTTTTATGGTTGCAACGGGAGAGAGCCGTGTTGATGAGATTAAATCCTTTGATGATGGCTCAGGCCTGTTATTTAGAAATGCATTACTGGAAGTTTGTGTTTATCTCGCGCAGGCCATTGTCAGAGATGGTGAAGGTGCCACCAAATTTATTTCTATCGATGTGATTGATGGGGCATCAAGGAAAGAATGTAGAGAGGTGGCATTAACTGTAGCCAATTCACCACTGGTTAAGACAGCATTCTTTGCCTCTGATCCAAATTGGGGAAGGATACTGGCTGCAATCGGACGAACCGAACTTTCTGCTCTTGACGTTGGAAGTATCTCAATTTCACTCAATGATGTAAAGATTGTTGAACGGGGGCAAAGGGCCGAGAGCTATACTGAGGCAAAGGGTCAGCATGTGATGGATCAGGAAGAAATCATAGTGCACATCTCTATGGGCAGGGGAAGCGCAAGTGCTGTGATCTGGACTTGTGATCTTTCTCATGAATACATCCGTATTAATTCAGAATATCGTTCATGATGTTCCTTTATGAGATCTGATGTTTTTTTGCATGTTGCAGTAGGTATCATCAGAAATAACAGAGATCAGGTATTATTGTCTCGCAGATTATCAAATGTATATCAGGCTGGTTTATGGGAATTCCCAGGAGGGAAACTAGAGCATAAAGAAACAGTTGGAAAAGCACTGTTAAGGGAGTTGGAAGAAGAACTCGCTGTTACTGTAAAATCAGCACATCCCTTGATCAAGATATATCATGACTATGAAGCGTATTCTGTGCTTCTTGATGTCTGGCAAGTTGGTTCATGGGAATCAGATTTGCTGGACAATAATGAGCGTTATGGTCGGCAAGGTCAAAAAATAGAATGGGTAGATCTCTCAAAACTGGCTGAACGTGATTTTCCGGAAGCCAACAAACCTATTATCAAGGCTGTACAATTACCTGAATTTTATTTGATTTGCCCTGAACCTGAAGATAATTTTGAAGATTACATCAAGAAATTTTCAGCATGTATCTCTGCCGGAGTTCGTTTGTTTCAGCTACGATTCGGTGATGATTCACAGTATGGCAGGAATCAAACATTGGTCAGAGAACTAATTGAAATGTGTAGAAGCAGCGATTCCATGCTACTCATGAACAGCACACCAGAAGCTGCAATAAAATATTCTGCTCACGGCGTTCATCTTAATAGTAAAAGATTAGTGCAACTCAATGAGCGGCCGCTCGGCAAGAAATTTCTGGTGGCAGCATCATGCCATGGCTCCGGGGAACTGGAGCGTGCATGCAAAATAGATGTCGATTTTGCAGTTTTGTCTCCGGTGAATCGGACAACAAGCCATCAAGCGGTGAAGCCATTGGGATGGGACAAATTCAAAAGCCTTGTGGAGTCCTTACCTATCCCAATTTATGCTCTAGGAGGTATGCAGGCTGTAGATATGGAAAGATCCTGGATTAGTGGAGCTCAGGGAATTTCTGTCCTGAGTGGCATCTGGGGTCAGAAAAGCATAAAACAGGCGTTGGATAAATATCCGATTGTAGAGGTTCCCTAACTCAATGTTTTGTATTCAAGCCTTCTGATAGGGTTTCTGTGGCGTGACAATGCTCCTCCGAGTCCAGCCTGTATTTCCCCTCAATCCATTCGCCAAGGTCGATTAGCTTGCAACGCTTGCTACAAAAGGGACGATACTTATTTGCAGGAGAGTATTCGCTTGATTTTCCACATTCGGGGCATTTAATGATTTTCTTCATAATATACAACAGTGAAGTTCAAATTCTACAGTGTCGTTGGTCTGTACAGGTCTGGTTGCTGTCGAAGATTGCTCCATAAAACGTATTGTGAATCGATGTTTCCCTCCGCTTATTTCAGGAAAATAGTTGCAATCTACAGGGAGGAGGACACGAATTAATTGGCAGGATAGTTTGGATTCAATGGGTTGTTGATAAAAACCAGATTCGGCATTTTCAATCACAGGTGTTGTGCTGTTTCTAAGCATGAGTAACACGATAGCCAGAGAATCCTGTATGACTGAAAGATCCTGACTCCATATTTTAAAATCTTCACGTCTGGAATCTATTGGTTTATGTAGCCAGTGGTGATAAGCAGGGAGATCAAAATTGCAGGTTCCCCCGGGAATAGAAATCCTTTGTTTGATTGATGTCGTTAACTCATCCTGTTTTAGATTGTGACCGGGTTGGAAGTCACTGTCTCGCAATGTTGAAAGATAAACATTAATATTATCTAAAATATCAATTAGTCTTTGAAGATCAACACCTGGGTTATTTTTTAATACATTTAGAGTAGTTGCATGGCGTTCCAACTCCTTGATTAAGTCACTTTTTATGTCAGACCGCGATATCAAATCGAGAATTTCCAGCAAACATGATATAGCTATCCTGCTATCCCACTGACTGTCCTGGGGGCTGTGATGATCTGCAATTCCAAATAAATGTTCGAGGCGCAGGAAAGTGCGTACACGTTCATTCAATGGTTGCTCATAAGTGGTATTTTTTTCCACGCAAATGACCGTTATGGATAAATATTAAACGTTGATTGTCCTGTACTTGCGTCTTGTAGGCAACAAGTCTAGTACTCCGTCCAGTTGATATTGTCGGGTTCAGTTAGCTTGTCAATGCCCATGGACTGCGTTGACCCTCTTGACAAGGGGGCCGCCATTGTCGGCGAGGTACGTCTTGCCATGAACATTGACAAGCTAACCTACAGGGCGTCGCCGTGGTATCCCGCAACCGCGTTGCAGCACTTGGGAAGGGAACAACCATTCCCGGCGTACTGCGTCTTGCTGCGAAATACCTCAGCAACGCTGAAACTGACAATATCAACTGGACGGAGTACACGATTAAATACTTTTGTAAAATTCATGTAAATCATGAATTTGTCTGCGCAGATTTTCGATATCGCCTTCATTGTTAATAATATCATCGGCAGCAGCCAGTCTGTTGTCACGAGACATCTGAGTTCGAATAATTCTTTTGATATCATTCAAGCTTGCATTATCGCGAACCGAAGCACGCGATAATTGCAATTTTTCGGATACATCGATAATTAAAACACGATCAATAATATCTAAGGCCTCTGTTTCTAACAGGAGAGGGATGGAAATTATGCAATATGACGAGTCGATATTTTCAGTCTCATGTACAATTCTCTCGTATATGACTGGGTGTAAAATATTTTCCAATTTCTTACGGTCAATCTCATTTGTAAATATTTGATCTCGCACTTTTTTCCTGTCCAGAAGACCATCTTTGGTAATTATGTCCTCGCCAAACTCTTCTTTGATTAACTGAAGCGCGGGCATACCAGCTTGAACAACTTTTCGTGCTACGATATCTGCATCGATGATCGGAACGTCAAGCTCTGAAAATATTTCACAAGCAGTTGATTTTCCACTACCGATACCACCAGTTAGCCCAATTTTTAAAACCATTTTACTTATTAAACTAGAAACTATTCAGATAAATTCCAACTAATTCTTCACCCCAGATTAAGGTGACCCATCCTGCAACGGCAAGATATGGCCCGAAGGGGAAGGCGGCGCTTTTTTCTCGACCTCGAAAGATAATCATTGCGATACCAATTAAAGAGGCAGCGATTGAGGATAACAAAATAACGAGGGGTAAATATTGCCAGCCAAACCAGGCACCCAAAAGTGCCAAAAGTTTAAAATCACCATAACCCATGCCTTCTTTTCCAGTAACTATTTTGAAACTCATAAAGACGATCCAGAGAACACTATAACCAAGCATGGTTCCGATAAGGCTGGATTCGATATCGGTGAAAATTTCAAAAAAATTACAAGCCAGACCCAGCCATAGGAAAGGGAGTGTTATGTCATCTGGTAGTAAGGAGTGTTCCAGATCAATCATACTTAAACAAATAAGTGCCCATGTAAGCAACACTGCAAACAAGGTCTGCAGGTTAAAACCAAAGTGCCAGGCAACATAAGCAGTCGCTAAGCCTGTAAATATTTCAATGATGGGGTACTGAAGAGAAATCTTTGCTTTACATGAGCTGCAACGACCCTTCAGGAAAAGATAGCTAATCACAGGTATGTTTTCGAGGGCAGTTATCTTATGCTCACAGGCAGGGCAGCTTGAGCCAGGGGAAATTAAATTTACTTTTTGCTGCTCCGTTACATTTTCATTCTTTATTTCCAGCAGGTCACAACATTGTTCGTGCCAGTCCTGCTCCATCATTTTCGGTAAGCGGTAGATAACCACATTCAAGAAGCTACCGATACACATCCCAAGCAACGTCATGGTGAAGACAAAAAATATAGGGTGAGTCTGCAGGAAATAAAAGACTGACATTGCTTAGATTACATAACTAAAATTAGTGGGCAGGATCTGTCACTTACAGCAACAAGAATTCACTTGATAAGATATGACCGATATTTTTTCGGTGTATCTGTTTCTACACCACTTGGCCCATCTTGAATATGGGTAGATACATACCGATAACAATACCACCAATGACAACACCAAGAAACGCCATAATGGCTGGTTCTAACAAACTAGTTAATGCCTCTACCGCATCATCAACTTCCTGTTCATACCAGTCTGCGACTTTTCCCAACATGGTGTCGATTGAACCTGCCTCTTCACCAATGGCGACCATTTGTACGACCATATTCGGAAATAGTCCTGTGTCACGCATGCTTGCTTGAAGTTGGGTACCCGTGGAAATATCGTCTTTAATCTTCATACATGCGTGATAATAAACAATGTTACCGCAGGCACCAGCTACCGATACCATTGCTTCGACCAGGGGGGTGCCGGCAGCAAACATGGTTTCTAATGTGCGAGCAAAACGGGCAATGGCCGCTTTTTCCATGACGATCCCAAGGACGGGGAGTTTGAGCACTATTCTATCAAGAGCATGATTGAATGGTTTTGACCTTTTTTTCAGTTCCAGAATCCCAAAAATTGCGCCGCCAATAACGAGACCCATTGCCCACCACCACTGAACAAAAAAATTCGACATATTGATAAGCATTTGTGTCAGCGCAGGTAAATCTGCACCAAAGTTGCTGAATAATTCTTCAAATTGCGGTATTACAAAGATCATAAGGATAGTGACAACAATGGCTGCAACGACCATCACAGAAGCTGGATAGAACAGAGCGGCCTTTATCTTTGATTTTAATGCTTCCGTTTTTTCCATATAGGTTGCAAGTTTATGCAAGATAGCTTCCAGAATACCTGCATGTTCACCCGCCTCAATCAGGTTGCAATAGAGTTCATTGAATTGCAGAGGCCTTTTCTTTAATGCATCTGTCAGGCTATTACCCGCTTCCACATCAGCCTTCACGCCTAGAATCAGCTCCTGCATCTTCGCATTTTCATGCCCCCGGCCAACGATTTCAAAGGCCTGAACCAGGGGCACGCCAGCTGACATCATGGTGGCTAACTGGCGGCTGAATATGGTTATGTCCTTGGGCGTTATTGCTTTGCCTCCCCCGGAGCCAAAAAGTGGCTTGGGTTTTTTCTTCACTTTTAGCGGATTTATCCCCTGGGTGCGGAGCTTTGCCTTAACCAAAGCGTCGCTCATACCAGCAAGTTCGCCTTTAACACGTTTTCCCTGTTTGTCTTTACCTTCCCATACGAACATTACCTCTTTTTTTGCTGTAGCCATGGTTGTTCCTTTAATCGAGGGTGACTCGGTTGACCTCAGTGAGACTGGTGATACCCTGTTTTGCTTTTGCCAGGCCTGACTTGCGGATATCCCAGATTCCTTCTTTCGTAGCTTGATCAGCAAGCTGTACTGAATTAGCGCCTTCGATAATCAGTCTTTTCATTTCATCCGTGATAGACATGACCTGGTATATCCCCGCTCGACCTTTGTAACCACTGGGGCAATCTTCACCACCGTCACCTGGTTCATATAATGTGATTCCCTCTTTGATTTCTTCTTCCGTGTAACCTTCATCCAACAATACTTCCTTGGGTAGTTCCGCGGGCTTCTTGTAGTCTGGGTGCAGTCGCCGCAACAGGCGCTGTGCGGTAATCAGGTTGATACTGGTGGCAATAGCAAAGGCCTGGATGCCCATATCCTGTAATCGTGTCAAGGTTTGCGGTGCATCATTGGTATGTAAAGTTGACATCACCATATGACCGGTCTGAGCGGCCTTGACTGCAATATTCGCGGTGGTGATATCACGAATTTCGCCAACCAGAATGATATCCGGATCCTGTCTAAGAAAGGCCTTTAAAGCCTTGTCAAAGGTCATGCCTGTTCTTTCATCGATCTGTACCTGGTTCACACCGGGTAGATTGATTTCAACAGGATCCTCTGCAGTGGAGATATTGATATCCACCTGGTTGAGGATGTTGATACCGGTATACAAAGAGACGGTCTTGCCACTACCCGTCGGGCCGGTGACCAGAAACATGCCATAGGGTTTATGCAAGTTGGTCAGGAACACCTCTTTCTGGTGATCTTCATAACCCAACTGGTCGATCTGCAGGGCAGCAGCATCCGAGTCCAGAATACGCATCACGATCTTTTCGCCAAATAGTGTCGGACAGGTACTCACACGAAAATCGATGGATTTGCTTTTGGATAACTTCAGTTTGATACGGCCATCCTGGGGGACGCGCCGTTCGGAGACATCCATGCGTGACATGACCTTGATACGCGCTGCAATCTTTCTCGTCAGTGAGAGCGGGGGTTTGGCAACTTCCTCCAACACTCCATCAATACGAAAGCGAACGCGATAGAATTTTTCATAGGGTTCAAAGTGCAGGTCAGATCCACCTTTTTTGATGGCATCGAGCAAACATTTATTAACAAACCGTACAACAGGGGCATCGTCAATATCGCTATCATCATCTTCAGCTTTGTCTGCGCTATCGTCCACAACTTCGAGGCCATCCAGATCATCGAAGTCATCATCATCCATGTCACCCAGACTGTCTTCTGCATCTTCCAATGCCTTTTCAATGGCCTTGGCAAGCTTACCTTCTTCGACCAGGATGGCTTCTGTATTCATGCCAACAGCAAATTTAATTTCATCAAGTGCCATCAGGTTTGTCGGATCTGAAACAGCCAGATACAGACGTTTACCGCGTTTGAATAAAGGCAGTGCATGATGTTTCTGCACAAGCTCCTCTTTGACTAACTTGGTTACGTCCGGATCAATTTCGATACTCATTATGTCAATGAGAGGTATTCCGAATTCCTGTGATGCGGCGAGCGCGATTTTGTCGCCAGGGACAATATCTTTTGTGACCAGATAGGTTACCAACGGTATCTTTTCTTTGAGTGCATCCTGATGTGCCTGTTGGGCTGCTTCTTGCTCAATCAGACCATCAAGCACCAGTTTACGCGCCAGACCACTTAGGTGAACAGTACTTGTTGTGACGGCCATTTTTTAATTATCAGCTTGTTTCAAAGGATTAACGGCTAAATATTAGATTATATAGAGAAAATAACCAACAGTTTTGGTGATATTTCTACACAAAAATTGAGAGTAACCCCCATGTTTGTATACAAAACAGGCTACTTGAAGATTAGTTTGAAAGAGCGCTATTGATTAAATATAACTTTTTGCAGTGCAGCAAATTTAATCAATGGCAGGCATCACATCTTAATTGTGGTCATCGTTCGGAGATTATTCGCCAAACACAAACGCGCCATTTTTCGCATCAATGGTGATGATTGCACCAGCAGCAAAGTTTTCCGACAATATTTCCTGTGCCAATGGTGTTTCAAGCTGGTTCTGAATCACCCTTTTGAGAGGTCTTGCGCCAAACACAGGATCAAATCCGGCATTACCCAATAGATCCAGTGCCGCAGGCGATATTTGCAACTGCAGATCCAGTTCTTGCAGACGTTGCCTAAGATAGTTTATCTGGATATTGGCAATTTTCCTGACTTCTTCTTTCTGCAGGGCATGAAAGACCACGATGTCATCGATCCGATTAATAAATTCTGGTCTAAAGTGACCGGAGACGATATTCAGGACAGTCGTTTTCATGGCTTCGTATTTATCTTCCTCACTATCAGCTTTTGCAGACAGAGCCTGGATTTCTTCCGAGCCCAGATTTGACGTCATGACGATGACTGTATTGCGAAAATCTACAGTTCGACCCTGGCCATCCGTCAAGCGTCCATCATCAAGCACCTGCAACAGTATATTGAAAACATCAGGATGAGCCTTTTCTACCTCATCGAGTAACACCAGGCTATATGGTCTGCGCCTGACTGCCTCGGTGAGATAGCCACCTTGTTCGTACCCAACATATCCTGGGGGTGCGCCGATGAGCCTCGCCACCGCATGTTTTTCCATATACTCGGACATATCAATCCGAATAAGTGCCTCTTCCGTATCAAACAGAAACTCTGCTAATGTTTTACATAGTTCCGTTTTCCCTACGCCGGTTGGGCCAAGAAACATGAAGCTGCCATTGGGGCGATCAGGATCTGCCAATCCAGCGCGTGAACGTCTGATGGCATTTGAAACTGAGGTAATCGCCTCGTCCTGCCCAACCACTCGCTGGTGTAAAAAATCTTCCATATGCAAGAGTTTTTCTTTTTCACCTTCAAGCATTCTGGAAACAGGGATACCTGTCCATTTGGAGACAACTTCAGCAATTTCATTTTCTGTGACTTTATTGCGCAGCAATTTTGTACTCTGAACTTCAGATTGTTCTAACTGTTCAAGTTCTTTTTCTAGTTCAGGGATAATTCCATATTGAAGTTCTGATAGGCGGCTCAGATCCCCCGCTCGTTTGGCTGTTTCGAATTCCAGACGTGCACGTTCCAGCTTTTCTTTACTTTGCTGTGAGCCCTGCAAGGCAGCCTTTTCAGAAACCCAGATTTCTTCAAGATCTGAGTATTCTCTTTCAATACTATCGATATTCTGTTCAAGATCTTTGAGGCGTTTTTTTGTTGCCTCATCAGTTTCTTTCTTCAATGCTTCTCGCTCAATCTTCATCTGAATCAGACGTCTCTCAAGACGATCCATAGATTCAGGTTTGGAATCTAATTCTATACTAATGCGACTGGCTGCCTCATCAATAAGATCGATGGCTTTGTCTGGAAGTTGCCTGTCTGTGATATATCGATGAGAAAGTTTTGTCGCAGCAATGATTGCGGGATCTGTAATTTGAACATTGTGATGAACTTCATAACGTTCTTTCAAGCCGCGTAGGATAGCAATGGTGTCCTCAAGGCTGGGTTCATTCACCAGAATTTTTTGAAAGCGTCTTTCCAGGGCTGCATCTTTTTCAATGTTTTCTCTGAATTCATTCAGGGTGGTGGCACCAATGCAATGCAATTCACCACGGGCAAGTGCTGGTTTCAGCATATTTCCCGCATCCATGGAACCTTCTGCTTTGCCAGCACCGACCATGGTATGGACTTCATCGATAAATAAAATGATTTGACCTTCCTGTTTTGCAATATCATTGAGGACAGCTTTAAGTCGTTCTTCAAATTCCCCACGAAATTTTGCACCAGCGATTAATGTACCCATGTCCAGTGAAAGCAGGCGTTTATTCTTTAAAGCTTCAGGGACTTCAGCATTGATGATCCTTTGTGCAAGACCTTCAACAATGGCGGTTTTACCGACACCAGGCTCACCAATTAACACAGGGTTATTTTTAGTTCGTCTTTGCAGCACCTGTATTGTGCGTCTGATTTCTTCATCTCTGCCAATGACAGGATCGAGTTTACCTTGCTCGGCAAGTTCAGTGAGGTCGATGGTATATTTTTCCAGTGCCTGACGGTTTTCCTCTGCATTTGGGTCATTGACATTCTGTCCATCACGAATTTGATCGATGGAATTTTCAATATTTTGTTTTTCTGCCCCGCAAGATTGCATCAACCTGCCAAGCTCACCTTTACCTTCTATAGCAGCCAGTGCGAACAACTCACTCGAAATGTATTGATCATTTCTTTGCTGGGCGTATTTATCTGTCAGGTTTAATAAACGATCCAGATCTTTGGAGATATGAACTTCTCCGGCCGTGCCACTTACCTGAGCTAGCTTTTCCAGAGCCTGCCCAAGCTGTGAGCGCAAGAGATTGATGTTCATTCCGGAGGCGTTTAAAACATGTCTGAGGCTGCCTCCCTCTTGATCCAGTAAGGCAGTCATGACATGGAGTGGTTCAATAAACTGATGATCCCGCCCAATAGCCAGGCTCTGTGCATCAGCCAGTGCCATTTGAAATTTTGAAGTTAATTTATCAGCCCGCATTAAATTTTCCTTTGAATAGAAAAGTCTCATCTATAAATGAGGGCAGAATTAAAGGATTCAAGCTCAATTCGTAAAACGTATTTCGTTGGTAATAAAATCAGAATAGCGAACTTATGCTTACCTTTTATCTCGCATCATACGAGATACGAAAAATGAGTCCCTTTCGATTCTAATACACGCCAATATCAAGGTAAGAACGCGAGATCTTGGAGACTGCAACCACATAGGCAGCTGTGCGAAAATCCTTTATCTTCTTATTAGATTCTTTGGCTTCGCTGATCTGCTGGTAGGCAAGTCGCATGGTGTCATCGAGGCCAGAACGTACCAGATCCAGTTCGTCAGCACCGCGTACAATCTCTGCTTCAAGCCAGGCCGGGACATCATTGCCAGTCATTGATTCAATCGCACTGATCACATGACGACCACGCATTTCATCATAACGTCGTTCTAAACGACCAAAACGGATGTGAGAAAGATTACGTATCCATTCAAAATAAGACACGGTAACACCACCTGCATTGACATAAGCATCAGGTAGAATCATGACACCACGTTTATTGAGTATTTTATCTGCTTCAAAAGTTACAGGTCCATTCGCCGCTTCACAGACAAGCTTGGCTTTAATATTTTCGGAGTTGCTCGCCGTGATCTGAGACTCAAGTGCAGCGGGAATCAAAATATCACAATTTAACTCAAGTGCTTTCAGACCCTCTTCAGAGTAGGTGGCATCAGGAAAACCGTGAACATTCCCATCGTTTTCGTCCATGTATTGTCGGACATGATCTATGTTTAATCCGTCGTCATTAATTAGGACACCATCTCGTTCAATGATAGCAATAATTTTTGCATTATCTTCCTCAGACAATAATTTTGCCGTATGATAACCGACATTACCCAGACCCTGAATGACGATACGCATATCACCCAGCCCACCTTTGATGTTAGCTGCCTTCACATCAGCAGGATGCCGGAAAAATTCACGCAAGGCATAAACAACACCCCGCCCCGTTGCCTCTGTGCGACCTTGAATACCGCCATGTTGTACTGGTTTACCGGTAACACAGCCCTGGTAATCTATGTCTTCAGGACGAAGTTGTTTGTAGGTATCCATAATCCAGGCCATTTCCCTTTCACCGGTACCTACATCCGGTGCCGGGACATTAGTCGCCGGACTTAGAAATCCTTTGCGCACCAATTCGCGTGTGAAGCGTCGGGTAATTAGTTGCATTTCTTCCCGGCTGTAATCCCGTGGGTTAATTAATAATCCACCTTTTGATCCACCAAAAGGGACATCGACAATGGCGCATTTATAGGTCATAAGCGCTGCCAGTGCTTCTATTTCATCCTGGTTGACGATTGGTGCATATCGTATTCCCCCTTTTGCCGGTAAGCGATGTGAACTATGTGTAGCACGCCAACCCGTGAAAACTTCAATTTTATTTTTGATGGTGACAGGAAACTGGACCTGAAGTACGGCGTCGCAGGATTTAATGGCATTGGCAATTCCTGGATCGGTACCGAGCGCCTTGAACGCACGATCCACCATATGATTGACATTTTCACTGAAGGTAGCGCGGGACTTTTTAGACGTCATGGCTGATTTCCTATTCACTTGTTTATGTTATATATACCCAAAATACGTGGAAATGCTAGCTGTTCTTGATTTCATTTCCAAGCTTAGTTTATGCTGGATTGACTATCCATCCAGATCAGGCTTGCCATGCGACCAGTAGTCCCATCCCGACGATGGGAAAAAAAACGCGCTTGCTCAGAATACGTGCAATAAGGACTGGTATAAATATGTCCTACCTGCAGAGTAGTCAATTGCTTGCTTACCAATTGTTTTAGATCCATCAACCAATGTCCCATAGATGTTTCGATAAAACATTCTTCAGCACCCACAAAAATTTTCCTGGCAGCATGATAAACAGTTGCATCTATTTCGTAGTGATCTGCGCTGATACACGGTCCAAGCCAAGTCATAAGTTTATCATGGGCACAGGTAAAATTTTCAATAGCAGCAGTTATGATGTCTTTGCTAAAACTTTGCCATCCAATATGAATCGCCGCAACCTGTGTTCCTTCATCATCACACAACAAGAGGGGCAGGCAGTCTGCGGTCACAACAACGCAAACCTTGTTTGCTCCTCCTGAATAACTGCCATCTGCAGTTTTATCAGTGAGCTTTAAATCTACTTGGGAATTAATCTGAATGATATTATTTCCATGAACCTGATTAAGCCAGACAGGCTCGGCGGGTAACTTTAAATACCGGGACAGGCTTTCTCTATTCTTTAAAACACTATTGTACTCATCCTTGACATGCATCCCGAGGTTGAGCTGATCATAGGGCGCGGCACTTGCCCCGCCATATCGCATTGTGGTTCCTGCGTGGATGTGCGGCGGGGCATGCCAGTTGGCAGTCAACCATTTTATTCCTGCTTGATTATTGTTCATGTTTTTTTCTATCAGCTTCAAGGGCATTGATAAGCGCTACCATGTCTTCCGGCATCGGAGCTTTCCATTCCATCAATTCATTGCTTTGTGGATGAACCAGTTTAATGGCACGTGCGTGCAGTGCCTGTCTTGGGAAGGCAGTAATAATGTTTGCAAGTTCTGGATCCATGCCTTTCACTAATTGTTTCATAGAACCATACACAGGATCGCCAATGATAGGATAGTGGTACCATGTTAAATGTACGCGAATTTGATGCGTCCTGCCGGTCTCCAGATTGACCTGTAGGTGGGTATGGTGTCTGTATTTTTTTATGATGCGATAATGCGTCGTCGCTGGTCGACCATTTTTCACAACAGCCATTCTGGTGCGATGTTTAGGGTGTCGTCCAATGGCTTGTTCAATCGTTCCCCCAGCCGTCATGATGCCGTTGACAATCGTTTCGTATTCGCGATGCATGTTGCGTGTTTGTAACTGATCAACAAGGTACGTATGGCTCTGGGGCGTCCGCGCTATGACCAGTAATCCGGTGGTATCTTTATCCAGGCGGTGAACTATACCCGCACGGGGAACCTGTTCCAGTTGTTGATCATGGTGCAATAATGCATTCATCAGGGTGTGTTGCGGATTGCCCGCCCCTGGGTGCACGATTAGCCCCGCTGGTTTGTTAATAATAATTAAATATTCATCTTCAAAAACAATTTCCAGCGGTATATCTTCAGGGCAGGCTGAATTTTGTGCTTCGATCTTTGCTCGTATTTCAACCTGTTCTCCACCTTGAACCTTGTCACGTGGGCGCCTTGATTTTTTGTCAATTTGCACAAAGCCATTACGTATCCAACCCTGTAGCCTGGCGCGGGAATGCTCAGGCAAGAGAATCGCCAATGCCTGATCAAGTCGTTTCCCGGACATTTCATTGGGAATAACAATATCAATTTGCAACCACTCACTCATATTTTTTTTGAAAGGCTTATTGTTGTTCTCCATATTATGTAGTAATCCCACATAAATACATGCTAATTTTGTCCTAATTTTTGCCCTGTTTGGCAGATTAAGATAGTCTTCAGCGCATGAAAAAAATGATCGCATCATTTCTGACTATTCTTGCGCTTTCAGCCTGTTCCTACTTTGAAGAAAAGGAAGACGTGACTGAAAAGTGGCCAGCAGAAAGACTGTATGCTGAAGCACGAGGAGCACTTGATGCTGGCAGTTA
Organism: Pseudomonadota bacterium; assembly: GCA_022574295.1. Taxonomy (GTDB): domain Bacteria; phylum Pseudomonadota; class Gammaproteobacteria; order Eutrophobiales; family Eutrophobiaceae; genus SMWN01. The sequence continues at coordinate 49,608 of JACZSJ010000007.1, forward strand.
TGAAAAAGCAGTAGAACTTTATGAAAAACTGGAAGCCAGATTTCCATTTGGTACCTATGGACAACAGGCAATACTGGATTTGGCTTATGCGTATCACAAAAATGATGAACCTGATCTAGCAATTTCAACGGCGGAGCGTTTTATCAAACTTTATCCTCAAAATGCCCACGTTGATTATGCTTATTATCTTAAAGGCCTGACGAATTTCCAACGTGGTAAAGGCTTTACCGAGAGGATCTTGCCAATGGATGAGTCTCAACGCGATCCTGCTTCATCCCTGTGGGCGTTTGAGGATTTTTCTGAATTGGTCAAGCGTTATCCAGATAGCCAATATGCTGAAGATGCCAAGTTAAGGATGGTATATTTAAGGAATATTTTGGCAGAACATGAGATTCACGTCGCACAATACTATATGCGTCGTGGTGCGTTTGTTGCAGCAGCCAATCGAGCCCGTTATGTGGTTGAAAAATACCCACGCACACCCTCGACACCCGATGCTCTGGTGATTATGGCAAAAGCCTACAAGGTGATGGAGCTGACAGAATTATCTACGGATGCACTTCGAGTGCTGGAATTAAATTATCCGAATCATCCTGGCTTATATGAAGTCAGAGAAATACTGATTCAGTAAAGTTTTAATCTCTCAGGACACTTCCTGAAATCACGTAAACTAGACTATTTTTTTAAAATCTAGCTTTCTTCGTAGCCAGAGGTGATGGGGTAGCGACGATCTCGGCCGAATGCGCGCTCGCTAATTCTTATCCCTGGTGCGGACTGGCGACGTTTATATTCATTTCGATCAACCAGCGAAACAATTTGTTTTACGATTTTAGCATCGAAACCTGATTCGATGATTTCAGCCGGGCTCTGATCAAGCTCTATATATCTTTCCAGTATTGGATCCAGAACTTCGTAGGGGGGTAAAGAATCTTCATCTTTTTGATCTTCTCTGAGTTCCGCGCTGGGGGGGCGATCAATGACACGTTGTGGAATAATCTGTCGTTTTTCATTTATCCAGTTTGCAAGTTCAAATACCAACACTTTGGGGATGTCTTTCAAAGGAGCAAAACCACCTGCCATGTCTCCGTAGAGTGTCGAATAGCCGACAGACATTTCACTTTTATTGCCTGTCGTCAGTACCAGTTTTCCAGTCTTATTAGAGATTGCCATGAGCAATATACCGCGGCATCGAGCCTGAATATTTTCCTCAGTGGTGTCTGCGGACAGGTTTTTGAAACGTGGTTTAAGGATCTTGTTAAATGCTGAAAATGGTTGGTCGATGGGAATAACATTGAAACTTACGCCAAGATTTTCGGCCTGACATTGTGCATCTTCATTGCTCATTGAGGCAGTGTATTGTGAGGGCATTATCAATACCTCGACATTATCAGCACCTAACGCATCAACTGCGATACAGAGAGTCAATGCTGAATCAATCCCGCCTGAAAGTCCTATAATGGTTCCTGTGAAACCATTCTTGTATACGTAGTCTTTAACGCCAAGGACCAGTGCTTTGTAGATACTTTCTTTTTCGGATAATGCCTGGTATTCGTAGTCATCTGGAACAGAAAACCTGTCTTTATTTGTCTCTGAATAATGAACAAGGTAAAGGTCTTCTACAAATTGTGGTGCCCGGAAGACAGTCTTTCCCTTGTGGTTTACGGCCATTGAG
>JACZSJ010000060.1 GCA_022574295.1 Pseudomonadota bacterium
TCCTTGGCGGAGGAAGTGCCGAGCAAGATATGGCCGACTATATTACCAAGAAGGCAACAGAGGCATCTGTTGAAGTGCATCAGGCAATCGACATACCTATAGATCACATTGCTGCCCTAATTGGGCAATGTCGCTTATTCGTCGGCAACGATACAGGCCTCCTGAATGTGGCAGCTTCATTGGGCATCCCTTCGATTGGTTTGTTTGGTCTAACTCCGCCCCTGACTCATTCTAAATACATGCACTGTTTACAACCTCCGCAACAAGAACAGGGAATGGCAGGAATAACTGCAGCCCATGTCCTTAAAAGAATTAACGAATTATTCACTCATAGAAAATAACAGCAACAACAACCCCACTCCACCAAATAGCCAGGTCAAATAGGGAACACCACCGACCATGGCAGGTGAATACCCATCCAAACCAAATATCACTGCCGCACAAATGATGAATGCTGATCCAATAGTTGCCAGTACTGAGCGTTGATTGCTCTGCCTTATCTCAGTCCTGATTTTCTCTAATTCAGGCGCCTTTAATTCCACCTGGATCTTGCCATCACGAATCTTTTCAATGATGTCGATAGTTTTATTTGGTAAATCAGGCAGTCGATCAAGCCATCTCGGTAAATTTTCCTTTAAACCTTTTGCCAAACCACGTACACCGAGACGATCATGCATCCAGTACTCAAACAGAGGCCTGGCAGTTTTCCAGATATCCAGTTCTGGGTAGAGTTGTCTCCCCAGTCCTTCAATATTCACCAACGTTTTTTGTAACAGTAATAACTGCGGCATGATCACCATGCCGAATTGTCTGGCCGTTTGAAACAGACGTAACAACATCGTTCCAAATGATATTTCTGTCAATGACCTATCAAACAAGGGTTCACATACCGTCCTGATTGCGAATTCAAATTCATCAATGCGTGTCCCGGCAGGCACCCATCCAGATTCGACGTGTAGCTCAGCAACTCGCCGATAATCACGATCAAGAAAGGCCATGAAATTTTCAGCAAGATACCTTTGGTCAAATTTACTAAGTGAACTCATAATACCAAAGTCAACTACCATGATTTTTGCCGGCTTGCCGGGTTCTGGGGGTGAGACAAATATATTACCTGGGTGCATATCGGCATGGAAAAAACTATCACGTAAGACTTCGGTAAAGAATATTTCAACCCCTGCTTCTGCTAACCACTTCAGGTCAACACCGGCTGCTTTTAGCGATTCAATATCATCGACAGGAATTCCTGATATGCGCTCCATAACCATGACATTTTTATGTGTTAAGTCCCAGCAAACTTCAGGAACATATAACTTATCTGAATCAGCAAAATTCCGACGTAGTTGAGAGGCATTAGCAGCTTCACGCATCAGATCCAGTTCACCCAATAACGTCTTCTCAAACTCTGCGATAACATTTACCGGACCTAATCGCCTGCCATCTACTGTATAGCGCTCCGCTTTTTCAGCAAGGAAATACATCAACCCCAAATCCCGGCGGATGATTTCTTCAACATCCGGTCTGACTACCTTGACGATCATTTCCCGACCATCTTTCATCTTTGCAGCATGTACCTGGGCGATAGAGGCTGATGCCAGAGGTGTTTCATCAAATTCCAGAAATATTTCGTCAATCTTCTTCCCAAACGCATCTTCAATAATAGTTCTTGCTTGCTCACCAGGGAAAGGAGGAACTCTGTCCTGAAGCTTTGAAAATTCCTGTGCAACATCTTCTGGCAAAAAATCACGGCGCGTTGACAGGATCTGCCCAAACTTGATAAATATTGGTCCAAGGTCTTCTAGCGCACACCTTAATCGCTCACCTCTTGGTCCATGTTTTCTACCAAACCAGTTCCATGGAAAGAGATAAAACAATATTCTTACTGAACGCGAACCGTTTGAGGCGAAGGCAATTTCATCCAGACCGTAACGAATTAACGTTTTCTGGATAGTTATCAGTCGTGAAATTTCATTCAGTTTCATGAGTTCTTTTTTTCCAGCCGTTCCAGTCGTTTTTGTAATCGTTCAACATCATCACGAAGTTTGTCTATCGCTTGATTAAATTCATCGACCTCTGATTTATCCGGTAAGGCTTCTTTTTCATAACGAAGATATTCACTGATATCCATTCCAATGGTCTTGCCAGACTTTTTTGCAAACCGACTCACTTGTCTAAGGAAATTACCTATTTTATGAGAAGCGATATCCCCTATAAATTGGGACAGGTATTCCTCCCAGTCAATTTCCACATTCCTTAAAATAGACTTAAACTTTTGCGCCAATCCAACATTGCCATTGATTTCGACATCACCCGCACCAATTTTCTCAGCAGAGATCATCCCTAACAATGCTGAAGGTGTTCCTTTGATTGCCACATCTGCCTTTCCCTCATATTCTGTCTCTAATGTGATGCCCTTCCCTGATGGTAGAATAAACATCCTGAATTTTGTATTCAGGACATCAATCTCAATAACGTTCCCGGCCAATATTGCTAATGCCGCCAGTGTTTCTTCGTCCAGAGATAACACTTTATTCACTATCTTCTCGTCACTATCAAGCAATGGGGATTGACGATCTCCTGACTTCATTTTCTCAATCAAAGTTTGTAGGCCCTGTGTATCGCGACGATACCGCCCGCTAGATTGAAATATTCAACGCGGGAAAACCCTGCTGTCTCCAACATACCTTTCAGGGTATCCTGATCAGGATGCATACGAATTGACTCAACAAGATATTGATAACTCGCTTCATCCTTCGCAACAAACTTGCCAATCTTTGGAATCACATTAAATGAAAATGCGTCATATAGACGCTCCAGCGTCGATAATTTAACTTTGGAAAATTCTAGAATGATCAGACAGCCACCATAACGAAGCTTCTCAAACATAGAACTGATGGCCTTCTGTTTATCAGTCACATTACGTAATCCAAACGCAATACTGATGCAATCAAAACTATTATTCACAAATGGCAGCACTTCTGCATTTGCCTGCACAAAATCAATACCGGAGATAATCCCTTCATCAAGAAATTTATTCCGACCTTCCTGCAACATGGCGCTGTTAATATCAGTCACCAGCACACTTCCCTCTTTCCCAACACGCCGATGAAATAATATTGATAGATCTCCTGTGCCACCTGCCACATCAAGCACTGACTGACCCTTTTTGATTCCCGACAAGTAGACTGCCTGTCTCTTCCAAAATCTATGTGCGCCAAATGACATCAAGTCGTTCATTAAATCATAATTGGATGCGACAGAGCGGAAGACCTCTGAAACACGTCTGGTTTTATCTTCCGGGGCAATTTTTTGATACCCAAAGTCTGTAGATTTACTTTTCATTTTATTTTTTGGTGAATTTTTAATCCAAAACTTTAATTCTTGATCTAAAAAACAATCGGGATTTCCTAATGGGTCCCCTTACGTTGATAACCGGCATCAATGAGTCCCTGTAAGTAGTCTTTCCATAGTTCATCTTTATTCTCGCCCAGATTATAGAGATAAGCCCACGAGTACAGACCCGTATTATGTCCATCGTCAAAGATCAGCTTGACCGCATAATGTCCAACAGGCTCAACCTTGTCGATAGAAACATTTTCCTTACCTGTTTGTAACACAGATTGCCCAGGACCATGGCCCCTCACTTCAGCCGAGGGTGAATAAACCCTGAGTAATTCACAGGACAATTCAAAATTCTGACCATCACTAAAACTTATCTCCAGGATCCTGGATTTTTGATGCAGTTTGATTGATACAGGCTGTGGTGATTCCTTATCCATGTCTATGTCCATGGTTTAACCATCTGGGCAAGGCCCTATCTTTTATTGATGTCACAATATATACCTCGATAAATCTTCATCCTGTACCAGTGCATCCAGATGATCATTCACATAGTCTGAATCGATTATGATCGAGGCCCCTTTCAGATCAGTGGCCTCGTAAGATAATGTATTAAGCAACTTTTCCATCACAGTATGTAAACGACGTGCACCAATATTCTCGATCGACTCGTTGACTTGCCAGGCAATCTCGGCAACTCTTTTAATCCCCTCTTTGGTGAACGAGAGGTCAACACCTTCTGTTCCCATCAGGGCAATATATTGTTCTGTCAGTGACGCATCCGGTTCTGTGAGTATGCGTATAAAGTCTTCCACACCCAGTGCATTTAACTCTACCCTGATGGGTAACCGCCCCTGTAGTTCAGGGATCAAATCTGACGGCCTGGAGAAATGAAAAGCGCCTGCTGCAATAAAAAGAATATGATCAGTTTTTACCATGCCGTATTTAGTCGAGATCGTACACCCTTCAACCAGCGGTAATAAATCACGTTGAACACCTTCGCGAGAAACATCTGGACCACTTGTTTCTGAACGGCGGGTAACCTTGTCAATTTCATCAAGGAAAACCAGACCATTTTGCTCAACATTCTCAATGGCAATCGCCTTGATATCATCTTCATTGATCAGCTTGGCGGCTTCTTCTTCGCTCAGAAGTTTCAATGCTTCTCTAACACGCAATTCCCGCATACTCTTCTTACTTCCAGACATGCTCTGAAACATGCTCTGCAATTGACTGGTCATTTCTTCCATCCCCGGAGGCGCCATGATCTCAACACCGATGGATGCCATTTTAAGCTCCACCTCAATGACTTTGTCATCAAGCTTTCCCTCACGCAGCATGCCACGAAACTTTTCTCTGGTTGCATTACCGCTGTTCTCATCCTCCTCTGCTGGCTCATTGGCAAATCGTCGTGGTGATGGTAAAAGAATATCCAGTACCCTGTTTTCTGCTGCCGCTTCCGCCTGCTCCTGGACTTTTTCAACCTCCTGTTCCCTTGTCATTTTCACTGAAATATCGGCCAGGTCACGTACAATTGATTCGACATCTCGTCCTACATAACCAACCTCGGTAAATTTAGTCGCTTCAATTTTTATGAACGGGGCATTGGCTAGTTTTGCTAATCTTCTTGCAATCTCTGTTTTACCTACGCCCGTCGGCCCGATCATCAAGATATTTTTTGGTGTAATCTCATTACGTAATTCTTCATTGACCTGCATTCGACGCCAACGATTGCGTAATGCAATAGCAACTGCACGTTTGGCATCATCCTGTCCAATAATATGTTTGTTTAGTTCGTCAACAATAGCTTTTGGTGTTAATTCACTCATCCTGCTTATATAAACCCTTTTGTTTTAATTATTTATTTTGTATGACTGAAAGTTCTTCTATCGTTTGTGTGTGATTCGTGTAAATACAAATATCGGCTGCGATATTCAGTCCTTTCACAACAATATCCCGTGCATCTAATTCTGTACTATCCATTAATGCCATTGCAGCAGCCCTGGCATAAGGCCCACCGGAACCTATGGCCATAATATTGTCTTCCGGCTCAATCACATCACCATTTCCTGAGATGATCAAAGAAAAACTTTTATCCGCCACGCAAAGCATGGCTTCCAGATGTCGTAACATTTTATCCGTGCGCCAGTCTTTAGCGAGTTCAACGGCCGATCTCAATAAGTGTCCCTGATATTTTTCAAGTTTTGCCTCAAATCGCTCAAACAGTGTAAAGGCATCGGCCGTCCCACCTGCAAATCCAGCAATGACTTTATCGTGATAGAGTCTCCTGACCTTTTTTGCATTACCTTTCATGACAATATCACCCATCGACACTTGCCCATCACCCCCTATCACCACACTATCTTCCCTACGGACTGACAGAATGGTTGTTCCTCTAAATTGCTTCAAATAATTTCTCCTGATTTGGTCCAGATTTTTCTGCCAGATTCTTTTTGAATGGCGCATTCTACTAGAGACTGCTCAGTTTACTAGAAATGTGATTAATACGGTAAATATCAACCTCAGGAAACTTCTATTTATTCTGCTGTATTTTCCTTGTTATTTCTTCTTATGTGCACGCGGATGTGCATTGTCGTAAACATTTGCGAGATGTTGAAAATCCAGATGTGTATATACCTGTGTGGTACTGATATCTGCGTGCCCAAGCAATTCCTGAACAGCCCGCAAATCCCCGCTGGATTCCAGTAAATGGCTGGCAAACGAATGTCTCAACATATGTGGATTTACATGATTCGTTAATCCCTGTTTTATCGCCCATTGTTTCAAACGCTGTTGTATAGAACGACGACTAATACGTTTACCCCGCTGACTGACAAATATCGCCATTTCCTCATCGTTTGCCATGCCACCACGTATCTTTAACCACTGTCTAATTGCTTCTCTTGCGTGTTTGCCGACAGGAACACTGCGTGTTTTTTTACCCTTTCCTGTCACCGTCACGACTGCATCAACTAAATCCAGGCTACCCATATCCAGCATAACCAATTCCGAAAGACGTAAGCCGGACGAGTACATTAATTCCAGGATTGCCTTATCGCGAATGGCCAATGGGCCTCGATCATCTATTTCAAGCAACTGGGCGACCTGATCCACATCAAGTAGTTTGGGTAATCTCCTGGGAGATTTGGGTGCCTGCACACCTTCCGCCGGATTATGTTTTGCAACGCCTTCACCCATCAGATAACGGTAGAATGCGCGCGCTGCTGACAAATTACGTTGTAGAGACCGGCCCCCGATGCCCTGTCTATGCCGCCAGGCCACAAAACTGCGGATCTGGCGACCATCCAGTTCATCCCATTTCTGAACATCATGCGCATCTACAAACTTGAGTAATACAGCAAGATCGCGTTGGTAGGCTTTTTGGGTATGGTTAGACAGATGTTGCAGGGTTCCCAAAAACTGATGAATTCTTGAGGCTTCTTGCTTGTTCATCCGGGACTATTCAATCATAGAGATCAAAAAGGAATGAATTATCACCCAGAAACTAATCACAACTATTCATTTTTGATTCAGGCCTGGTTAGATTCAGACCTGGGCCAGGTAAGATTCAAGACCAGTTTCAAGTTTCGGCTATCCATGGTTTTAAAATAAAACTCAGGACCTCCGACATATTTGCCAACAGCTCCACGCCCATGCCCGGTTGAAAACGATCAGGATTGAAACTGCCAATTGCCATTATCCCGCTCCAATTAGAACCCATTAATGGCACCATAACAGAAGAGGTAATTTCATCAGCCTCATTACCAAATAAAAATGCTTGCTGTTGATGTTTCATCCGCCCGCACATTGCTTGCTTACTTTCTATGATTGTTTTAAATAACGATTTTTCCTTGACGTCCTTACCGACAAATTCTTCACCTGCGTAGGTATCAATAAAGGCCGGATCACCAAACAATCGAACGGTAACACAATCTGCATGAAAATTTCTGGTCAGATTATCGTACAAAGTCGCAAAAATGTCCTTGGGATCTGTTGCATCTATTAGCGTCAAACCTAGCTGGTGCATTTTCCTGGCCAACTCTTCATTCTGACGTGCAATCTCAATCAACTCATGCAATTGCTTACTGGTTTGCTTGTTTTGCTCTCTTAATACCGCAACCTGTCTTTCCACCAGAGAGACCACACTTCCATTTGTGTGGGGTATTGATAACTCACTAAGGAGTTCTGGATGGTCATTAAAGAATCCCGTGTTTTTCCGTAAAAAATCTGCAATATCCCTTGCTGAAATTAAAGGTGTTACCTGATCCTGTGCCAAACCTTTTTCCTGACCCAGGCCTTTTCCATGTTCCAGATTTTTCCCCGGATCCTGGTCTTTTCCCTGATTCGTATCTTTATCAATGGTCATAACGATATTTGTCCTCTATAAACAAAAGTAGCTGGTCCCGTCATCCACACAGGCTCACCATCCCCCTCCCAGCTGATCTGAAGATGCCCACCTGGCAACTCAACATCAACTTCCTGATTCAGACTGGAATTGCTACATCCTGCCACGACGGCAGCACAAGCACCACTCCCACAGGCCAATGTTTCGCCGGCACCCCGTTCAAAAACACGTAGTTTGATATGGTGACTATCAATAATTTGCATAAACCCCACGTTCACCCCCTCCGGAAAAAATGTTTGTTTTTGCATTTCTGGTCCCATGGTCAATACGGGTGCAATCACTACATCATCCACCACAATCACAGCATGAGGGTTTCCCATAGAGACCGCGCTAAAAGTAATTTCCATATCAGACATGCCGGACAGGCTCAATTGATACTGGGCAGCATAGTCCTGTGACTCTATAGGGACATCAGCAGGTGCCAGTTTTGGGATACCCATATTGACCCTGACCTGCTCACCTTCCTGCAGAGTCATGGTAATGACACCATCACGCGTTTCAGCAGTAATTGCCTTTCCGTTAGCCAGACCATCGATCAGGTCATTCTCACGTAAATAGGCCGCAACACATCTTGCACCATTTCCGCATTGAGATACTTCGCCACCATCGGCGTTATAGATCAAATAGCGCACGTCTATACCAGCTTTGTCAGAAGGGGCGAGCAATAACAGTTGATCACAACCGATACCGAAGTGACGATCAGCCATCAGTCGTACTTGATCAGAGGTCAGTTGAATTTCTTGCGCAAAACTATCGATAACAACAAAATCATTGCCGAGACCATGCATTTTTGTGAACTGGATATCCATGGAGCATAGGGTACAGGGACTATCGTCTGACGCAAGCCAGATCGAATTTATACTCAGGAACAAACATCAAAAAGAGGGGCATTATTTATTCAGATTCTAAATGGATTGAATCATGATTGATCCATACTTATGCCATCTGGAATATGTACCGTAGATGTTGGGAATGCACATTCAGCACCATGCGATTCAACAATACCAATGACTTTCAATAATACATCCTGCTTCACTTCGTGGAACCGTATCCAGTTCGTTGTTTTGGTGAATGTATAGATAAAAAAGTCCAGTGACGATGAGGCAAATTCGTTGAAATTCACGATCAGTGTTTGATTCGCGTCAATATCTTCATGCTCCTGCAGCATTTTTTTTACATCATCAATGATCGCTTCCATCTTGCCCACATCATCATAACGAATACCGATGGTTTCCTTGATACGGCGATTGGTCATACGCGAAGGATTCTCAACAGCGATAGTAGCGAAGACTGAATTTGGGACATATAAAGGACGTTTATCGAAAGTACGAATACGGGTCAATCGCCAGCCGATATTCTCAACGGTTCCCTCAATATCTCTATCCGGTGATCTTATCCAGTCTCCCACATTGAATGGACGATCCATATAGATCATCAGCCCACCAAAGAAGTTCGCCAGCAAATCTTTTGCGGCAAAACCTATCGCGATACCCCCGATACCACCAAATGCGAGGACTCCCGATATGCTGAAACCCAGAGTCTGCACCATCACCAGCAAGGCGGTGATAATCACGGATATTCTTAATAGTTTTGCAATCGTATCCGCCGTTGTGCGGTCGATCTCCTCACCTCTGGCCTCTTTCTTCAGAACGATATTTTCTTCTGTACGTTTAATGAATCTCACCAGAAACCATGCGAATGTGAAAATAACACCGACATCCCGAATCGGATCGATTGCCCCAAAGATGACTGCACCACTTTCATTGCTGACGATCTCGGCCGCAAAGCTAAGTCCGATTATCCAGATTAGAATGGTTAGCGGGCGACGTGCCGCATCAACCAGGGCATCATCCCAATAGATACGAGTTTCTTGCAGCTTTGCAAGTAACTTTCCAAGAATACGTTTTTGTAGAAAACTGATGAGTAACGTGAGGAAGACAACAATAAATACCTGTGCTACCCATGAGTTGCTGCCAAAGTAATTCTGAAATTCAATTAGCGTTGTTTCTATATCCATCAATACCAGACCTTCTATTATGCTTAATAAATTGCGGTTATTTTATAACCCTGTTGACTTAATCTTGCTATCACACCTTTATCACCAGGCAGGTGTAGGGCACCAATTGCAATAAAGGCACCACCCTCCTGCAAAACTGCTTGCATTCGATCAGCCATTATCTTATTTCGATCAGTTAATAATCGCTTGTTCAATTCCTTATACACCTGCTCATCGGCATAGATATGTTGGATGCCCGCATTTAACAGGCCGTTTAAATCTTTCTCTAAATAGAGACGTTTCATTTCTTCTATGTCCTGCATGACCAAATCATAATTACACACAGTGTCCAATAGTAATCTAAACTGATCATCCAGTGCCATTTCACTGAAGACAGCCCCCTGCTCAGAGAGCGTTTCCAGTCCAATGGTTCTTGCACCTTGACTCATCGCTATCTCAAACAACACTAAATCCAGTGGCATGGTATTATCTGCTGGATAATTCATCAATAAAAATGCTGCCCATGGTCTCATCACAGAAACAGCTTCTATCGGCAACTGAAAATTTGACAGGACTTTTGCAGTACGATTAAACAAGTCGTCATCCAGGTAATCTTTTAACGTTGTACCATCAGCATAAAACATCATTTGTGCTAGTGATAATGCCTCTTCTGGCGTGGGTAAAGCCTCCATCACAAATATATCTGAATTTTTTAAAGCTGTTTCAACTGGCTCAGGTAAATTTGTAATCATGGGATCAGAGACATGAATTGTTCCGAACACATAACTTGGCTGTCTGCCTTCTTTCGAGACCTTCCAAAGTAGGGCATCGCTAAATTTAGCGACCACATTTGTGTCAGAAGATATTTCCTTGATGACACGACAATCTGCATTTGTCAGCTTTCGTGTCAGATCTAAAGCGAACAATGACCCGGAAAACAAGACCAACGCAATGCTGGTAACCAGCAAGAGTAATTTATTATGCCTGTATTTCATCATCGCCCTATTCCATCATCACCCAGGGCCAACTCAGGTTCCACAACAAGGCTCAATATCTCCGCTGAGACAACCTGCCATTCTTCATCATTTTTCATGTTCGCAGAATCATATTCGTGTTTGCCATGCATGCGTATCAAACGGGATTGTGAAGCCGGGTTTTGCTCCGCTTTGAGATTATCCAGGACATCAATTGCAGCAGCCTGATTATTGCACACAAGCACCATATCGCACCCCGCTTCTAGTGCGCAATATGCACGATCGACATATCCACCCACGACCTCTGCACCCGCCATACTGATGTCATCACTAAAAATAACTCCCTGAAAACCCAGCTGTTGGCGCAGGATGTTCTGTAACCAAATGGACGAAAAGCCAGCAGGTTTAGCATCGACTTCTGGATAAATAACATGCGCTGGCATGATGGCCGCGAGCCCGACATTAATTAAACGTTCAAATGACACCATGTCATCCATCTGTATATCTTCAAACCTTCTTCTATCAAATGGTATGACGTGATGTGAATCTTCCTTGACTGCGCCGTGACCCGGGAAATGTTTGCCGACTGCAGCCATCCCTGCGCGACGCATCCCATGCATATAGGACTGCGATAATGCAGCAACGCATTCAGGATTTTTATGGAACGAACGATCACCGATCACCTGGCTGACTCCCTTGCAGACATCCAGTACAGGGGCAAAACTAAAATCAATATCTACAGCTCTGAGTTCAATAGCCATCAACCAACCGGCTTTTTCAGCCAGTTTTAATCCTGCTTTATTGTCTCTGTTATATTGGTCACCAATCAGCTGTAAGGCAGGAAGTCTTGTAAAACCATTTTGAAATCTTTGAACACGTCCGCCTTCATGATCTACAGCAATCAATAACCGGGGTTCACGCAGCTCATGTATTTCTTTTGAAAGTGCAGCGATCTGCTCTGGTGATTCATAATTACGCGAAAAGAAGATTACCCCTCCCGCCAAAGGATGTTGTAAATATTCTTTCTCATCATTTTCCAGCGTGGTACCACGCAGATCCATCATGATGGGACCTAATGACATGATCTACCCTTCATAATCTGGTCTTTCCGAATTTATCCTGCCTGGAACAATTGTATAGTGTTTTTACGATTGAATTTTGCACGTCTTGATCTGATATCCATTCTATCCCGTAGATTATCTCCTAGTAAGTTAATAGATAATACTACCAGCAGAATGGCCATGCCGGGAGCCAGAACCATATGTGGCGCCACCAACATAAAACGTGTGCCATCTCTAATCATACTGCCCCATGATGGGTTCGGTGGCTGTACACCAAGCCCCAGAAACGAAAGGCTGGCCTCAGCAATCACTGTACCGGCAATGGCAAAGGTTGCTTCAACAACCAAGGGTGCAATGATTAAAGGCAGGATATGGATTAGTGCGATTTGCACAGTTTCGGTGCCTAATGCTTGTGCTGCAATCACATGTTCGCGATGTTTCATGGTCAATGTTTGTGCCCTGGCCAACCGGGCAAACCCCACCCAGCCAACTACGGACAAGGCCACCACGGCATTCATGATACCGGGGCCCAACAAACCGGATAATGCAATGGCCAATAATATTCCAGGAAATGCGATAAAAATATCAATCACAAGTACGGTCACTTTATCCCACCACCCTCCAAACCAGGCTGCCATCACACCAACGATTGTCCCCAATACAAATGATATTGAAACAACACAAAACGCAACCATAAAAGATGTTCTCGCACCCATGATCAAACGCTCTGCAATCGACCGTCCCAAATCGTCATAGCCCAACCAGGCTTGTTCCCCAGGTGGAATCAATATCTTTTCCAGCATGATGGCATCAGGATGTAACGGCAACAGACCTGCAAATAGTGCAATAAAAATCCATGAAGCGATCATCAAAAAAGGAAATAAGAATCGGATCGCCACGGAAGTCTCTTCACTCACTCAAACTAACACGAGGATCTAAAAAAACATAAGCCAGATCGGTTAAAAGGTTAACAAAGACATAGGTCAAGCTAATTAATAACACGCAAGACTGAACAACGGGATAATCTCTTTTCTGGATCGATTCAATGGTCAGCTGTCCAATCCCGGGCCATGAAAAAACTGTTTCTGTTATCACAGCACCAGCAAGCAATGCACCTAATTGCAAGCCCAATATCGTTACCACCGGCAAAGCTGCATTCTTTAAGCCATGTTTCAGGATAATCGTTGTTGGTGACAGCCCTCTGGCATTGGCAGCCCGAATATAGTCCTCATTTAACACTTCCAGCAAGGAGGAACGAA
>JACZSJ010000128.1 GCA_022574295.1 Pseudomonadota bacterium
ACGAATATGATAATGCAACAAAAGATATGCGTCGTCAAGCAATGTTTCCTATGGATGATTTAGAAGCAGACCAAGTAGAATTCGATAAAGAAATAGCTGCTGGTGCAACAATGAATGATTTTATGGACGATAAAATTAGCAAAGAAATTGACGACGAAGAATTGGGTTTCAGGTTTGACTAAAACTACGATATGACTAATCTCTTTGAAGGACGCGGCATAGCAGCTCGCGATAAAATAGTTAATAATAATAGCGGAGCAATTTTTATTAATGATAAAGGCGAAGCTATTGAATTATATGATATACTATATTTCCCTGAAATAGGCAGATTTGAAAACGATAAAAAAGACGAAGTAGAAAATCCAATGCGGGGTCGAGACAAAACCATTGCAGCAATCGCAGAATGGCTCGACTCAAGTAATATCAAACCCGAAAATTTTAAAATGGTCAATAATCCTATGATGGCAGCGGCATTAAGCATCTGGCGTGATCAAAAGGGTGAGCTCCTTGCATATGGACGCTATACAACACAAATTCGTGCTGGCGCATTAGGAATTAATTGGACTAACACACAATTTGCAAGGGAAACGGGTTATTCTTCCGATGACATATCAACCAAATCGGAAAATATTGCATTGAAAGCGTCAGATTTATTTACAAGTGAACCAATGACAGTTCCAGAGATACTTACAATTATTAACAATTTGCCCGATACACTTCCAGAGGACATACGTGAAATTATTCCTGCATTATTAAATGCGGTGGCTCGCGGCGAGGAAACTTATGTACCAGATGCATTTCAACATCGTGCTGTAATTGAAAAATATGTTGGAGAATATGCTGCTGCAATTGCTATTATTACGGGCAACTTTGTAAGCGGAAATTATGATGATGTACAGACAGAAGTATTGGCTCCGCAGGATGTCGATTGGTCTGATATGACCTTGGCACAGTTTCCAACCAGTACAACGCAAGCATTGGTTGACTCTTATGTATTAAGTGAGGATCGTTCTGCTCGAATAGCAATTAGTTCTAAAGCAAGGCGAGGTGGTGCATCAGCAAGTTTAACATCGGTTGCACGGATTCTTGACGATAAAGCAGATAAATTCGATTCGAACTTTCTTGCAAAAAATGAAGAATTAATTCATGGCATCAATTTACTTGCTAAAAATTCTACCAATGAAGGCGTTTACAAAACAGGTAAACTTTATAACTTTGTAAGCGACAATGATATTAAAATTATTGAATATTTAATGAACTCGTTTGATAAAGATGAAAAGATACTTACAACAAACCTTAAAAAGCTTGCCAAATCATATCCAAATAAACAATTTTTACCAAAAACATTGATGCATCCAAATTATAATTTAGGTTATAGGCTTATTGCTGCATTAGCACGTAAGGTTTCTAAATATTTAAACAATCTCGGCCCCACTGAGTTATTTCGAGCAATACTGGCACAGAGTTCTATGATTCAAGTTTACGCTTCAACTCGAAAACGTGGTGATTCACTGGCGTTTGTGGATTTTAAGGTTGTATTTCCTGCAACATTTACAGGAACAATTATATTTGATGCACAAACAAATTTCTTTTCTACCGATAAGCCAAAAGGCAGAATTTCATTTAAACTAAAAGGATAAAACTATCCCTATATACACATATAAATGTAGCGAAGATAACTGCGAACACAAATTTGAAATTGATCAACGCATAACAGAAAATACATTCACCGAATGTCCTAAATGTATGGGTAAGATCAAACGAATTATAGTTGGTACGAATTTTATTTTAAAAGGCGAAAAATGGTTTAAATCTTCGGGCGAATATTAATAATTAATTTTTACCACGATATTATTGGCTAATCCCTTTCTTATACGCGCGATATTCATCCCAAAGTTTAGCCTGTAATTCTGGATCGGATTCGTTTTCAGCAGCCTCACGTATTTGTCTAGCAACAATGTCATCGTCGCTACCATCAGGAATATTTCCTGTTGGTGAACCGGATGGTGATTTTGTTACTTTTTGGCTCTTTATAGATGATTGACTACTTTCTGCAATCTTGGTTTGCATAATTGATTCCTGAATACTACCAAAATCAATGCTTTGTCCAGCGCCACTATTAGCTGTGTCCTGAATAGGTGCTGTTCCAAGTTTTGTATTTTGACTAGACATAAAAACCCCATCAATTTTTTCAAACGTTTTAGATAATTTAGAATCTAAAGCTACTACTTGATCTTTTGACGATTGTGCCTTAGCCTTACCTAGTATAATTTCATCATCGTCTACAAGTTCACCGTTATCTACAAATTCACCATTAATTTCAAACAAGCTAGGCAAACCTAATCCTCCGGGCAATACAATTCCGCCCGGTAAAAGTATACTTCCAGGAATGGTAGTTAAATCGCCAGCCATTATTAGTCTAACACCTGCTGTTTGATCCCCAGGCGGGTCGGCATTAATATCCATTGCGCGCATGCCTTCATTTATTGCATTCATAATCCGCCGCCCGATCCACTCGGCTACTTGGGGGACGACGGCGTTTCCGAGGCCTCTAAGTCGGTCCACCCGACGGGGAATCCCATGAGCCACTCGACCCACGTCGGGTTCAGTTGCCCACCACCTATTGCCCCCTTCAGACCAAACACCCTCCCGTCCTTCGCCACATGAGAGTTCGGTCCGCCGGAAGCATCGCCCGATAGGGGCGTCGGCCACATCCTCACTGCGTCCGCAAGGTTTATGCCGCACTCGTACCCGGATACCCGGACAATCCGCCCGCGATCGGTCCCGCGGGGACCGTCCACATGAACGTCACGGACTGGGCGAGGTTCGTCGCCGATCATGTGAACGAGGGCAAGAAGAAGGGCAAACTGCCGCACTACATCTTCTCCGCAGATCACACGCCTCTTCCCGCGGCCGGATTGTGGTCGATATGGATCGATCCGGATACGGACGAACGGATACTGAGTTGCACGATTCTTACCGGTCCCCCAAATGCTCTGCTCGAAAAGATCCATGACCGAATGCCGGTGATTATGCCGACGGACCGCTGGGACGCGTGGCTTGATCCGGCTCTCACCGACAAGGATGCGCTCAGGGCCCTGATGGATGTCTACCCGGCAGACCTCATGTCCGAGTACCCGGTGTCCACGCTGGTGAACAAGGTGCAGAACAACACCTCGGACCTTCTCAAGCCGCTTGAGACTCCGGCGGTCGGATGACGCACGGAGAAGAATCGATGAGTGTGGTGCCGACCACCGCGATCGCGGAGTCATTCGCGACACAGATTGGCTGGTGTGCCCGCATGGATTCACCAATGTACGCGGACCTCCTCCGAGCCGCGCTTGACGACCTGAGGGGGAGCGGTGCGACGCTCGACGTTGTCTGGGACTTCGAGGGCGACCCGACTCGGCAGGCTCTTGCGCTCCGATTCCTCGGCGGTGTACACAGACTCGTGCTTGCAGGTCGGGTACCCGAACTTGCCGAGTTCTACCCCTCGGTGGGAGGCACGCCCGCGGACGGCATGGAAGCAGCGTTTCTTGCTGCGATCGCCGACCACCCCTGTGAACTCGCCAGCGCGATCAAGGACGCTCCCCAGACCAACGAGGTCGGAAGGTGTGGCGCGCTTCTCCCCGGACTCGCGAACGCTTCCTCCGGGAAAGATCTTCCTGTACACC
>JACZSJ010000129.1 GCA_022574295.1 Pseudomonadota bacterium
CGGCACTTGCTCAACGCAAAAATCTACATCCTCAACAAACTTGGGAAAACCTCGTTCCCGGGCAAACTTTGCAATAAAAGGTAATTAAACCTTGGTAAACCACCGCCTCTGGCGGTGAGACACGAAAAGGCTCTGCCGAAACGGCGTGCAGAGTGGAAAATGGCCTCCTTTGAACCGGCAAGTTCTATAGGAGGCCATTATGAGAGACTGGCAGAGCCAAGCTCACGTTAAATATTATTGCAAATATCACGTAGTGTTTGTTCCAAAGTATCGGAAGAAATCGATCTACGGCATGTTGAGGAAAGATATTGGAGGGATATTGCGAGACTTATGCCGCCAACGAGGAGTGGAATTGTTAGAGGGATATGCGATGAAAGATCACATCCACATGTTGTTAATGATTCCGCCGAAGTTTAGTGTGGCGAACACGGTAGGGTATCTGAAAGGGAAGTCAGCAATTCGCATATACAGGGATTATCTGCAGGTGAAACAGAATTTCACAGGCCGTCATTTCTGGGCTCGCGGCTATTGTGTGAGTACAGTCGGGTTAGATGAGCAGATGATACGAGCGTACATAAAGAATCAAGAACGGGAAGAGAAACGTCAAGAGCAGATGATGTTATCAGGACTCTGACAATAGCCCCCTCTGGGGGCTTTCATCATACCACCCGCTCAGCGGGTGGTACTTGATGTGTGCCTGGCATGACGCACAGGCCGCCGTTCCAGATGAGAGTCTGGAACATGATGGTCCGCCGTTACCGGACGGAAGGACGACGCCAACAAGGCAAGGGCATCTCCAGTAATGGAGGGTCTGAAGGAAGCATGAGGCAGAACCTGTGTACGTAGCGAACAGCGAACCGGCTATATGGTGTTGGGGAAGAGGTCGAGCAGGCGTGATTAGGCGAGACCTGATATCCGGAGAACCGAACTGACATGAAGCCGGACGGGATACAGAGAGGTGGTGCGTCTTACCCAGGGAAGCCCGGCCTGTCCTGTCATCGAGATTGCCATCGATGACAGAATACCGACCCGACGAGGAGATCCCGAAGCGGGCCGGGACAGAGGGTGGCAGATTCACGGGTAGTACTGAGGAGTCAGGGCCGATGAAGCCTGGTAACAGTGTGGAGGAGAAAACCCTGAGGACCGGGAAGGGAGAGACCCAAGCGGGGCGCGTTCAGTGCCGCCACGTCAATCCCAGGCCCGGCTGTCTTGATCGTCATCGGGACAGGGGAAGTCGTGGACGAGAGGTGGCAGTGATCGCATGGAGGAGCCGAGACAGTACTGTGCAGGAAAGGACCAGAAAACGAGTTGGGGTAGCAAATCTCAAAGAGATACCTCGGTGCAAGCGCACGGGGGTCAAACAGGTGCCCGGTCCTGGCCAAAAGGCCCCTGGCAGTCCGGTAATTCTGAGTGTTAAAGGAGATCACGGAGAAAGTGAAGTGAAAGCACAAGACGTGTTGGCGAAGGTGTATGAACCGGGACGACTGTGGACGGCATGGCAACGAGTCAAGAAGAATGCCGGGGCAGCGGGGATAGACCGGATGACGGTAGGGGAATTTGCGCACAGGGAGGAATCTCTGTTGGCGCTGATTCACGACAAGTTACAGTCAGGTACCTACCGATTCCAGCCAGCCAGGCGCGTGCTGATTTACCATCGCATTCTCTCGAACCTGATGGGTTCGGTTACTGATCGAAGAGCGGTATACCTGGCCGGTACGTACCGTTCTGTTGGGAGGGGGTAGCCTACGGGCTACTTCCTACCAGATTTTGCGTTTATACAAATTTAGCTTCCGATATTTTAAGCTCGCGTATGTAAGTACGCTCTTTGGCAAATCGCTCCGCTCGTACTTGTCTTCGTCGCAATTCAAGAAGGTACTTGGGAATATTTAAAATAATACTCCAGCGGGTGGTGTAACTGACTTGAATGCTGGAATGGCTATTATCGCCTGCCATTAAATTCGGTGCACCATTGTATAGTGTCTTTGGATTAGTCAAACTGTGCAGGTGCCCAATATTTTTATTTTTTGAGCTACTCATTAATAGTAAGTATTTCTTTCTTGATAAAATTATATCCTTCGCAAGTTGTAACCAAATCAAAAATTGCATTTTGGGCGTTTTCACGGCGGGACCAATCCACAAGCCATTAACTTCCATCATTTCATATTGGTCGTTAGAAAAAAATGTATGAGTTTTTTTGACGGAATCTGGAACAAATAGCAAACTTCTAAAGTTTGGCTTTGTGACTATTATATAGCTTGCAACTAACTGGTTATGTAGGAATGCTCCTACAGTTTTGCTTCGTTTGATATACTCAATTGGTAGTCGCACTCCAGAATGGTGCTCGATCTTATTCAAAACAAAATTAAGTTCATCGATTGCCGTGATAGTTTTAAAAACTATTTTTTCCATAACGTTATCCTCGGTAAAAACATTCCTACTTTTTTACTATAATCTCGATACTCTCTCGAATATTCGCTTTTTAGATAAACCTCTTCCTCAGTCTTTGCTGAAGTTATATAGAAGCTCACCAAGTAGATTAATGTAATCCAAAGGAAAATGGAATTGAATAATATCGAACTACCAAACCAAACAAGAATGTAAGACAAATAGAATGGATGACGTACATAGGCAAAAGGCCCCGTTGTTACTACTTTTCCTACATGATGGCTGAAAGCAAATTCAAGGTGTTCAGTGGTAACTACGTTCAACCAAAACAGTGCAAGACACAGAATATATAGAACTAGACTAATGGCATTGATTGGAGAACACGTCGAGGGTGTAGCTATTAGGAAATATAGGGTAGCAGAGACTTGAATTCCGATAACGGGATCGTATAGCAAACTACTGATTCGGGAGCGGGAAGATTGGAAGGTGAAGTACCTAAATCTAGCCCAAATAAAACTCACGATTATCGTGATATATAAGAGCACCAGCAGCGCTGTAATTGAGTTCATTGGATCGACTGTTAAAGATTAATGGGTTGTAGCCGTATATCAGTCTGCAGTGATAGATAATTGGGAGTGTGAACAGTAACATTCATGAAGTGCATGATTTACTATAAAGCTGCGTAAAATGGTGTCAAGTTCTGTCTTCTTATTTCCGACCGAAAGCTATTGTAAATTTGACTTGGATTAACTATGGACATACATGATTGAATAGCACAACTTTCAACAGAAATAAATACTCAGTCTATTGTAGAGAGCATATTAAGGAATTTTCCATTGAATTAAGGGACGAAGCCTCGGCTGCCCTATCCAATTGGCCCGGAAGATCTGTCATCGTGTTATTGGGGCTGTCTTCTATAATAAATTATATCGATGCTTTATCGCGAGAAAACGCGTATGCGATATATGTACTTTTTGCCTATGTTGTTCCTACTCTAATATTGATTTTGTATCCTATAGTCACGTTTGTTTTTTCAAGTGTGGAAAAATATTCTGCTCTGATTTTGGATCTTCTTTGTTTAACAGGTCTTATAGGGTTTTGTATAACATTACGATATCAATTTCTAGGTGCAAGAACACTAGATGAACTAAATATTCTATTTCCAAATGGAGATTTCTTATAATTGTTTCGTAAATAAATCTTTACAGCGTCAATTGCAGAATCCTGAACCGTTACAGTAACAATCAAATAACTTATGA
>JACZSJ010000061.1 GCA_022574295.1 Pseudomonadota bacterium
TATAGCCCCTTAATGGTGGTGGACTACGCGCTTCCAGAGATTCTCTTCCTCCATCGGCTATAGCATCCTGCGCCTCTCTACCGCCTACTTCCGTACAGGCGTCCATGTAATCATCCTGTAAGAACAGCAAAAGATCTATTATTAAAAATATTCTTTACTTGTTCGTGGAGAGGTAATCCATGGTTCATCGACGGGTGCCATCTCTTTTTTAGGCTCTAAACAGAGACCCATCGCCAATGTATATGCCATCACAGGATTCTTCAGCTGATTTTTCCAGACGAACTGAATCGCCTGGAATGCACGATGTTTCTTACTCTCCGAAACAGGCGATGCATCTATTAAATCCAGAATGTTCCTCAGCCCAACACCATCACCAAGATTATCCGCAGCCTGGTAGGCGTCTTTAGCGAACAACTCACAGGCATTAGCTGTGTTTTTTCTGTTGGTGTAATCAGCATTCCCGGCAAATACCGGCTGAGCAATAATAAGTGACCATACGATTACATTGGAAATTAAGATTCTCATGTCTATTTCTCTAATTTTCTAAATACGAGCCTCCAGTTTGTTGTGAGTGAAACCATTCTCGGACTTCCTGTCCTTTACAGCATAAGACCGTCCATGGTATCGCCCATCCATGATGCATGCGCCGTTCTCGTACTTCCTTGTACTTCACGGCATAAGGTCATCCATGGCATCGCCGCTCCTGTGCATCCATGCACTTGCGGCATACCGCCCATCCATGATGCATGCAAGTGCATCCATGCACTTGCGGCATACCGCCCATCCATGATGCATGCGCCGTTCTCGTACATCCTTGTACTTCACGGCATAAGGCCATCCATGGCCAAAAAAAAAGGCCTCAGGTTATTCACCTGTGGCCTTTTTAGGAATTCTTCTTGAAGATTTAGACTAAAACATTAGCGATTTCCTATGACACACAGGTGCGTGCAAACGCCACACAGTGGTGTATGGCGCCAAATAAAGTCCTGCTTTGTCATATAGTTAGTCTTCATTGGGGCGCAATAATGTTCCTGTTTATGTTATATGTCAAGTAGTTAGCACTTAATTATCAAATCTCCTACAAGATAGATGTGGGCAGAATCATGATTTTCAAGACTCACATGTCATTAATTATCCTGATTTATCATCAGGATGCGTATTTTTATGTTATTAATTTGAATTAGCTGGCGTTGTGGACAGTAGGCTATGTCCTATACTTGTATTATCAAGCGTGAGGTGAGGTGGCCTGATATTTTGTGTTTCCCCACCTGCATGTAGATGGAGGTATATGTATGAATCGCAGACTATATTTCATCCTACCTGATGTCGAGATTTCCAGAAAAGTTGAGGATGATCTTTTGCTGGCTCGCATCAGTGAGCAGCAAATGCATTTTCTTGGAAAACGTGGAACTAATATGCAAGATTTACCCGAAGCATCACAAGTACAGAAAACAGATATTGTTCATGGGTTTCAAGTCGGTATGTTTACCGGTGCACTAACTGGTGCCATTATGGGGCTGACCGCTTACCTGATGCGAGACATTATCGGAATGCAAATGGAAGTAGGCATTGTCCTGGTTCTTTTTCTTGTTGGTGGTGTATATGGTGCCTTTATATCTGGCCTTTTTATCGGCAGCAGCACACCGAATGTTAAACTAAAAAAATTCCAGCACTCAATGGACGAAGGACATATTTTACTTATGGTCGATGTTGCTAAGGACAGAGTTGACGAAATCAGGAAAATCGTTCATCAACATTTTCCTGAAGTCGAAGATTATGGTGAAGACCACACAATTCCGGCTTTTCCATAACTATATACTGTAAGGAAAGTTAGTATCAGATGATCCAACAATACCAGCAGAGACTTTTTTCTGCTGGTACGGTCGCGTCTGCTACTTCCCGCTTACCAAAGCCTGCCAAATATTAACATCACAAATTAACCATTGGCAGATAGTCACATCGAATTGGCCCGTTCCGAGACGCCCAGGAGGAGCCACAATAATCCCCTCCGGATTCAAAAATTGAAATAAACTCCCCCAAAATATGCATAATTCGTTATCATAGCGCCTTTTTTCAGTTAGCCCTGAATCATCAACACGCAAACATCAAAGTATTACAGTAATGGATAAAGAAACAGAAAATTTGCCAAAGAGTATTCCTGGCAAACGGATCGGTATAGTCGGTGGTGGACAACTGGCGAAAATGACTGCCTTAGCTGGCCTGCAACTTGGCTGTGACGTACTGGTGCTCGAACGTAAATCTGAGGGTCCGGCGGTTAATCTGGCCAGCCATTCCTTTGTTGGTGATTGGGATGATCCTGACGATCTGATAAAACTGGCTGAGCATGTAGATGTAGTGACCCTTGAGAACGAATTTGTTGATGCCAATAGTCTATCTGAACTGGAAAAGGCTGGGCATACACTATTCCCCACATCGAAAAGCATTAGTTTAGTACAGGATAAATATATCCAAAAACAAACATTAGAGAAAGCTGGTCTACCACTCTCTCCTTTCAGAAAGATTAAATCACGCGAAGATGTTGTTGAAGTTGCAAAGGGTTTTCATTGGCCTTTAGTCATTAAAGCTCGCAGAAATGGCTATGACGGCAAAGGTAATGCGACAGTAAATAATGTCAATGAAATAGACGCCGCCTGGGATAAACTGGATGGAGATAAACGGACACTGTATGTGGAGGCATTTTGTCCTTTCGTCTCAGAGCTGGCGATTATCATTACCACCAGCAGGAGTGGTGAAACTGCGGCCTATCCCCTGGTCGAATCCGTGCAAAGAGATCATATTTGCCATATTGTTCGTGCTCCTGCACCTGTTTCCGCTGAAATTACTGCAAGGGCAACCGATATTGCCAAACGTGCTGTGACTGCTATTGGCGCAATAGGTAGTTTCGGAGTTGAGATGTTTCTGATGGAAGATGATCAGATAATTATTAATGAACTTGCACCCAGGGTACATAATTCAGGTCACTATACTATCGAGGCATGTGTATGTTCCCAATTTGAAAACCATGTCCGCGCAGTCATGGGCTGGCCCTTAGGCTCAACTAATATGGTCAGACCAGCCGCCGTGATGATTAATTTGCTTGGTCAGAGTCATGGCAGTGGTCAACCGACAGGATTTAATGAAGCACTGGCAATGCCCGGTGTACATGTTCATATTTATGGTAAAGAATTGAGTATGCCAGGTCGTAAAATGGGACATGTGACTGTATTGGGTGAAACTTTATCTGAGGCAGAACAGATTGCGCAGGCAGCGGCAAATGTCCTTAAATTTGGAGCAAGCGAATGAGTAAAAAACAACCTCTTGTCGGTATTATTATGGGCAGTGACTCTGACTGGCCAACAATGAAACTCGCCGCAGATATCTGCAAAAAATTTAATATCCCATATGAAATACGCGTTGTCTCAGCACACCGTACGCCCATTGATATGACGAAATATGCCATCGAAGCGCATAAAAGAGGGTTGCGTGTCATCATTGCAGGCGCTGGAGGTGCGGCGCATTTACCCGGGATGGTAGCCAGCTTAACACCTTTACCCGTCGTCGGCGTCCCGGTGGAAAGTGGAGCATTAAAAGGACTGGATTCTTTACTTTCAATTGTACAAATGCCAGCGGGGGTGCCAGTGGCCAGTGTTGCCATTGGTGGCAGCAAGAATGCAGGCCTGCTTGCCGTAGAAATCATTGCGCAGAATGATCAAAAATTACAGGCGAAGATTCTTAAATACAAAAATGACATGGCGAAATATTCCCGAACAAAAAACAAAAACCTGAAGCATAAAACAACCACAAAGAAGAAAACAAAAAAGAAAGTCAGCAAAAAGGTGCGCCGTAAAACTACTTCGCGTTAATCACTCATAGCGAGCCTCACTTTCACGAATGGTCTAATGCAATGCATTTGATGTTGCCTGCGAACCCTGGTGCCCTGAGGCTGAACATGGACCTGCCTGATGATGTACCATGCGCCAATCACCATTCTCAATAACAAAGATATTCGTTGCCATCAACTGACCTTCGGGGAAAACTTCACTACACACAATATAGGCTGATCCATCATATAAATACGCCCGTTCGTTGATACATTCGATATTATGTGAACCTGAATTTTTAAATATGAGTTGCCAACTCATCATGACTGCTTTCTGACCATGCAAGGCTGTACTTCCAGGATGAATCACTGAGATATCATTACTTCTTGACCATAACTGTTTAATTGCCAAAAAGTCTCCGGCAGCAAAGGCTTCATAAAATGCAGTATTGACTTCAAGTACTTCTTTCAATGTTCTATTTTTTATTCCCATACTTCTCCCATAATTCCTTGGCAAGTTTTCGAGCTTGCTGAAGATCCTCCTGTGATAATTGCCATTGAATTTGATCACGCAATCTTTGCGCCGGTTTAAAACCTCCTGCTGCGGCTATGCCATACCATGCGTAGGCTTTGATGTCGTCTCGTGGGATACCGTAACCATTATGATGTATTGAGCCAAGCCTGAATTGGGCCATCACATGCTTTTTTCTCGCTGCATCAATATACCATTCCAATGCATCAGTTTTGTCAGGTGGGATACCCAATCCCTGCCGATATATATTGATCAAATTACTTTGTGAAGATGTATACCCACGGTCGGCAGCCTGTCGGTACCACCCAATGGCCAATGTATAACTTTGTTCCACACCACGCCCCTGCTGGTACATGACACCCAAATAATGTTGGGCACCTATCCATCCCTGCTCAGCAGCCTTACGGTACCATTTTGCTGCTTCGACATAATCTTGCGTAACACCGAAGCCTTCATGAAACATATAAGCAATACTTGCCTGAGCTTCTGCGTTCCCTTCAACCGCAGCCTTTCTCGTCCATTTCATTGCTTCCCAGTAATCACGTTGTGTGCCTTCCCCCTGCACATACATTTGTGCGAGTCTAACCTGGGCGGAGGTAAATCCCTGTTCAGCAGCCTTGAGATACCAGGCAAGCGCTTCAACATTATTTTGCTCTACACCAAGACCACGTTGATACATTTTCCCCAGGTGATATTGCGCATCATCCCACCCCTGAATCGCTGCCTTCTGATACCACTCAAGGGCCTTTTCATAGTCTTGCCCTATTCCATCTTCTTTTTCGTATATCAAGCCAAGCGTATTCTGTGCCTTCGCATCTCCAGATTCAGCCAAAGGCATCAGCTTTTCAAATGCACTCTGGTAGTCACCTTTGTCATATGCAGCCAGGGCAGTTTCATAATCCGAGCGTCCACAGGCTGATAACAGAAATATAAAGAGTAATGTCACACGCATGGGAAAATTATCTCATACAATCTTATCCATGTAATTCTGAAGCTATAATACTGTAACTATGTTGTTAATCTCGTTTACACGTTAGAATCTCGCCCATTCCGGGAACTCTGTTTATATCATTCTGTCCGATAGATACGTAAAAATAATATAAGTAATAGATTACAGATGAAAAAATGGCACCTGATAACAGTCCTGGCTGGTTTTGCTGGTCTGATAGTAATTGTTGCTCCGGTTTCTGGGGAGGCGGATCGAGAGAACACAATAGAAAATGTGCCCGTTGTCGTAGCTCAATCCAACGTGCCCTCATGGACAGGCAAACATACCAATTATGTTAAGCCTACAAAAGCTGAACTCAAAAAAAGGCTCTCAACATTACAATATGACGTCACACAAAAAGATAGCACAGAAAGACCATTCAAGAATGAATACTGGGATAACAAGAAAGAGGGCATTTATGTTGATATCGTATCAGGTGAGCCATTATTCAGTTCGAAAGATAAATTTAAATCCGGTACTGGCTGGCCAAGCTTTACACGCCCTATCGTTACCGCTGCCCTGGTAGAAAAAGCAGATTTTTCAATCTTCGGGATTAGAACCGAATTGCGAAGCACTCTGGCCGATTCCCATATTGGTCATGTATTTGAAGATGGTCCAGCACCCACTGGCCTACGTTACTGTATCAACTCGGCCTCGCTCAATTTCATACCAAAAGAAATGCTGGCGACTGAAGGTTATAGTGAATTTGAATTCATATTTAATAAATAACACAAAGTCAGTTCAATAAATTTTTCGAAATAAAAGCCAGGTTATTTAACGCTCTGACCTTTTAAGGATTGACCTTTACCTGGAATTCTAGCGCTCTGATTTCATCGGCAAAATCATTCATCCATTCCTCTGAATAATTAGATAATCGCGGTGCTTCCGGCTGCATGGATGGTCGAGCCAACCCGTACAATAAGACACCTTCAATTTCAAGTTCTTCTTCTTTCGTCCATGACAGGAATTGAAGATAAGCTTCACGTTCATTTTTTTCCGGAAGCTCTCCGTCAAATTTAAAAACACACGTTTGCAACCATGTTGAACATAGTGCACTGACTATCTTCAAATTCTGTTTAACACGTTCAATAGATAATCCAGCGTGATTAATAGTTTTTAACCCGACATCCGTCGCACTGTCCAGCTTAAACCATACCTCTCCATTGATTGTGCTCATTGATGACAACCCAGCCTGCACTACTTTTTTGTCAACCAAACTCCCATTCGTGATTAGTATCAGTTTAATTTTATTTTGCAAATGGAATTGTCTAATTAACTGACCTATCAGTAAGACAATCTGATCAAATTTTTCTGCGCTGGTTGATTCTCCATTACCGGATAGTGCAATATCCCTGATTGTTCTAAGATCTTCTGCAACGTCATAACGGTCATAAAAATCCCCATGGACGACATCTTTTAAGAACCCATCCAGCTCATTTTTAAGCTGCTGAAGATCTATCTCTGGAGAAGAACCACGTACCAAATTTGGCACCTGACAGTAGATACACCGCCAGTTACAGGCATTATTAGGATTAAGATTGATACCAATAGATAGCCCCCCGGAACGACGTGATATCACGGGATAAACATAGGTCAGGCCTGCACTATCTCGACTATGATCTGTTGTTGTTAACACGAAATTACTTTATGTATGAACTTGTTGGTGCATACGGCCACGTACTAAAGAAAATATAAAACCCGGAACGCACAGACTTGCAGAAATAAAAAAACAGAAGCTAATGGCCCGTTGTAAATTTTGAAAAACGGAAGGTTCGATTTTTACCTGTCCAATGACCATGGCAAAAACAAATGTCACCAGTGCCATACTTGTCATTTGACCCAGTATCCTCATGGTCGCAATTGATCCTGTTGCACTTCCATAATGTGATTTCTCAACAGCACTCATAATGGCATTTGCATTGGGTGATGAGAACAGGCTAAAACCGAAACCCGTGACGACTAATGCAGAGATCAAATAACTGATTGAGCTGGCTACATTCAATAATGCCAGCATCAGTAAACCAAATGCTGTTATTGCCATACCGATAGAAGCGATGACTCTGGGCTCAATCTTATCTGACAAGCGTCCTATAAACGGTGAAAACACTGCCATCGTTAATGGTTGGATCATCATAACTGCACCTGCAATTGTTGCTGACATCCCTTTTAAATATTGTAAATACAAACTGACCAAAACGATATTTGCAAATACCGCGGCGTAGATAATGAATGATGCGAAGCATGAGAATGCGAATACCCGATTTATACCAAACAAGGTAATATCAAATATAGGGTGTGCCGTACGTTTTGCCAGGTAAACGAAGGCCCAGATACCAGATAGTCCGAATATCAAAAGCAAACAACCAACTAAATTAGGTAGCGTTGAAACACCCAGACATAAGAGAACAATGGATAGGGCGTATAAGACTGCTCCCTTCACATCAAACGCGCCTTGCTCATCAGCAGACCAGTCTCCGGGAACTTTAAACAGACCAATCAAGAGCACAACAATCGCAAGTGGTATATGAAAGACAAAGCTTGCTTGCCATCCATAGTAATCAATAAGAAAACCACCTATCAATGGGCCACAGGTTAAACCAAGATAAATTGTCGATACTGTCAGACCAATGGCATGTCCTCGTTGCTTGGGAGGAAATACCGAGGTCACAATTGCAATCTGCGTTGCGTACAGCATGGCAGCGCTCATCCCTTGTAAAAAACGCGCCGTAATCAGGAATGCCCCATTGCTTGCAGTAGCCGCTAGCAATGATGTAACAATGACACATACTGTGCCAATCAGAAAAATACGTTTACGGCCTACCATGTCCGCGATACGGCCAAAGATAAGTACAAACATTGCGCTCGCCATCAAAAAAGCCATCGGAATCCAACCAAGCATCACTGCATCTAGTTGTAGATCATCAGCAATGGTCGGAAGTGCCACATTGGTAGCAGATAACATCAAAGGAGTTGTAAATGCGTTTAACAACACCATCACCAATGCAGCTCGCTGCAATGATACATTCCCGACAGGGTTGTTCATCATTGGAATTTAACTATATGAGATTTTAAATTCCTAACCTTTTTCATCAGCCTCAGACATTATATTTTCTGCTTCTATGACACGTATCTTCATCTCAATACGTTCTATTGGGTTGTCACGAGCATCTTTCTTCTGCGAAACGATTTCATCTACGACTTCCAGGCCGCTAACAACTACACCGAAAACGGTATATTGATGATCCAGAAAACTGGATTTTTTGACGACAATAAAAAATTGCGAGCCGGCACTATCAGGATCGCGTGAACGCGCCATGGATAAAGTGCCCCTCACATGAGGCTTGTCATTAAATTCAGCATCGATTGCATAACCTGGACCACCTGTGCCATGCGTTGATTTGTCTTCTCCTTTACTATTCGGATCACCACCTTGAATCATAAACCCCGGAATCACTCTGTGAAATATTGTGCCATCATAAAAACTGGATTTTGCGAGCTTCAAAAAATTCTCCACGTGACCAGGTGCAATGTCAGGGAATAACTTCAATTCTATATTGCCAAATTTTGTTTCTATTACTACATCAACAGCTTCATCATTTGCAAAAACAGCTGTGTGAATAAATAAGCACGAAAACAATATTACTGTTGCCATCAATGTAGAGCCTTTATTATTCATTATTTTCAACATTAGGATCCCTCTCATATTTAATTTATAAAGTTAATACTATGTCGTTATTCTCTTGCCACAATTTATATTTTTTCATCACCAACAAAAACAATTCACTTTCTTCAAATTTCAATAACCAGCTTATCAAGTTTTTGTATTGGCTATTACTGAACCACTCCCAATCAACATGAGCGAATTGTCTGATAAAGGGAAATATTGCCACATCAGCCAGAGAAATATGATTGGATACAATCCCAATACCATGATGTTCTTTTAAATTTGTTTCCAGCAATTTAATCCATTCCTCCGCCCTCTCACGATAATATATCTGAGGCTTTCCCGGGTATCTTTGAAAATATTTATATCGGTCAAGATACTGCGTAAATTGATTATCGTTTTTCTCAATTAGCTGCATGGCATTCTGATGTTCAATATTTAACCAATTATCTGGATCTGCTCGCTGTAGTGCCCACAACATAATATCCAGACTTTCATCAATAACCTCGCCATTGATGAGTTGTAATATAGGAACCGTCCCTTTTTTGGAAATACTTATCATTTCCTTAGGTTTATTCCTCAGGGAAATCTCACGCAATTCACAGGTGATGGAAGCATATTTAAGTACCATTCTCGCACGAATGGCATAAGGACAACGACGGAATGAATAAAGAACCGGGTGAGATTGCATCAATTTAATTAGTACTAAACAACCTTACCTGGTGATTGGGGTACACCAATATGCTTCTGTGCTCTGCTATCCGCCAATTCTACCTGGCGCTGCCTTTCACTGACGCGCTGATATTTTTCATCAGACAGGCTATCAAGACAATGAGGACAGGAAATGCCCTTTTCATACTTCTCAGATTGAAGTTCTTCTCTTGATAACGGCATTCGACATGCGAAACATTGTTCATAACTCCCCTGTTCTAGATTTTTATCGACAGCCACCCGCCCATCAAAGACAAAGCATTCTCCTTCCCATAGATTTTCTTCTTCCTGAATTTCCTCCAGGTATTTAAGAATGCCTCCGTTTAAATGGTAAACTTTTTCAAACCCATGGCTAAGCAAGTAATTTGTCGCCTTCTCGCAGCGTATGCCGCCTGTGCAAAACATCGCAATTTTCCTGTGCTTATCGACTTCCAGCTCTCTACTTACATATTCAGGAAATTCCCGGAATGTTGTCGTTTTCGGCGAAATAGCATTTTTAAATGTACCAATCCCATACTCATATTCATTACGCGTATCGATTACTAGCACCTCAGGATCAGAAATAAGGTCGTTCCATTCTTTATAATCAACTTTTGCACCGTTTAATTGATTTGGATCGATGTCGGGAATGCCCATCGTAACTATCTCTTTTTTGAGTCTGACTTTCATCCTGTAAAAAGGCATTTCAGATACAAAAGATTCCTTATGTTCCAGATCCAAAAACCGGGGATCTTTTCGCAGAAAGTATAAAAGATTATCAATGCCGTCACGATCACCCGCGACAGTGCCATTAATCCCCTCTTCAGCCAAAAGCAGTGTTCCTTTGAGTGACTGCTTTTCACAAACCTGAATCAGTTTTTTGCGCAATTTTACGAAATCAGGCAAGTGTACGAACTTGTACATTGCAGCAATAATAATTTTATTGGTGTTTGTATTGTTATGTGTCATTTTGCGTCACAGCCAATTTTTACTGGTCTATTTGTAATAGGAGAGGATCATATAGAATTCCGCTATAGAATTCCCCTGGAGAAGCAAATGAATTTTACGAAAACAACAAAAAAAGCCGCCCAAAAGGCGGCTTTTAAAAATACCAACAACTAGGGGAGGAGTTGGTACTACTGTGGGAAATTATTTAACAGCTTTTAAGGATGTTTCTGCAATTTCCTTTGCTTCATCAGCATATCCCTGGCTTAACTCAGCAACTGTGCGGGCATTAGCAAAAATACCTTCTGCCATCTGCTTGGCTACTTCTGCCTGGTCTGTCAGGAAAGACTGTAAGCCTTCCAGATCAGTAATCGCTGAAGCGCTCTTGATGGATTCAAGACCAACTGTTGCATTGTCCTGAATTGTTTTCAGTTGTAATTCAGTCAGTGTTTCGATGTTTTTAATAGCCAGAGCATTCAGTTCCTTTACTGGTGCATCTAATTTTTCTACATATGAGTTCATGATTAATTCTCCAATATTTACCTAATTGATGCAGTGCAGTATACACAGTTATTTGTGCGGCGCAACATTACTGTAGAATTATTTTTATAATCTATATTTTTCAATGATTTACTTGAATTTTTACTGTGTATAAAAGGATACTTACCTTGGAATAAGGCCATTAAAACATGCTAATTAACCTAATTCGGGACAACAGATCGATAAATTATAGGTTCGTCGACTGTCATATCGAGTCCTGCCCCAAACCGTAGGGAGGGAGCTAGGAAGATATCTTAATAGTCCTTACATCAAAAACGGGGCTCGAAGCTAGTAAAAATGGTTGAGGAACAAACAGCTAGAAATTTCTTCTGAAGAGAAGCTTTAAAAATGTGCCTTCCCTGGCACATGGATATTCTTCCGTGACCGCCTGACGTTCCTGTCAGAAATCCGTTTCCCTTTCATCCATAAGAGGACGTTCCATTGGTTGAAAGAATAACCCTATAAAAAACAAAAGTCGTCCCCCACTTTGGGTGAATTTACTGATCTTTTACAACATCAGGAAAAATTCCTTCCTAGTCTGGAATCGACGAGTTCCAGAAAAGTACATACCCATATGGCAATTTTCGATTGTAATTTAGACCACTTGCCATACTGCGATTAAGTCTGCATTATATTTCACTATGCTAGAAAAAGAGGTGAATAAAAGTGAACTAGCCCGGCGTCTTAATGTTGATGTAAAAGAAATACGTCGTATGTTGAATCCACACCATGGGACAAAACTACCTACTATGGAACAAGCTTTAGAAGCCCTTGGCAAGCATATAGAGTTACACATTATTTAGCTATATCTTGACTATAAGATTTACATACAGAAGGAATAATGTTCGAATATTTGGTCCGGGCTACTGGCGTAAAGGCAGAAAAATCTATCACAAGAAAAAAGGGAGATGGAAATTAAAACAGACTGCAACATCAATATCAAATGCTAAAAAAACTCTTAGATTCCTCAGAGGATTAGAGCATGGGATGATTTCGAGAAAAAAGTAGCAATTCAACCAAAAAATTTATATAATTCAAAGCATTAAAAAACAAAAAAAGGTGATATATTCAATGGAAACAAATAAAAAGTGGGTTTTATTGCCATTAATCATGGCACTCGTTTTCTTGGCAACAATATTTAGTGCGAATGCACTGACAATAGATGCACCAATAGCATCAGAGACAGTAAGTGGGTCATACAACTTTACAGCGACAACAACAATAAACATACCTCGTAACTGTACATGGTCAACAACAGATGACAGCAACTTCGGGATTTCTACAAATACGAGTACAAACCAGACAAGTTGGTGGAATGTTTCAGCAACAGCATCTACATTGCCTGATACAG
>JACZSJ010000130.1 GCA_022574295.1 Pseudomonadota bacterium
CCTGTGCCGACTACCGCAGCAGTTATCGGCAACCGAATTCGAGATGCCTGGCTTGCCAAATGATGCCTAAATCGTGCGAATCTGGGTATAGTCGGTATATCCCAATAGAATTTTTTCAATACCATCCTGTTTTCGCGTGTGCATCCCGGCATTGACGCCAGCAACATGAACTTCGGCAGCAGGTGCTCGCCGCAATATCATCTTTTTAATTTCGGGCGTGTTCACCAACAATTCGTGAACACCCATCCGACCCCGATAACCAGTCTCCAGGCAATCAAGGCAACCTGGCGCCTTATAAAGGGTAAACACGCCTTTCTGAGAAAAATCATTTCTCCAATTTTTAATTTGCTTCTCGATGTCCTCTTTCTCAGGATCTGCTTGAGTGCCGCCGGGAATTGCTTCGCGGCAAAATTCAGTGGCGAGGAATTCGATTTCTTTGTCATCAGGTTTGTAGGGCTTCTTGCAAGATGTACACAGGGTTCTGGTAAGCCGCTGGGAAAGAATTCCCAGAATAGAATCGGCGAAGTTGAAGGGATCCATGCCCATATCCAGCAGCCGTATAATACTCTCGGCGGCACTGTTGGTATGCAAGGTAGAGAGAACCAAGTGGCCTGTTAGTGACGCTTCGATGGCGGTCTTTGCCGTTTCAGTATCACGCATCTCACCCACCATGATGATGTCTGGATCGGCCCGCAGGAATGCGCGCATGGCCTTGGCGAAGGTCATGCCCACCTTGTCGTTTACTTCAACCTGGCGTAATCCAGCCTGAGTAATTTCCACCGGATCTTCGGCCGTCCAAATCTTTCGCTCGCCAGTATTAAGGTGATTTAGTATGGAATGCAAGGTTGTGCTCTTGCCAGATCCTGTCGGACCACATACCAGAAAAAGCCCGTAAGGTCGGGAAACCGCATCCAGCAACTTGTCAAGGTTAGCACTGCTCAAGCCAATGGCGTTGACCGGCATCACCTTGCCACCACTCAACAAACGGATGACTACGTCTTCTATGCCGCCGGCAGTGGGAATAGTGGCTACCCGTAATTCAATGTCGATGGGAGCGAAGTGGCGAAAGTTTATCTTACCGTCCTGAGGCTTGTTCTTGTTTGAAATATCCAGATGGGCCATAACCTTGAGTCGGGAAACAAACACAGCTCGATATTTCGCGGGAAATTTATAGTAGGTAGATAACACCCCGTCTTTGCGGAAGCGAACCACTACTTTCTGCTTGCCCATGCCAGGCTCGATATGAATATCCGATACCTTCTGGCGATGTGCATCTTCGACGATCTTGTTAATGATGCGGACAACAACATTGTCCGTGACCTGTGAGGTTTCCGCCATGGAGAAGATGCTGGAATCATAGGATTCGTCTTCGCCTTCCTCTTCCTCAAGCTCTTCATCATAATCGGAAATGGTTGATTCGATATCTTCCGAAGAATAATAAAACTGGAGGGCCCAGTTAATATCTTCCGGCGATGCCATCACCGGCTCAACATATTTGTTGATGTTAAAACTCAAGGCGTCAGTAACTTGCCAATCCATGGGGTTTTCAATTCCGACAACGATCTTGCCCTCATAAACATATAGTGGAACCACCTTATGCTTGAACGCGACTGCCGCAGATACCATTCGAATGACGTCGGGCTCGACAATAAATTCTTTCAGATTTACAAACGGAATCCCGAGTTTCTTGGCGAGACATTGTTGTATCTCACTCTTTTCGATTACCCCTTTGGCAACGAGAATTTCACCGAGAGCGCCCTTTCGCTTCTTCTTCTGTTCCTTGAGCGCTTCCTGTAATTGCGCTTCGGTAACCAGATCTTCTGTAAGCAGGATTTCACCGAGTCGCAGGTTGGGCATATGCTTCTGTCGGGACAAAGCACCCTCGAGTTCACTGGCGTCGACGATTTTCTGATTGACAAGGTAATCCCCGATTAAACGGGATCGTTCACTCTGCTGATCTGCCAGAGCGTCATCCAGTGCATCCTGGGAGATCTGTTTCCCCTGCACCAATACGTCACCGAGCTGCCCACCGATAACATGATTTTCCATTGCGGATTTGGCAACAAATAGGTGGGTACAATAGCGCCACTTGCGTCCCACCTTGGTTTGCTCGTAAAAATGAATACCATTCTTGTCAGTCCGGGAGCCGAAGGTTTTACCGGTAATTTCTGTCTTGTCTCTAAAGAAAACCTCGAAACTTCGAGCTTCAGTATCGACATCGATGCCAGGGCGCGACTCTTGCTTGCCGGCACTCTTTAGCACTAGTTGATAAGGCTTTTCGAGTCGCATGAACTTGATGGTGTTCATGTCGATCACAGTGGGAGAAACAGCCCGGGGCTCCATGATGCTGATAATTTCGTCGGCGGAATCAAATTGCACCAACTTACCCTTGGAACGGGTGCCGTTTTTTAATTCCAGAGTAACCGAGGTATTGGAATACTCCGGACCTCCGTGAACTTCAGAGAAGGGGGGGGGCTGCAGGTCGATTCTAAAGGTCGGGCTAAGCTCCAGCTCGACATCATCGGCGGGCGTTTCAATTGCGACGGCAGTATCTGCTGGCATATCTACTCCCTTGTTACATATCTGGCATCAGAATCCAGACCACCGCGGCAGGCATGGATTACGGCTGTTACTAATAGAATAAGACATAAATTATTCAATTATTTCAAGAAAAATTAATATTAATAATGATATTGAAGTGATTCAGATTTCATTAATTGAAACCCTTAATCAATAAAATGAATAAAATTCTTTTAATAGTGGTTGTTCTTTTAGTTGTAGTTTTGGTTTCATTAGTGCTTTGGCAGAGAGGTCTGTTTGGTTCACCTACTTATACGGCAGTATTTTTGAGAACAGGTGATCTTTACTTTGGTCAACTACGCCAGTTCCCAACACTTACTTTGCATAATGTTTATCTGCTTCAGATTACACAAGATCCTCAAGCTCCACTCAGCTTGCAGAAGTTTACCAATGTTATCTGGGGGCCGGAAGATAAAATTAAGCTTAATCGTGATCAAGTAGTTTGGATGAGTAGGCTTCGATCTGATAGTCAGTTTGTTCAGGCGATTGAAAGAGGACCAGTACCAGTAGGTCAGCAACAGTTACAGCAGCAATTACAACAGCTACCGCCGCAATCACAAGGCGAGTAACTAGACTCTAGGTCACACAGTATAACCCAGTACTTTTATGTTAACGGTACTGGGTTATAATTTTATATATGAGAGGGCAGATGGCATTACCAGTGATTATTTTAATTAGCGGTATTATTATGGAAATAGCTATTGCCATAGCTTTTGTATCTCATTTTGCCAGCACTTCTGGGTTGGGGGATAAACTTTCGGTTCGAGCTTTATCGGTTGCTCAGGCTGGTATTCGTGATGCTTCCATTAAAATTACTCGGGACAAAAATTTTACACCAAGCCCCAATCCTTATAATCTTACCGTCGGTGATGATACAGTCAGTATTAATGTCGAAAAAAATCCGGGTGATTTACCAACTGGCAGTTATAGAATTAGCGCGACAGCAACAGCTAGGACGCGTCAAAGAAAATTAGTTGGA
>JACZSJ010000131.1 GCA_022574295.1 Pseudomonadota bacterium
TCATTCAGGCAAAGGCGCGACGATGCAGCATGGCTGGCCCCTGCAAAGAGGACGACTACATGGATGTAGTTGGTTGATAACGTCTGGAACATGTTATCTAGCAACGCCGCCGTGGATGAAAACGGGCGTGCTATGGATTTTGCAATTCCAGGTATCATGGGTATAAGCTCATCCAAAGAGATGATGTCGTTTCGATTGCCTAATGCGAGAGTGGCGGAATTGGCAGACGCGCTGGATTTAGGTTCCAGTGGGGTAACCCGTGAGAGTTCGAGTCTCTCCTTTCGCACCAATATTTCATTCACCATGGTTAAAATATTTAAGCTAGACTTATTTAATTTAAATCTGAGAAGTTTAAAGGAACAAAAATGCAAGTATCAGTTGAATCTACCGGCCCCCTGGGAAAACGATTAAGAGTAGAAGTGCCGGAAGAAAAGATAGCCACCGAAGTGCAGAACAGATTACAATCAATGACGAAAACAACTCGAATCAAGGGTTTTCGACAGGGCAAGGTTCCTCTGAAAGTCGTACAAAAACAATATGGAACGAGAGTCCGCCAGGAAGTGATTGGTGAAGTCATACAAAATAGTTTGTATGAAGCAATTACACAGGAAAAGTTACAACCCGCTGGCAGACCCGAGCTGGAACCGTTGGATATGGAGCAGACAGAAGGCCTGGTATTTACTGCGAATTTTGAGGTTTTTCCGGAAATAAAGCTATCACCCCTGGAAGATCTGACCATAGAAAAACCGGTGTGTCATGTGGCAGATGAAGATGTTGACAAAATGATTGATGTTCTGCGTAAACAACACCGTAAATCCGAAGTCGTAGAACGAGAGGCCGTTAAAGATGACTCTATTGTAATTGATTTTATTGGTCGAATTGACGGTGAGGAATTTCCAGGCGGAACCGCAAAGAACATCACACTTGAATTAGGCGCTAAAAGGTTTATAGAAGGTTTTGAAGAGGGTCTGCTGGGCGCCAGGGCCGGAGATAACAGGGTTTTAAAACTTAAATTTCCCGACGAATACACCAATACGGATCAAGCGGGGAAGGATGTTGAGTTCGAAGTGAAGGTGAAAACTGTTAATGAATTCGTTTTACCCGAGATGGACAGTGAATTCTTCTCCATTATGGGTGTGACAGATGGAGGTTTGGAGGAATTTAAGACAGAAGTGCGTAAAAACATGGTGCGTGAGTCCGAACAGAAAGTGCTTGCCAGGGTGAAAGAATCAGTCATGGAGAAACTCTATGAGTCGAACAAGATTGATTTGCCCAGATCACTGATAAGCAATGAAATTGCTCAGTTACAGGCACAATTCAAGTCAAGATTGCAACAGCAGGGTTTGAACGAGAGTGATTTTCCAGCAGGGGATGATTCCATGTTTAATGAGCAAGCTGAAAAGAGAGTCACGCTCCAATTGTTGATTGCCGATATTGTCAAAACCAATGAAATTAAGGTTGATCCCTCGAAAGTTCGGATCAAGATTGAAAAAGCGGCAGAGGGATATGAAGATACTACAGAGGTGATTAACTGGTATTACTCAGACAAAAACCGACTGGCTGAGGTTGAGGCCCTGGTCCTTGAGGAGGAAGTGATTATATGGATTATGGATAAAGCCCAGGTCAATGAAGAGGAAATGGCGTTTGACGCACTCATGAATTAAGGTAGACTGAGGCTGTCATAAAGAGGATAAAGATATAATTACTATGAAAAACAATGAGATACAGTCTCTTAACCTTGTTCCTATGGTGGTTGAGCAGACCCCTAGAGGTGAGCGTTCTTATGATATTTACTCCCGTCTCCTGAAAGAAAGAGTTGTCTTTCTGGTAGGGCCTGTCGAGGACATTGTTGCTAATTTAATCATTGCCCAGTTTTTGTATCTGGAGTCAGAGAATCCGGACAAGGATATTCATCTTTATATTAATTCCCCGGGTGGTTCAGTTTCCGCCGGGATGGGGATATACGACACCATGCAGTTCATAAAACCCGATGTCAGTACTATGTGTGTAGGACAGGCGGCCAGTATGGGCTCCCTGTTACTCGCGGGCGGTGCCAAGGGCAAGCGTTATTGTTTGCCACACTCCCGGGTGATGATTCACCAGCCACTAGGTGGTTTTCAGGGTCAGGCATCAGACTTCGATATTCACGCGCGCGAGATTATGAAGGCCAGAGAAGAGCTAAATATGATTTTTGCCAAACACACGGGCCAGTCACTGAAAACGATTTGTCAGGATACCGAACGGGATAATTTCAAAAGTGCTGAAGAAGCCAGAGATTATGGTTTGATTGATAAGGTATTATCAAAAAGAGAAGTTCTTCCTGAGGAAGCATCTGTATAAAACTTTATGTAGAATGGTTACAGAGTTCTAAAGTAACGGGTTTGATAATGACCAGGATCGAGGTGTTTTATGAGTGACGACAAGCAGGGTAACAACAACGATAAAGATCGTCTCCTGTATTGCTCATTTTGTGGCAAAAGTCAGCATGAGGTTCGTAAGCTCATCGCGGGGCCGTCAGTTTTCATCTGCGATGAATGTGTCGAACTTTGTAACGACATTATCCTCGAAGAAATTCAGGAAAAACCGGTTGCCGGTGGAGGCAGTTCATTACCAACGCCCCATGATATAAAAGCCATTCTTGACGAGTATGTGATTGGTCAGGAACAAGCCAAGAAAATTCTTTCGGTCGCGGTTTATAACCACTATAAGAGGCTGGAACAGGAAAATTTCAAAAAATCCGATGTCGAGCTTACCAAGAGTAATGTCTTACTGATTGGGCCAACGGGCAGTGGTAAAACATTGCTAGCTGAGACGTTGGCTCGATTGTTGAACGTTCCTTTCACTATTGCCGATGCAACGACGCTGACCGAGGCGGGTTATGTTGGCGAAGACGTTGAGAATATCATCCAGAAGCTACTGCAGAAATGTGATTATGATGTTGAAAAAGCCCAGACTGGCATCGTCTATATTGATGAAATAGACAAGATATCACGCAAATCAGACAATCCGTCAATCACTCGCGATGTGTCTGGTGAAGGTGTTCAACAGGCATTATTGAAAATCATCGAAGGCACGGTGGCTTCAGTTCCTCCTCAGGGTGGGCGTAAGCATCCGCAGCAGGAATTCCTTCAGGTAAATACGGCGAACATACTGTTTATATGTGGTGGTGCATTTGCTGGCCTCGATAAGATCATACGAGAACGCTCCGAAAAAGGTGGTATCGGTTTTTCTGCAGAGGTCAAGAGTAAAGATGACAAGAAAAGTGTCGGTAAATTATTGCGGAGTGTTGAGCCTGAAGATTTGATCCATTACGGTTTAATTCCAGAGTTCGTGGGTCGTCTGCCTGTAGCGGCAACTCTGGATGAGCTAAATGAGGATCAGCTGGTTCAAATTTTGATAGAACCAAAACACGCAATCACCAAGCAATATGCGAGAATGTTTGAAATGGAAGGTTGTGAGATTGAGTTTCGTGATGACGCTTTACGCGCAGTTGCCAAAAAAACCTTGAATAGGAAAACAGGGGCACGTGGTTTGCGCTCAATCCTGGAGAATATTC
>JACZSJ010000132.1 GCA_022574295.1 Pseudomonadota bacterium
ATCAACCCATACGGCGAATAGTTTGGTTTATCTGTATCATTCGGATTTAATGGACCAGCAACTAATTCAGCGTCAAATATTTTGGCTTTTCTCATATCCACCTTCTCTGGTGCAAGCGCTAACATGATAGAAGTCTCAATTTCATCTGCATGCCCACCGATTGACTGTTGTTCTATTTCATTCACTGCATTGGTGAAGTTAGATCCGGAATAGACATTAAACAAGATAATCTGTCTATGCTGATTTAATTCGCCGAGCATATTTTCCAAAGGACGCACCGTACTTATACCCGTATTAAGAATTATGATTCTGTTTGCACCTGCTCGTAAAATACCCTGCAAAATATCATGCACGCTATGAGCGAATGTTTCATCTGACACACTACAACTGCCAGGATATTCAACAAAGGTCGGATAAAAACCATAAGACATTATTGGCCAAATAAGTGATGGGCATAACAGTGAGGTCTGTTGTGCCAGCCACTCTGCCTGTATGAAATCGGTATTCATAGGCAAGTGGTGACCGTGTTCCTTGCATGCTGCCCCAATCGGTAGAACCGCTAGATACTCTTGTTCGAGATACGCTTTTACCTCGGGCCAGACTAACTCTGCAACCAGATATGAATTATTCAATATATTTGCAACTCAATTAAAACAAATGTGGCGTGCACTAACGCAGCTATTCCATGGGAGAAATGAGCTGTGGATAAACATATAATATGTAATTTCAAGTAATCTGTTATTTTGATTTCTTATGTTAATCCGCTTGAGTATTCCATACTCGGCGGGTCCCCGGCAACATTATGATTTCGCTCTATTTCGTCAATTTGCTGTATTTCCAATCATGTATGAGAGGATGAAATGGGCCAAGAGACTTGCGTTTGGTTTACAGACTTAAGATTCCTAATTTCGACGATGCCTCCATCATTTCGTTATGGCATGTGTCGAGATAATCGTAGCAATTCCTGGCAATTACATCGATTAAGACGTTTTACTAAAAACACCAGGCAAAGAATAAATCCAGAATAAGGAGTTAGTCATTTGGTGGAGCCGAGGACACCTACATTGATGTAGGCGGTACGACCCCATGGATGGAGGAGGTAGAGAATGTCTGGAAGCGCAAAGCCTGCCCTTGGGGTACAGTTGCATATATTTTTACTGAAGAAACTATGAGATGGCATGTGTGGCATTTAAAACGTGGGCACCTTAAACTAGAAGTAACTGGTTAAAATTTAATCACTTCGACCTCATTAATATCTGTATTTGTAAATTTTTAAAGGTTGAATAATTAATAAAGGAAAAAATTATGATTGATACATCAAATTTAAGAATAATTTTTGTACATGGTCTTGCTTCAAAACCACCAATGGCTGATTTACATCGTTTATGGAAAAAGGCATTTATTGAGAGTGTTCGTGTAGATTCAATAACATTAGCAAACGCATTAGAAGAAGATGATTCTATATTTCAGTCCGCTTATTGGGCTAATGCTATTCCTGATCATATTGAAGATACTACTGAATATGTAAAATCATTAAATAAAGAAGTCAATAAAGTAATAAGAAAACGTCGTAAAGAAAAAAACAACCTTCATATAAGTAAGGCTGGATGGGCAAAAGCAAAAATAACAAAATTCGGATTATCAATTTTAGATGCATTAGGTACTGCACTTACCATTAAAGATAACGTAATTGAGGAATTTATGCGTGAAATAAATATATATAAAAATGATCAATATATAGCAGATCGAATGCGAGAGCCACTTGAAAATATGCTACGAGAGGCATGGGATAAAAAGAATAATATTGTATTGATAACTCATTCAATGGGTACGTT
Organism: Pseudomonadota bacterium; assembly: GCA_022574295.1. Lineage (GTDB taxonomy): Bacteria > Pseudomonadota > Gammaproteobacteria > Eutrophobiales > Eutrophobiaceae > SMWN01. Next base: position 1,836 of record JACZSJ010000132.1, read on the forward strand.
CATTGCGTATGATGTTTTATGGAGATTTTCACACCGAAGTGAAAATAAATATACTGATTATAAAAAATCTAAAATAAATTACTTCATTACAATGGGAAGCCCACTAGGAGATGAAAAACTTAGAGACTTTATGTTAATTGAAAGATGGAAGAAAGCACCTAATTCAGAGAGTGTGGAAGAACGTAAGCGCTTCTATCCATTAAATATAAAAAAATGGCACAATTTTTCTGCTTATGGCGACGTGGTTTGCCATGATTCTACATTAGATGATGATTTCTTTAGTGGGATGAGAAAAGATATCAGAGGTTATAAGATTGATGATCTAAAGGATTACACTAAATTATATAATCCATTTATAACTCCAGAAGGTAAGCAAAATCCTCATAAGAGTTATGGCTACCTTATTCAACCGAAACTTAGCCAGAAATTCAAAGAATTTATTTCTTAACATTAAGACTTTAATACTTGGGGAAGGGGTTTAAGGTTATTACGGTCTAATAATGGAACGGGCATGTATATGAGTATTAACTGATCCTACGCTTGTTTATTTTTTGAATGTTCTGGATTTTTTCAGCGCTGGGTTGTCGCGATCAAGATCAGCCTGTACCTGTTCACGACTGCGATGGAAGACGATCTCTCGACCCATTACACTTCCGACATAAGCCTGTCCATTTTTGGTTGGCGTAAGGTTACACTTAACACTATGAACCCCCTCGCCAATGACGACAGTAATTTGACTGGCCCGCTTGTCAAATACAACGACATCCATAGTTATTCCACTTTCCGTATTAGTGACCGTGATCGTTTCGTTTTGCATGGGCTATGATGTGTGGGGTCAGATCAGATATTTCCCACTTATCAATTTTAAACCGTTAAGCTGCGTGAGCGTGAACACGTTTCTCAATTTCCGGGCCAATTATCCTTTGGGCGATACGCAAATCATAATCAGTTTGAAGCCCGAGCCATAATTCAGGTGATGTAGAAAAATACTTCCCTAGACGCAATGCCGTATCAGCTGTAATAGCGCGTTTACAATTCACTATTTCACTAATACGGCCAGGAGGCACAACAATTTCTCGCGCCAGGCGATTAATGCTGATTTCCATAGGTTTCATAAATTCTTCTATAAGAATTTCACCAGGATGTATAGGATCAAGTTGTCGTTTATTCATAAATAGTACCGTTTAATGGTAATCAATAATTTCCACATCAATGATGTCACCTTTAATCCAGCGAAAGCAGATTCGCCATTGATCATTAATGCGTATACTGTACTGTCCTTTGCGTTTACCTTTTAATCTCTCCAACCGGTTACCGGGTGGCGAACGAAGATCATCCAGATTTTTTGCGTGGTGCAGATACAATAGTTTACGCCGTGCAATTCGTTCAAAAAGACGAAAACGACTGATGCTGATATCGTTAAAAAGATTCTCCGTATCCTCGCAGCGAAATTTCCTTATCATTCGACAAGCCTATTACGTATAACGTATTACGTCAAGCAGTATAGTTATATAATATGATAGAAGAGAAGTAGTGGACATGCATGAACGCATAAATCAATCAATACTGGCCCTGATGATTCAAGCTGTGCCCATTAATTTTCATGCATATGGCGATATGCTTGCATCTGCAGTACGCGGATCCGGCATATACATCAACTCCTCATTCGCACTCGTGACTAGCGGTACAAGTGACAGTAACACG
>JACZSJ010000062.1 GCA_022574295.1 Pseudomonadota bacterium
ACAAACATCACCGTGGGCAAAATAGGCATTATCGGCGTCGGGGTAATGGGACAGGCGATCGCAAGGTCTCTCCTCGACCGGAAAATCGTAGATAGACAGGATCTGTGGGGTACAACCCGTACCCAGGACAGCGCAAAAATCGTAGAAAAAGAGCTTGGCATAACATGCCTGCATGAATCGTACGATGGTCTTCTGAAGAAGACCGATTTAGTTTTGCTCTGTGTGACGCCCAAACAGTGCCTGTCCGCACTTTCGCAACTTCGCCAAGAGGGACTTCCGGCATCTTCGCTGGTGATCTCTATCGTAACCGGCGTGACTACCAGCGCCATGCAGAAAAGGATCCCTGACAACCCTATTGTCCGGGCGATTACCAATACTCCCTGTCTGGTGGGCGAAGGGATGACAGCTCTGTGTTGTTGCCCCAATGCTTCTGAGACACACCTGGCGACAGCGCGAGCAGTATTCGAATCGGTGGGTCGTGTGATTGAACTGGATGAATCGCTGTGCAACGCCATGACAGGGCTGTCAGCCAGCGGCCCGGCCTATATCTATCTGGTGATAGAGGCACTCGCCGATGGCGGAGTAAATGTCGGTATTCCAAGGAATCTTGCGCTGACAATTGTGGCTCAAACAGTACTTGGGGCAGCCACGATGGTTCACAAAACGGGTTGGCACCCCGCCAGACTCCGAGACGATGTCACCACCCCAGCAGGATGTACGATTGGTGCTCTGCTTACTTTGGAAGACGGCAAGATTCGTTCGACCCTGGCCCGGGCTGTCGAAGAAGCTGCGCGGATAGCCAGTCAACTGGGTAAAGGCGAAGACCGCTGATGGTGACCGTGTCCCCGTGTCCGCCATTGTTAATGGCTTCTCGACTTTCTAATTGATCTGCTGAAAATGATCAATGCACGGGTGCCCCACCCCTTGCGGCGGGATTATTTACTAACAACTAAATTCTCACCCAATTTTAAGAAAAACCTGCATTTCCTTTCTAACGATTTTCTAACAATCTACTTCGAGTAAGTTGCTTCTACTTAACAATTGACAGGGCAACAAATTTAGTATAAATTTTTGTATAGTTTTATGCTAATTGATGGTACAAATTTTTGAAGACACCGATATCTGACATAATAAACTGGACCAGAGACGCCCGCAAGCGCACGATCGAAATCGTCTCTGATATTCCTGATGAAAAAATGCGGAAAGACTGCGTGGCAATGATGATACTGCTGACAGCGACAAGGGAAAAGAAGAAGGAACTTTGTGACAGGATACCAGAACAAAATGACCACACAATATTCACCTGTAGAAATTTTTTCAAACCAAAGAAACCCGCGACGGAAGAAGAATTTAAATCTGCAATACCTGTCACGCAAAATGAGAATGTATTACTCAAGTCTAATGGCAAAGGACAATTCGAAAATATTGCAAAAGCGATGGGTGTAGAGACGACGGGCTGGAGCTGGAATGCAAAGTTTGCTGATCTGGATAATGACGAGTGGCAGGATATTTATGTGGTTAATGGCACCTGGATACGTGCCGCGGGGACACCATCAAAATTCTTTTTCCATAATCAGGAAGGAAAAACCTTCATTGAAAAAACGGATGAATTCGGTTTACAAAATTACATGCTACAAAGTGCTTATACGGAAGTTGATATAGATAATGATGGTGATCTGGACATTTTGGCGAATTCAACCAGTGGGCCTCTATGGTTTTACCGAAATAATAATCAAAAAAATAACGCGATTGAATTTGAGTTTAATGACATGGTAGGTAATTACTACGGTCTGGGTAATAAAATTATTATTCACTATGGAAAAGATGCACAACGTCATCAGATCAGGGAATTAAAATCTGGAGGAGGTTTTTTGTCTTTTAATGCACCGGTGATTCATTTTGGTCTGGGGAGTTATGATCGTATCAGCAAAATTGAAATTCACTGGTCTACAGGTGAGAAAACCGAAATCAAAGGTGACTTTGTCGCGAACGCGCGTTATAAAATTATAAGAAATAAAAATAAAAGTCATTCATTAACCTCACGCTAACTAATCAGAATGCTTTGGCTAGCATCATCAATACGCCTAAGGAACCTCTGATCAAGTTGTCATTTCGACCAACGGGAGAAATCCATGTCTCGACCACAGGGAGAGATCTTTATAAGATCCCTCATTACATTCGGGACGCCTGCAGCGGATTTCTCGCTGCGCTCGAAATGACAGGCTGGACTTAATCAGAGGTTCCTTAGCTTAAATTACGTTAAATTGATGTGTTTAAAAAAACAATCGTTGAGAAGAATCTTGTACTGTCCTTCTATTAAGATTTTTCCCTAAGCGACATCCTTACCAAGGAAACCCCCGGACTGATGTCCCCAAAGTTGGGCATAAAGTCCGTTTTTAGCAACCAGTGCTGTATGCGTTCCTTCTTCAACAATGCGTCCTTCATCCAATACCACCAATCGATCCATCACCGCAATCGTCGATAAACGATGCGCTATCGCGATCACGGTTTTACCACGCATGAGTTTATAGAGGTTCCCCCTGATCGCAGCTTCAATTTCAGAATCCAATGCGGAAGTCGCTTCATCCAGGATCAAGATCGGCGCATCTTTAAGTAATACGCGTGCGATCGCAATACGTTGGCGTTGCCCACCGGATAGCTTGACCCCACGTTCACCGACTTGCGCATCGTACCCTTGCTGATCACGCACATCATTTAACTCCAGAATAAACTCATGTGCCCTGGCCTGTTTGGCAGCATCTAACATCATCTCTTCCGTCGCATTGGGTCGACCATACATAATATTTTCCCGCACCGATCGATGTAATAATGAAGTATCCTGGGTGACCACCCCGATTTGTTCACGCAGGCTTTCCTGGGTGACTTGTGCAATATCTTGTCCATCGATCAAAATACGTCCGCCTTCGACATCATAAAAACGCAAAAGTAAATTAACCATGGTTGACTTACCCGCGCCGGAGCGACCAATCAGGCCGACTTTCTCACCGGGATTAATCGTTAATGATAACGCGTCAAACACGCCACTGCCTTTACCATAATGAAAACAGGTCTGATCAAACACGATATTACCCGCCGTAACTTTCAGGGGTTCAGCCGATGGCGCATCCAGCACCGTGTACGGCTTAGCAATAGTATTAATACCATCTTTCACTGTGCCAATATTTTCAAACAATGCAGAAACTTCCCACATGATCCACTGCGACATACCAAACAATCGCAACACTAAACCAACTGCAGCTGCAATCGCGCCGGTCGTCATTGCATCTTGCATCCAGAATCGGATCGACAATCCTGTCACAGCAAGGATCAACAATGAATTAAGGATCCAAACTGAGAAGACAAAACCCGTCACCAGGCGCATTTGTTTGTATACGGTAGCCAGGAAAGACTGCATGCTGTCTTGCGCATAACTGGCCTCACGCTTAGCATGTGAAAATAATTTAACCGTCATGATGTTGGTATATGTATCAACAATACGGCCGGTCATAGCGGAACGTGCGTCGGCTTGCTTTGATGCAATTGATTCCAGGCGCGGGACAAAATAAACCGTAATTAACAAGTACATGACAAACCAGACAAGCAGCGGCGCCATCAAACGCGTGTCCGAACTAGCAAAGACAACCACAATGCCACCGAAATACACAGCGACATACAACAACACATCCAATAGTTTTAACACGGCCTCGCGTATCGCTAAAGAGGATTGCATCACCTTGGTCGCAATACGTCCGGCAAACTCATCCTGAAAAAAAGACAGACTCTGCCCAAGTAGATAACGATGTGCCTGCCAACGGATAGACATTGGATAATTGCCAAGCAGGGTTTGATGGATCACCAGGGAATGCAGTAACACAGTTAACGGTAAGGCAACCACCACCATCAATCCCCACCACAACAATTTACTCCCCTCGTCTTGCAAAAAAGTAGCGGGATCACTGACCGTCAGCCAGTCCACTAACTTGCCAAGGAATGCAAATAACGAAACTTCCATAAGAGCAATCAGCCCGGTCAATATCGCCATCACAATCAGATGTGGTTCAATACCTCTTGTGTAGTGACGACAGAACGCATACAACCCTTGCGGGGGCTGTTTCGGCTCTTCAGGAGGAAAAGGCTTAATCAGTTTTTCAAAAAATGTAAACATAACTATGGAAACAAATATTAACAAAAATTCGATGCCTTACGCCGGTATCGACCTGACCCCTTTATTTTAACGTATTTCCCTTTTAGTAGTTCTAAAAGTTCTCTGACTCCTTTAATCTATACGACTTGAATTTTTTCAAATAGATGAAACGTACAAGGAATTGCTATTCTCGTTTGTAATGAAATTAAATTAACATTCTTAGCATTTTAGGTAATCTTTAGAATTGTCCATCTTTATCTTTTTCGGGTTAATCTTTGCCGCCTTCCTAGTGTGGGTGCTACGCTTGCAATTACAACGGTCCCGTCGAAATAATCTTTTCTTAAAACCACTACCCCCTGACTGGATCCAGATCCTGGAAAAAAATGTCTCAATATATTCGCTGCTACCACAAAATCTTAGGGAAGAACTTCATGGGCGAATAAATATCTTTCTGGATGAAAAGGAATTCATTGGATGCGCCGAATTACAGATTTCAAACGAGATCCGGGTAACAATTGCCGGCAATGCATGTATCCTTCTGCTTAAACGTGATAAACGCTGCTTTCCGAGGTTTACAACAATTCTAATATACCCTGACACCTATGTATCAAGGGAAGTCAAAAGCGATGGATTAGTTGTAGTTCACGAAGAAAGTGTTAGGGCCGGTGAGTCTTGGTACCGTGGACCAGTCGTTCTGTCGTGGGCAGATGTGATGCGTGGCTCACTAAACAATAGTGACGGCCACAACGTTGTACTACATGAATTCGCCCATAAGCTGGATGAAGAAAATGAAATTATGAACGGTCTCCCTGTTCTTCGGGACAGTTCCCACTACGCAGAATGGGCAGAAGTACTAACTAAGGAATTTGATTCACTACTGATTAGAATAGATCGTGGAACTAACTCAGTGATAGATGCGTACGGTGCAGTCTCACCATCAGAATTTTTTGCAGTGGCGACTGAATCCTTTTTCGAAAAACCGTTGCTGATGAAGAATAAACTTCCCGATCTATATCAACAATTTAGAAGATTCTATAACTTAGACCCGGCGGCGTGGCGCAATACGTCTTGATTTGAGAAGCACGGAAAAGTATTAAAAATAACTTGGAATAATGAGTTAAACTGCGGCACGTTCGCCCCTGCGTCCGTCCTGATAAATCACTACATCTTCTTTATTCGTTATGCGTCCTTTTATCTCTCATCCAGGCGATGCAACCCCGCTTTAAATGCCGCCGCCCGGGCTGCTTGCATCTCCCCTGTAGATGGCGCCCGGTTGATGTCCCGGTACTTTCCCTTTTTGTCCGCATAACCCACCTGGAATTGTGGCCGGTACTGGCCCATGACATTAACATAGGTATCCGGTGACAATTCTTCCGCCAGCCAGTTAAAGATGTGTGCGGCCTCATCAGTCTGACCGGGCATCACCAGATGCCTGATCAGCACGCCGCGTTTTGCCAGGCCGTCTGTTCCGAATTTAAGATCGCCGACCTGCCGGTGCATCTCCCTGATCGCATCACGTGCCTTTTCCGGATAGTCTTTCGCCTTGGCATATTTTCGGGCACTTTCCTTATGCCAGAATTTGAAGTCCGGCATATAGATGTCCACCAGTCCATCCATTAATTTCAGCGAAGCCAGGGAATCATAGGCGCTGGTGTTATAGACGATGGGTAAACGCAACCCTCTTGGCACAGCCGCCGTAATCGCTTCAATGACCTGTGGAGCGACGTGCTCGGGCGTAACAAAATTAATATTGTGACAACCGCGGTCCTGTAATGACAACATCAGGTCGGCAATTTCATCTGCATTACATTCTTTGCCTGAATGTTGTTGTGATATATCCCAATTTTGACAAAACACGCAACGCAGATTACACAAGCCGAAAAAGATCGTGCCGGAACCATTCCAGCCACGCAAACAATTCTCTTCACCGAAATGGGCAAAGGCACTGCTGACAATGGCATAGCGCCCGGTATTGCAAACCCGTTTCTCATCCAGCAGACGATTCACGTGACAATTACGTGGGCAGACACAACAATCCTCCAGCTCCTGTAATGCCAGCTCAGCCCGTTCTTGCAGTTCACCCCGTCGATATGCCTGCATATACGCTGGCTCAAAGTCTTGCAAGACAAAGTCAGGATTTAGATCTACGGTTTGTCTATTAGCAAACATGATATGTCAGATTAAAAATACAAGATTTACATCTAGTCTAGTACTTATTCCTGTTCGGTAATAACAAGTTTACATGAACGCACATAGGCTTCCTGTATATCGGTTTGAATCGACCCGGGGCGAGCTACTCTTATGCGTTGAATTGCAGTCTCAGCATCGACACCGAGTTCTACCAGAAAATGTCCGAAATCGTCCCCGTCCTCACCAGCTACTGAAGGTAATTCCAAAAAGACTCGCCTTTAGTTTCTCCCTTGGCATCCACCAGTTCAGTCGTGATATCGTTCAAATACAAGTCATAAACAGTTTCCCTTTCGTGTTTAAGTGGCGTATCGCAATAACAGGTTTCATACCATTCGATTATGCCTTCCCCCACAATTTTTGCTTTCTTCATGCTTGCAACAATCTCAGCACCATCAGGCTCTTGCCTGGCAATCGACCCATCGGTCAGCTTTTGAAAAAATTCACCCGCTTTATCTTCAATGTATCTGGCCTGAACTTTATAAATCATGATTGACTCATTATTTAATGTATTGTTAAAACATTATCTTCGCTTAACTGAATCCTGGTCCCTAACACTTTACTCTCCCTGTTAAACGTATCTTTCAACCAGACTATATCTTTTTCAGATGCCCTGTTCAGTCTGAATTTTTCGATTTGCATGGGTATCATTTGTAATTGAACGAGTTTGCCGGAGATGGGATCAATACTGGCAAAATACATTAATACCAAATCATCCCTGTATTCATCATGCCCGCTGATGCCTTCATAGTCATTAATAAAATCACCACTACCATAAATAATCAGCTTGCCCTTATACACTTCCAGCGGTCTTGCATGGTGTGATGAATGCCCATGGATGATATCAACACCTGCATCATCAATAAGTCGATGGGCAAAATCAATGTGACCCTGAGGAACAGCATATCCCCAGTTACTTCCCCAATGAATTGAGGCAATAACAATATCGCCGGCTTGTTTTATTTTATCGATTTGTTCTTTGACATGTCGTACGGTTCTAGCAGACAAACTATGTAAAAGGTTCACCCCCGGTCTGTCTTTTTTAGCCGCCCAACTGGGTGGAATGCCACTTGAACTGAAGCCATAGGAAAACACAATGACTCTTCCTTTACCTTCAACGCTGATGATCGCAGGCTGTTCTGCTTCCTGCAGATTCTCTCCCGCGCCCGAGATCTTTATATTGACACCCTTTAATGAATCTAGTGTCTCCGTGAGTCCAGGATAGCCCCAATCAAGCAAGTGGTTATTCGCAAGAGAGCAGTAATCAATCCTGGCCTCTTTTAGGCAAGAAACATTTTTTGGATGCATCTTGTAATGTATTCCCTTATCCGGCCAGTATTCATGACTGGTGGTAATACTTGTTTCCAGGTTAATGAGTCGCACATCGGGCGCTATTTGTTCCAACACCTCAAGTGCATCACCCCAAATATAGTGACATTGAACAGGTTTTTGAATCTGACCATTACGTACTTCTGCCAACACAACATAATCCTTTGCATCTTTGACGTACGGCTCATATAAGCGGGGATCACCAGGATAAGGCAACACCTGATCAATCCCCCGCCCGGTCATGACATCACCCGCCATAAACAAGGTTATGGGATCACGTGTTGATGACATTTCAGCTAATGTCATGTTCGTCAGGCATACACCAGTAAAGAAAATGATAAAGATATAAAGATACGAATTACTTTGCACTAAGCTATTCAATCCAGCAATAACAACCTATAGAAGATATCATAAAACGAAAAGATCCCTAAAAAAAACTACCCCCCTTTATTTCAATTCAAGATCCAAGAAACCGCCATGGACGAGGAGTCCGTAAAGACCTGCGGTAACGGACTTGACCTCCGGGTTATTGTGGACTTTAAGCGGCTACCAGGAATTACAACTATAATATTATTGTAAATTGAGTTATCGCCTCACTGACCATTTAATTATGATATACAGAATACCGGGTTGGTATAATTATAATTTAACGAGTTCAATACATGTGTGATACGTTTGTGTCTTTATCCAATACTACCCTTGGCAGGGAAGTAATATTTGGTAAAAATAGTGATCGCCCTAAGGGTGAGATCCAGGATATTGTGGCATTCCCGGCCCAAAACTACTCCTCGAAAACAGTAGTACAGTGTACTTACCTTCAAATCCCTCAAGCCAAACAAACTTTTGCAGTCGTTCTTTCCAAACCGCGATGGATGTGGGGTGCAGAAATGGGGGCAAACGAACAGGGAGTTGTGATTGGCAATGAAGCAGTGTGGACAACACAGCCATACAGCGATACGGGATTACTCGGCATGGATTTGGTGAGGCTAGGGCTCGAGCGAGCAGCATCCGCGGCCGAAGCTTTGAATGTGATTGTGGAACTATTAGAAACGTATGGACAAGGTGGGAATTGTGCCGAACATTTTGTTTTTAGTTATCATAACTCATTCCTGATCGCGGATAAAAATGAAGCGTGGGTTTTGGAAACCGCTGGTAACTATTGGGTTGCTGAAAGAATTACTAGCGGAACCCGATCGATATCGAATAACCTCAGCATCCATGGAAAAGGAGATCTGCGCCATGCAGAATTAAATCGCGTATTTATAGAAGAAGGACACTTATCAAGCAGTACAGATTTTAATTTTGCTCGGCACTTTTCAGTTGGAACGAATGAAGACCCTCTTTCCCCTGACTCCAGGGAAGGACGAGTCAGGCAACTATGTCAGCTATATGAAAAACAATTTACCCTGGAAACCGCAAAATCCATCCTTCAAGATCATGATGTCGATATTTGTATGCATGGTGAATTCGAAACAAGAGGCAGCCAGATTTCTGCCCTATCCCATGAGAATTGTAACCATTGGTTTATAGAGGGTCCGTTTCCTTGCCAGCAAAAGTATCAACTTAAAACCTTTACAACGTGATCTCAGATATTATTACAAATTTTATGTGTCTATACGGGTTCATGTGAGTCAAGATCAGCACTTCGGGGGTAATAGAGGCAAGAACACCACCAGTATTTTTTCACATAAATTTGGGTATAACCCTTGATTTCTAAATATGCTATTCATTAAATTACCTTGACAACAATATCCAAAAAACAGAGTAACCCCGCTAATCTCGATGCCGTATACGAGTATCACGATCGCACTAAACATCAATTTCAACACTATGCGCGCTCATTGGGGTATATGGATTGGGATAACCAACCCGATCCTTTTCGGCGTTACGATCAATCATTAACACTTCCACTTGAGCATCCACAGATTACCAAAACGCCCACCTATGACTCATTATTCGATACATGGCAGGAACCTATCACACCTATAAATCGGGATTCAATTAGTCGTCTCTTTTACGAGAGCCTCGCGATCTCCGCCTGGAAACAGGCAGGCGAAAATCGCTGGTCATTACGGGTTAATCCCTCAAGCGGCGACCTCCACCCCACCGAGGCTTATTTGATCGCCGGGCCAATTAAAGATTTAAGTGATGTGACAGCCGTCTATCATTATTCCGCTTATGCACATGCACTGGAGCGCCGTATCATCCTAACGAATGAGGAATGGAAAGCTATCAATCAGAACTTGCCGCCAGGTTCCCTGTTGATTTCACTGACCTCGATCTATTGGCGTGAATCATGGAAATACGGAGAACGTGCCTTCCGTTATTGCCACCACGATGTAGGACATGCGATTGGCGCTATTACTTTTGCCGCAGCAGCGCTCGGCTGGAAGACCAGGCTAATTCATTCCGTAACAGATAACGATCTGGCAATATTGTTAGGACTCCATCAACAGAAGGGCATCGAGGCGGAACATCCAGACTGCCTGCTGGCAATTCTTCCCACAGATGAAAACAACACACCAGCTGATCTTATCGTTAATCTGTCTGCTACATTACTTAAGCGGGTCAAGGATATTGAGTTTGAAGGCAGTCCAAATACATTAAGCAGCCATCATCATGAATGGCCGATCATTGACACCGTTGCAGAAGCATGCCGTTTTAATGGTGATAGTTCATTGATTCAAAAACGGGTTCCTTCAGTTAAATACAATAATGAAAACAAACTTGACAATGACAGAAGAGTATCAGCACGAAAGATCATCAGGCAACGTCGAAGCGCGCTGGCGATGGATGGGCATAGTACGATCAGTAAAGAATCATTTTATAGAATGATGGTGCATGTTTCTCCGCATTTGGGTAAAAATATAATAGCAGTATTGCCCTGGCATGCACGCGTTTCACTCGCAATTTTCATCCATCGTGTAGATGACTTGCCAGCAGGACTATATTTACTCGTCCGCGATCCTGATCACGAACCTTCTTTAAGAAAAGCTTTACGTTCAGATTTTAGTTGGGATAAACCCAAAGATTGTCCCGAATCTCTCCATCTGTATCTACTGCAATATGCCAATGCAATCGATGCCGCACGAACAATCAATTGTCATCAGGACATTGCTGCAGACGGTGCCTTTGCGCTGGGCATGCTGGCAGAGTTCGACGCCAGCCTTGAACAGTACGGCGCATTATTTTATCCGCGCCTGTTCTGGGAAACGGGATTGATAGGACAAATCCTGTACCTGGAAGCTGAAGCAGCTGGCATACAATCGACAGGCATCGGCTGCTTTTTTGATGATGCCATGCATGAGGTGCTGGGCATCAGTGATCACAGTTGGCAAAGTTTGTACCATTTTACTGTCGGCGGTCCAGTGGATGATCCACGATTACAGACGCTACCCTCATACTGGTACCTGAAATAAACCATCAAACATCAATGAACTCACCTGGAAAAACAACACCACCCCGTTACACTGACCGAACGTTTCCATCTTACCGTTTCGTGCCGGGCAAAGCACCGCATCCTACGCGCGATCCCGAAGGTCACTCATACAATAAACCATTAGAAAAACTCGAGCCTTTCGTGGTTGATCAATGGCAATCCTGCGATGAGTATCTATATGGAATCGACTTGTTCAACCATGGCTATTGGTGGGAGGCGCATGAGGCCCTTGAAGCCGTCTGGGTTGCCGCAGGAAGACAGACAGAAACGGGACTGTTTATACAAGGACTGATTCAGGTTTCCGTTGCCCACTTGAAAAGGTTCCAGGGATTTAACGATGTTGCAAAGCGCATGGCAACAGGGGGACTCGACAAGATGAAGTACATTAAAGGCGTTTACTTAGGGGTCGATGTCACTGCATTTCGTCATGACGTTAAATTATACTGCGCAAATAATGATCAATTTCCCGTAATCATTAAGTTAGTCATGAATTAATATTAGGGAACCTCTGATCAAGTTGTCATTTCGACCAACGGGAGAAATCTTAAGTTGAAAATATTAAGTAAAATCAGTTGGCTACAAGATTTCTCGCTGCGCTCGAAATGACAGGCTGGACTTAATCAGAGGTTCCCTAAGTGTATTGCCGCATTACATCAGCATAAAAAGTTATTAATAACGCGAAGATATTCCTCCCAGCCTTCTATGTTTTTT
>JACZSJ010000133.1 GCA_022574295.1 Pseudomonadota bacterium
CAATCTGTTTTTGTAGTGTACCTGATAATTTCGAGAATAAGACCCCTAATAGCTTCTCGGATTGGATGAATAAATGGTTTTTGTTGCATAGCAATTATATCGGGGTGTCTTTTTTTGATGTGCAGGAAGCACGAATGTCGCAGGTGCATGGATGCACAGGAGCGACCTTGGGCACTTCATTTTTTAGACAAGTAAAGAGCAGTGAGCTCGCCGGTAAAAGGCGAAACAAATACTCAAGTCTAGTAACAAACCCAACAATACTGAATAATAACAAAAATGAAAATCTACCTGGCCTCAACCTCCCCTCGCCGTAAACAACTCCTCGAACAAATCGGTATCGACTTCGAGACAATTGATATTGATATAGACGAAACCTGGGACGGCCGGGAACCCGCCAAAACTTATGTCAAACGTATCGCGCTGGAAAAAGCTCGTGCAGCAAAATCAAAGATTCAAAACAATCTCCCTGTGCTTGCTGCAGATACCAGTGTGGTACTCGATAATTTAATCCTGGGGAAAGCTGAGACCAAAGAGGATGCAATTAATATGCTTGAGCAATTATCAGGACGAACGCATCATGTTTACACCGCTGTTGCGCTTATTACTGAAACTGAACAGGTTTGTCTCAATATAAGTCATGTTAGCTTTCGCCCATTAAGTAAATCTGACATCTTGGAATATTGTGAAACAGAAGAGCCCCTGGGCAAGGCAGGCGCCTATGCGATACAGGGCAAGGCCGCTGCCTTCATTGAGCGACTGGAGGGTAGTTATTCGGGGGTGATGGGTCTGCCGCTTTATGAGCTTGCAAAGATGTTGAAAACTATCAGATAAATCTGCTGCATCGCTTTACAGCACAGGTCGATACCTGTATAAATTCCCAACTTTGGTGCAGGGTCACCTTCTAGCGTGAAAAAGACGCGTTAGAAATCATGTATTTAATGAAATCACATATCCAATATTGAAATAAAGGGGTTTTCCTATGCTGTCTATTACCCATCTGCCTATCGGATTAGGCATTTTTGGTCTTATTTGTGCGGTACTGGTCTTTTTAAAGGTCAAATCTGAACCTGCCGGTGAGGGCGCGGTCGTTGAGATTGGTAATGAAATCCACCTCGGTGCCATGGTCTTCATGAAGAGCGAATATTCACGCCTGGCTATCTTTTGTGTCATCTGTATTGTTGCCATCGCCAGCACTGATCTCGGCATGAATACGGCGATGGCCTTCCTGCTTGGTGCCCTTTGTTCAGGATCCGCAGGTTACTTTGGTATGTATACCGCAACCCATGCGAACGTGAGAACAGCAGTCGCCGCTAATACTAAAGGGGCGGCAAAGGCCTTACAGATAGCCTTCTTTGGTGGCTCCATCATGGGGCTCACGGTTGCTGCCATGGGCTTGTTTGGTATTGGTTTGCTCTATCATTTCTTTGCCGGTGACCTACACACCATCCACGCCATTGAAGGGTTTGCCATGGGCGCATCATCGGTCGCATTGTTCTCGCGTGTTGGCGGTGGCATCTTCACCAAGAGCGCAGACATTGGTGCTGACCTGGTGGGCAAACTGGAAGCAGGCATCCCCGAAGATGATCCTCGCAATCCGGGCGTGATTGCTGATAACGTCGGCGATAACGTCGGTGACATTGCTGGCATGGGATCAGATATCTTTGAATCTTATTGTGGGGCCATGATTGCAACCATCGCACTGGCTGCCACCATGAGCCTAACCACCGTTGCAGAACTTACCTCAAGTGGTCGCGAAACATTGACGTTCATGCCACTGGCATTGTCTTCCGTTGGCCTGATTTGTTCCATGATAGGTATCTTTTCCGTCAAACTCTTTTCCTCAAAAAGTCCAGAAGTTGCCTTGCGCTACGGCACTATGGGTGCATCCATTCTCTTCATCATCGCGTCTTATATTCTGATTGCGCAGATGAATGCTTCGAGCAACATCTGGATCGCTGTAATCTCTGGTGCTCTAGGTGGCATTATTATAGGTCTGGTCACCGAGTATTACACAGGCGGCGCCCCCATCCGCAAGATTGCAAAATATGGCGAAACCGGTCCGGCAACCGTGATCATTGCGGGGCTTGCTACCGGCATGCAATCTGTGACCATTCCCGTTTTGACTATCTGCGCCATCATACTGACCGCCAGCCATTTTGCTGGACTCTATGGTGTCGGTATCGCCGCTGTAGGCATGTTGGCTACTGTTGGTATGACCATGGCGATTGATGCCTATGGCCCTGTCGCTGATAACGCCGGTGGCATTGCTGAAATGGCAAAGATGGGTAAGGAAACACGTGAAATTACCGACTCCCTGGACGAAGTTGGTAATACCACTGCTGCGATTGGCAAGGGCTTTGCAATTGGTGCGGCCGCGCTCGCTGCCCTGGCATTGATCAGCGCCTTTATTGAAAGGATCACACTGGATGATCCTGATTTTATCCTCAAGCTTAATGATCCACTGGTGCTCGCCGGCATGTTCCTTGGTGGCATCTTCCCCTTCCTGGTCAGCTCAATGACCATGAATGCGGTGGGTGATGCGGCCTCTGATATGATCAAGGAGATCCGTCGTCAATTTAAGGAAATTCCAGGTCTTATGGAAGGGACGGCTAAACCCGATAACCAGCGTTGTATTGAAATCGCGACCAATGCGGCATTGAAACGTATGATTGCCCCGGGAGCCCTTGCCATATTGGCCCCTGTTGTCGTTGGCTTTGTATTTGGTCCGCGAGCACTTGGTGGGATGTTGGGTGGCGCGCTGATCTGCTGTGTCATGATGGCACTGTTCATGGCCAATGCCGGTGGTGCCTGGGACAACGCCAAAAAATATGTTGAAAAGGGTAATCTGGGAGGCAAGGGTTCAGATGTACACACCGCAGTGGTTGTCGGTGATACCGTTGGTGATCCGCTGAAGGATACCTCCGGTCCTGCGATGAATATTTTGATTAATGTGATGGCGATTGTCAGTTTGGTGATTGCACCATTGCTGACTTAGTTTTTTACTTTATTGTAATAATCAAAAGGCCGCTTTCGAGCGGCCTTTTTTACGCGCATGAATGCGCTTATGTCGCGATGACATGGATGTCAAAGAGCGACTTCTCAATTCAATTCGGTGTAAGTTTAACTTACGTCATTCCCGCGCAGGCGGGAATCCAGTAAAAATATACCGCCTGAAAGGCGGACTTTATTTATCTGTAAGATCTTAGTTTTATCATAGTTTTGGTTTCGCCCTTGAACGGCGAGTCCCTTCTTTTCAAAAAGAAGAGGGACCAAGAAAGCCCCATCGTCATACTGTCCTTGAAACGGTATGACGTGCATGGATGCACTAATGTCGCGGTGATATGGATATCAAAGAGCGACCCAGTCAACAACCGTCATTCCCGTGAATGCGGGAATCCA